>NZ_AP013042.1:734717-1102075 GCF_001547755.1 endosymbiont of Bathymodiolus septemdierum str. Myojin knoll | reverse complement strand
CCTTGATTTTGGAAAGATTTTGCCAACTTGCCAATGGTTGTGGTTTTACCTGCGCCGTTTACACCAACGACTAAAATCACGAAGGTATCTTGTTGGTCGGTGTTAAGTTGATTGTCTTCAATTAATAATTTTGCCAATTCACCTTTTAAAAATTCATATAATTCATCAGAATTTTTGAGTGTTTTGCGTGACGCATTTTTACGCACAGATTCCAACACTTTGTCTGTAGTATCAATGCCAATATCGGCAGTAATTAACAACATTTCAAGCTCTTCTAGTAAATCATCATCGATGTTTTTTTTACCCAATAACAAATTGAATAATCCAGAGCCTAGTTTTCGCCTAGATTTTTCCAATTTATCTTTTAATGAAGTTGCCTTTTCTTTGTCAGTAGTGTTTTTTTTGAAAAAATTAAACATGGTTTAAATCAAATAAAAAATATAATTTGTTATTTGATTTTACAGTGAAACTATTGCGTGTTTTGCTCGTATAATGTAGATGAATAACAATTATAACTAGATGAGACCTTTGCATAAATATGAATAACCATCAAAAATTGAATCTTGCTAATCATCCCTATTTATGCAAAGGTCTTTAGATAATGAAAAAAATAACAGAACATTATGTAACGAATGAAAGTGATTATTTAAATCGCAGAGAATTTATTAAAAAGGGCGCGCAATTTGGCGTAGGTTTGACGGCATTCAATGCACTCCCAAGTATGGCAGAAGGGGTTTATGGCGGTGAATTGTCGGATAAAATTATCAAAACAAATTATGGCAAAGACTTAACGCCGCATACTTTTAAACAAATTACTAATTATAATAATTTTTATGAATTTGGTACAGGTAAACGCGATCCTGTTAAAAATGCCCACACCTTAAAGCCCAAGCCTTGGCATATTGAGGCTTCTGGAGAATGTGCCAAACAAGGTGTGTATGATTTAGAAGATTTTATTGCACCTTATCAATTAGAGGAGCGTATTTATCGCTTTCGTTGTGTGGAGGCTTGGTCAATGGTTATTCCTTGGGTAGGTGTGCCATTGGCGAGTGTACTTAAAACTTTCCAACCAACCTCAAAGGCTAAATATATCGTTTTTAAAACCTTGGTTGATAGTGAGCAAATGCCTGGGCAGAAACGTTCAACGCTAGATTGGCCTTATGTTGAGGGTTTAACGATTGCTGAGGCAATGAACCCTCTAAGTATGTTGGCAGTGGGTTTATATGGCAAAACACTGCCGAATCAAAATGGCGCCCCTTTGCGCTTGGTGGTGCCGTGGAAGTATGGATTTAAAAATATCAAATCTATTGTCTCTATTCATTTTCAAGAACACGCCCCGATAAATACTTGGCAAGACCAGGCATCAAGAGAATATGGCTTTTATGCCAATGTTAACCCAAATGTAGATCATCCGCGTTGGTCGCAGGCACGCGAGAGAGTCATTGGTCAAGGGAGTTTTTTCTCGCCAAAAAAACGCAAAACTGAAATGTTTAATGGCTATGGAGATGAAGTGGCGCATTTGTATACTGGGCTTGATTTAAAGAAAAACTTTTGAATACTTTTTGGCAAAAACCTTTGTTGTTTGTTGTGCTTGCAAGTCCTTTTATCTGGCTTGTTACCGAGGTGTTGTCGGGCAATTTAATTGACCCAATTGAAGAGATTACCAATCCAACGGGACAATGGGCATTGCGATTTTTATTACTCAGTTTATTGATTACACCACTGAATAAAATTCTACCTTTTTCAATCGTTAAATTCCGACGCATGATTGGCGTGTTTAGTTTTTTTTATGCTTGTATGCATTTGGGTATTTTTCTGATTGATCAACAATTTAGCCTGACATTTATTTTGGAAGATGTAACGAAACGCCCGTATATTGCCATTGGTTTTAGTGCTTTTTTACTGTTATTTTTATTGGCAATTACTTCAACGAATAAGATGATTCGTCGCTTAGGAAGGAGGTGGAAGCAATTACACAAATTTATTTATTTGATTGCCATTTTAGTTATCCTGCATTTTTATTGGCAAGTAAAATCAATGGCTGATATTGAGCCGTTGATTTATACGATTATCACCTTATTTTTGTTAAGTTTTAGAGTGGAGTGGAAAAAATGGTTAAAACGCTAGGTTTTATTATTTTGATTTTTCATCAGTGGGCATGGTCTACATCGTTGCAAGACGCAGGCGTTAGTGTGGCAACGCTTGATAATGGGTTAAAAATTATTGTGAAAGTTGACAATCGCGCCCCTGTATTTATTTCCCAGATTTGGTATCAAGTAGGTGCTAGCGATGAACGGCGTCCCAATACAGGGCTTTCACATATGTTAGAGCATATGATGTTTAAAGGCACAAAACGCTATAAAGCAGGAGAATTTTCAACGATTATTGCCAGAAATGGCGGCACTGATAATGCTTTTACTTCCAAAGATTATACGGCTTATTACCAAAAAATGCACAAGTCTAAATTGGCATTAGCACTCAAAATGGAAGCCGATAGAATGCAAAATTTGACCTTTTCCGATGAAGAATTAAGCAAAGAAAGGCAGGTCGTGATTGAAGAGCGACGAATGCGCGTAGAAGATAATCCCAATGCTAAGGTATATGAAAATCTTAGATTGATTTCATTTGATAAGAAAGGCGCCTATCATACGCCAGTGATTGGTTTTAAGGCAGATATAGAGTCTTACAAGTTACAAGATTTACGCGATTGGTACGAAAAATATTACGCACCGAATAACGCCACTTTGGTCGTTGTTGGCGATGTGCAAGCTGACGAAGTTGTTGCTTTGGCAAAGCAATATTTTGGCGGTTATCAGCACAATCCGAATATTACCCATGCTGATAGACCATCTATTGAAAAAATCAACAATGCACGCATTTTAAAACTCAAAGCAGAGTTGCCTTTTTACATTTTATCATTCCCAGTGCCAAGTTTAAAAACCAACGAAAACGATGCCTATGATTTGGATATGTTGGCGTATGTTTTAGATAATGGACTGTCAAAAACCCTAATAAGAGAACAACAAATCGCTTCAGATATCAGTGTAGGATATCAATTATATGACCGTTACAATACGATATTTACCATTAGTTTTATCGCTGCCAAAGGCATCAGTAATAAAGTTGTTTTATCCGCCATCAAAACCCAAGTGGCAGAACTCATCAAAAACCCAAGCATTATTAAGGATGAATTGTCCCGCACCAAAACACAGCTTGAATCTAGCTTTGTTTTTGAGCAAGACCGTATTTCCACGCAATCTTATTATTTAGGAATGTTGTCTACGGTCGGTATTGGCATTGAAAAAATGTTTTCCTATGTGGGTAAAATGAACGCCATTAATGCAAAACAAGTAGCAGACATTGCCAAGCAATATTTAGATTTTTCCAAGGCTAATTCCGTTGAACTCATCCCCCAAGGAATACAATGAGATATTTAATTACACTTTTACTGCTAACAAGCAGTGTACATGCAAAAATAGACATTCAAAACTGGACAACACCTGAAGGTGCAAAGGTCTTGTTCGTGCAAACCAAAGGCTTGCCAATTTTGGATATTTCGTTAACTTTTGATGCCGCTGCCAGCAGAGATGATGGACAATATGGCTTAGCCTCTTTGACCAATAGTTTATTGGGTACTGCCACCATTTATCACAACGAAGAGCAAATCATTAACGCCTTTGAATCCGTCGGTGCACAGTTTTCTACCAGCTCATTAAAAGATATGGCGAGCATATCTTTGCGCACCTTATCAAGGGAGTCAATTCTTAAAAAATCCTTGAATACTTTTACCGAAGTGGTTACTCAGCCAAGGTTTGAGCAGTCTTATCTTAGCCGTGAAAAACGCCAAACTTTGCAAGCCATCAAGGCCAGTCAGCAATCCCCGTCAAGTGTCGCCTCTCTGGCTTTTGACCGAGTTGTATTTGACGGACATCCTTATGCGCACAACACAATCGGCACCGAAGAAACTTTGGCAAGTATCCGCATCCAAGATTTAGAGCGTCATTATCATCAATACTATGTGGCAAAAAACCTAACCATTGCCATCGTCGGTGATGTTAGCAAAGTTAAAGCCAAACAAATTGCCCGCCAACTTTCTCACGGCTTGAACATTGGTAAAAAACCAGCGGCTAACCCCATGGTATTGCCAATTGAAAAGAAAAGTATCCACATTAATTTCCCTTCAAGGCAAACACATTTACTCATCGGACAAGTTGGTACAAACCGTTCTGACGCGTTTTTCTACCCCCTATATTTGGGCAATCATATTTTAGGTGGTAGCGGATTAACTTCAATTCTCAGTAATGAAATTCGTGAGAAAAAAGGATTGGCATATTCCGCTTACAGTTATTTCAAAATGATGCAGTCAAATGGCGCCTTCATTGTGCGTTTGCAAACCAAAAATACACAAAGCAATCAAGCCAAAAAAATTGTATTAAAAACTTTAAGCGACTTGATTAACAACAATTTAAGTCAGCAACAATTGCAAGATGGCAAGTCCAATATCATCGGTGGATTCTCCCTAGAAACGGCAAGCAACGCTAATATTCTAACTTACCTCTCTATTATCGGCTTCTATAATTTACCTCTTACTTATTTATCGGATTTTACTGATAAAATCAATGAAGTGACCAAGGAGGATATTCAAACTGCATTTAGTGGGCTAGTGGATATGGATAAATTGGTTGTGGTAACCGTAGGAAAACAATAATCAACAGTCTCACAATGAAAACAACCGAATTGCTATTTTCCTACGGCACATTACAAACCCCCTCTGTGCAGATCGAAACTTTCGGTCGTGAGTTGGTTGGCTATGAAGACCGATTATTAGACTACAAATTAGAAATGGTTGAAATTCAAGATAAAAGCGTGGTCGAATTAAGTGGCGCAAGTCATCATCCAATTGCCGTTGTCAATCAAGGTGAAACCGTACAAGGCAAAGTTTTTAAAATCACCACCGAAGAACTCGCACAATCAGACAAGTACGAAGTCAGTGATTATCAGCGTATATTGGGTAAAATGCTATCAGGAACCCCTGCTTGGGTGTATGTAAAAGCAAACCAAAAGGCATATTCTAAAATCTAAGCCCGGCTTAGGGAAGTTATAGCAATACTTTTTCGATATGCACAGACTTAATGAAGTCTTTTTGCCAATTTTTGCCTAACTGTTGTTCGGCAATTAATTCTATTGGATAGACAGGTTCGATACCTGTTGAGTCGCTGTAACGCGATAGACCTTGACGGCAAGCGGGGCAAGTTGTCAGCATTTTGGTTGGTTTGTCAGTAGGCTTTAGAATGGCTAAACCTTTCTTGATTTCAGTCTCTTTGCGGAATTTTACTTGTTTGGCAATATCGGGACGGGCGACTGCAAAAGTGCCTGCTTCGCCACAGCAACGGTCATTGTCAATAACTTCCGAATTGACGATTTTTGAGATGACAGTTGCTGATTTGTCGGATTTTATTGGGTCATGACAAGGGGCGTGGTATAGGTATTGTTCGCCTTTACTATCAAGAGTTACATTGTTTTCTAATAAGTATTCGTGGATGTCGGTTAGACTGGCATCTTTGAAAATATCGCCTAACTCATAGGTCATTAATTGATCGATACAAGTGCCACAAGAAGTTAACACATACTTGATATCGAGGTAATTGAGCGTATTTGCCATGCGGTGGAACAGGACGCGATTATCGGTTGATATTTCATTGGCTTTTTGTTGGTAACCGCCAGCTTGTTGTGGGTAGCCACAACAGAGGTAACTTGGTGGCAGTACCACTTTCACACCTTGGTGGTAGAGCAGGGCAACGGTTGCCAAACCAATGTTGGAATATAATCGTTCTGATCCACAGCCTGGAAAATAAAAGACACTGGGTGAATTGGCGTTGGATTTTTCGGGGTGGGCTAAAATTGGTATGCTGCCATTATCGTTGATATTCAACAGGCTGCGTAGGGGGGCTTGCGTAGTATCGGTTGGCAAGGGTTTGTCTAAAATAGTAACCAATTCTGCGAATACACTGGGCTTTCCAACGGTTTTATCAGGCTGTTTTTTTACAAAAGGTTTACTGAGGAGGGAGGCAAAGTGTTGTGCCTTATAGCTAAAATCAATCAGTACTTTTTTCGTTAAATTAATCTTCCAAGGTTGCGTCATATTTAGATAGGCAATTGATGCTTTGGAGATGATATTTGTGTGCCTTTGCTTCTGCTTTACCAAAATATTTTTCATTTTAATTGACACATCGCCAAAATCAATGTCAACTGGACAAGGTTTTTCGCAGCGATGACAAATAGTGCAATGGTCTGCCACATCATTCAATTCATCAAAATGGTCGATAGACACGCCACGACGCGTTTGCTCTTCGTAAAGGAAAGCCTCAGAAATCAAGTTGGTACCGATAATTTTATCGCGTGGCGAGTAGAGTAGATTTGCCTCTGGTACATGTGTGGTACAGACATCCTTGCATTTTCCACAACGCAGGCAAGACTTTACCATATTGTTAATTTCACCAATTTCACTACTCTCTAAAATTAAAGCCTCTTGCTCAACCAAGCGTAGTGAGGGGGTGAAGGCATTTTTTAAGCCACTATTAGGCATTAATTTACCTTTATTAAAGTGTCCATTTGGGTCAATCTTGGCTTTGTAAGCGGAAAATTCTTTTTTGAATTCATCAGATAAATATTGATATTTAGTCAGTCCAATGCCATGTTCGCCTGAAATCACACCGCCCAATTGCTCAGCTAAAATCATAATTTCATCCACTACCGATTCTGCCAATTTAAGCATTTCAGTGTTGTGTGAGTGCACGGGGATATTGGTATGAACATTACCATCACCAGCGTGCATATGAGTGGCAACGAATAGGCGAACTTGACGATATTCATCGTGAATAGCCCTAACATCTTTACGCATATCAATAAACACATCGCCTATTAATAAATCGTTTAATGGTTGGGAAAAGTCATTTACATAAGAAATAATGCGCTTACCTGTTTGCAAAACCTTAAAACCCTCTTCCTCCATCAAACTTTCTAAAGCATTCTGCCAATCTGTATTAACTTCATCTAACAAAGATAAGGCAGAGGTAATTTTGTCTTTAATTAGCGTAAATTCTGGGTTAATATTTTGAAAATAGTTTTTAATTTGAGTAAGGGTTGCCAATTTATTTTCAATCGATAAACGGATATTAATGCGTTCAATACCATAACTATAATCACCGAGTTTATCCAATGGAATGACCACATCTTCATTGATTTTAAAGGCATTTGTGTGCGCTGCGATTGCCGCAGTATTGGCGCGGTCCTTCCAAAATGCTTGGCGTTTTTCTAATGATTTTGCCACCAAACATTCGCCACCTCTGTTTTCTGTCAAGGTGGTAATACTATCAGTTTGTAATTTGAGTAAATCATCAGTTTCTGCACTGATGTCAATCAATAATACCATCCTCGGCAATTCTGGGCGATTAGCCTTAGTGGTGTAGCCAACAGCTTTGATATAACGGGCATCAAGATGTTCCATACCGACTAAGTCCACTTCACTATTGTTATCAACGCTATCCTTAATATCAACAATGCTAGATACCGCACACTCTAAATCATAGCCAAAAAACTCTAAACACAAGGTATGAATGCATTTAAGTGGCTGATGTAAAATGAATTCAGCAGAAGTGATAAAGCCATCGCAACCTTCTTTTTGAATACCTGGTAAGCCATCCAAGAACTTGTTGGTCACATCTTTTCCCAAACCTAGTTTACGCAAATTTTCAGATTTAATGTCTAGTCGTTTGGTGTCGGTAATCGTCTGTGCGTCTTCTTTTAGTGTGTGAATATTAAAACTCACAACCTCCAATAGTTGAATTTTATCCAGATTATGGTCAATTCGTTCCACTTGTAGCCATTTGCCATCAGGCATTACCATCTTCCAAGAAAGTAAATTATCAATGGTAGTACCCCATCTAAGTGCTTTTTTACCGCCAGCATTCATTGCCACATTGCCACCAATTGTGCAAGCATCTTGTGAAGTGGGGTCAACGGCAAATACCAAATTATTAGCTGTCGCTACTTCGCTGACGCGCTTGGTAACCACGCCTGCGCCAACATTAACACTGTGTAAGTCGCCGCGTGTTTTGACCTCATTAATAAAACTGAGTTTTTCTGTATTAATGACCGCTGTTTGTGTCGTCAAAGGAATTGCACCACCTGTATAGCCTGTGCCACCACCTCTTGGGATGATGGTTAATCCTAATTTGATACAAGTTTTAACAATTGCGGCAATTTCAAATTCGGTATCAGGTGTAATTATCACTGCTGGATATTCTACCCGCCAATCGGTTGCATCAGTTGAATGCGACGCACGCGATAGAGCGTCAAAACGAATATTGTTATTGTGCGTAATTTTTAATAAGGCTTTTCTAATGCGATTTTGATTACTTTGAAAGCCACTCAAGCACGATTTAAAATCATCAACTGCTTGGTCGGCACTGTTTAACAAAGTCAGTACTTTTTCATTGTCACCAGCACGGTCACGAATTTGATTAAGGCGAGAATAAAGCGCCTCAGTCAGCGATTCCCAACGACGCTTATTTTTAATCAAGTCTTCTTGCAAGTAGGGGTTGCGACTAACTGCCCACATATCCCCCAACACTTCAAATAGCATTTTTGCACTGCGACCAGTATTACGATTTTCACGCAATTGGTTAAGTAATTCCCACGACTCTTTAGCGAGAAAACGACACACCACTTCCTTGTCTGAGAATGAGGTGTAGTTGTAGGGGATTTCTCTATACTGTTGCAATGATGAATGAAGTTGGTAAAAGTTGTTTTATTTTACTATAATAGCGTCATTCGTTGTTTTATTTGAGATTAATATGTTGTGGCTTAAAGCGTTTCACATAATTAGCATTATCACTTGGTTTGCTGCCTTGTTCTACTTACCGCGCCTGTTTGTTTATCACGCAATGAGCAGCGATAAAATAAGCATTGAGCGTTTTAAAACGATGGAGCGCAAATTGTATCGTGGCATTATGATGCCGAGTTTTATTTTAGCAAGCGTATTAGGCATCTGGATGTTGTTTGATAATTGGGCGTATTATTCAACACAATATTGGCTACATGCTAAATTAACCTTAGTCGTGCCACTCATTGTTTATCACTTTTATTGTGGACATTTGCTATCGGTTTTCAAAGTGGACAAGAACACTCGCTCCCATGTTTTCTATCGCTGGTTTAATGAGGTGCCAGTATTGATATTGATCGCAGTGGTTATTTTGGTTGTGGTTAAGCCGTTTTAGAAAATCTTTCGGCGAGCGCCTCGTAGATAGGCTGATGGTAAATTTGCCTGGAAATAAAGTTAGCAATAAAGGCAACAGCCAAACCTGGAATGAGTAAATGTAGGCTCATCGTCATTTCTAAAATGACAAAAGTTGAGGTGAGTGGCGCCCTGATGACCGCACTTAGATAACCAATCATTGCCATTATCATGATGACTTGCATATCGATTTGCGTATAGAAATTTGCCAATTCCGCGCCAATTCCTGCACCAATTGAAATACTTGGCATAAAAATACCCCCTGGAATAGTGGAAACGAAAGAGGTTAAAACTGCAAAGAATTTCATTGCCACAAAATCCAATCCCAATGATTGACTATTGAGCATCTGCAGAACTTCAGTATGCCCAGAGCCTGCAATTTGTCCTTTTGAGACATAGTTAAACAATGCCGCAATCATTCCAACACTCAATGCCATCATAAACACTTTGATTTTACTATTGATAATTAATTTATGCACAAAATAGAGTGTTATTCTGGAAAATAACCCACCCAAAACACTGACCACTACGACTAAAGGTAGCAGTTGCCAAATCAAAGTTAAATCAAACGAAACTGAGGATAAATCCATTAAATATGGGCTGCTACCATGGTATGAAATATTTAAAAAATAAACAAGCCCACTGACAGTCGCGATTAAAATCAAAGCCTGTTTTTTTAATTTTCTGCCAATTTCTTCGTAAGCAAATAACACACCAGCAATAGGCGCGTTAAATGCAACAATTAACCCTGCACTACCACCAATTGCAATCAGAGCATGGATTAAAAGTGTGCGCTTAAGTTTTAAAAAACGGTTAAATCCATAAAAAATAGAGCCACCAATATGAATACTCGGGCCTTCGATACCAATCGGTGCACCACCTAACATTGCAAAAAAGATGAAGCCAATTTTCCCTGCCACTATTCTGAACGATAATAGTTTTTCGCGGATAGATTTATTGTGAGACTCGGTGGCAGCAATCAGTTGTGGAATGCCACTACCTTGAACAAAATGACAAAAATGCTTGGCAAAATAGATAATACTAACAAAGGTAATCGGTGTAATAATAAAACTCAGTGCAGGATTTTTGACAATAAATACTTTAAAGGTATGATGTGAAAATTCGCTAATTTCTAAGAAAATCCCAATCGTAATAACCGTCAAAATACTTGCTAGTATCAGTGATATATAGGTTTTTAATTCATGGGGGAATTGAGATGCTATATATTTCTTCATGGTTTTTTTATGGTGAGTAAGGCAACACCTGTGATTATAAATATAATGCCAGCACCATAGTATATATTGAAAAATTCATCTAAAACCCATACACCTAAAGCAATCGTAATAATAGGACCTAAAGTGCCAATAATCCCCGTTTGCGCTGAACCAATTTTGGGAATAGCCTCACTAATCATAAAACTAGGTATTACCGTGCTAATCACTGCTAGCATTACAATCCAAAACCATGCTATATTACTCACATCAAGCACATTAAAATCAAATACTAGAAAGTAATAACTCAGTACAAACACGCTGGACACACTCATTGCTAAGGCAGTGAACCATAAGCCGCCTAACAAATGAATAATTTTTTTGCTAAGCAAAACATAACAAGCAAAACTCAACGCTGAAAGTAATACGAACAACACACCTGTAGTTGTATCACCTATGTGGGTATTTAATTCTTGACTAAATACAATCCACAAACCTAAATAACTTAACAATAAACTACTGATAATTTTTTTGGTGAGTGGTGTGTTAAAAAATAGTGCACCTAAGATTACCACAAAAATAGGATAAGTGAATAAAGTTAAACGCTCTAAACTGGCTGAGATATTTTCAAGTCCTTTTAAATCCAACCATGATGCCAAGGCGTAACCGATGAATCCTAATAATAAAATCATAGAAAAGTTGTTTTTTATATCAGTTTTAGGTATGTTTTTTTGACTTAAAAAACCAATAATTAATAAATAAATTGGCAAAGAAATTGCCATTCTTAACATTAAAACAGTATCGGCATTCAGTCCTTGTTGGTAGATTAATTTGATAAAAATAGACTTTAGAGCGAACAATGCCGTACCTAAAAACGCAAAGAAAAAGCCCAGAAGAACTTCTTTTTGTTCAAATTTAAACATTTAATTTTGAGTGAATAAACCCGTTGAAAGATAGCGGTCACCACGGTCACAAACAATTGTTACAATCGTAGCATTGTTGACTTTCTTAGACAGCTCAAGTGCTGCTGATACAGCACCACCACTTGATACACCTGCAAATATACCTTCTTTAGTGGCTAAATCACGCGTGATTTGTTCGGCAGCAGATTGCGAAACATCTATTATTGAATCCACTTTGGAGGCGTCAAATATTTTTGGTAAATAGGCTTTTGGCCAGCGACGAATACCGGCAATTTTTGCCCCATCTTCGGGTTGAACGCCGATGATTTTAATATCAGAATTTTTAGACTTTAAAGTTTCAGATACACCCATAATCGTACCCGTTGTACCCATCGCAGAGACAAAATGCGTTACCTCGCCATTGGTATCATTCCAGATTTCTTCAGCAGTCGTGTTAATGTGTGCGCCTGAATTATCGGCATTAGAAAATTGGTCAAGTTGCTTACCTTTTCCGTCTTTTTCCATTTTATCGGCTAAATCTCTCGCACCCTCCATGCCTGATTTTTCACTCACTAAAATCAACTCAGCCCCATATGCCGTCATCGCATCCCTGCGTTCTTGTGAGAGATTATCAGGCATAATCAAAATCATCTTATAGCCCTTAATCGCTGCTACCATTGCCAATGCAATGCCCGTATTACCGCTGGTTGCCTCAATCAGCGTATTACCCAATTTAATGTCTCCGCGTTTTTCTGCCTGAGTAATCATATTAAAAGCTGCACGGTCTTTGACCGATCCAGCAGGGTTATTACCCTCAAGTTTTAGCAAGATAGTGTTAGACGGGTTAGGGTTAAGGCGTTGTAAGCACACCAATGGCGTGTTGCCAATAGTTTTTTCTATGGTTGAATAGTGCATAATTTTTTAACTCCTGAAAGTAGCGCATTGAAACTAGTAGATGTGTTGCTATCATCTAATTTTAAGTGGGGCGCTATTGCTTTTGAACCTGATATGGGCTGATATTCTTTGTTGGTTATTCTTTGTAATTCTTGTTTTGCGTTGGCTAAATTATCGGCATTTCTGAATTTCTTAGAAGTTTGACTTGAAGGCAATATTTTATTAAAGGCTTGCTTAACTGCTAATAAGTCACCTAAATAAAAATTTTCTAATTCATGACAAGCAATCCGAACAATAGATACATCTTTCTTACCACTTTCATTAACTTTGTCTAGTAATTGCTGCTTAATATCAGTGCAAATAGCAGAATCTTGATCTCTAAGAATTAAAAAGCGAGCGCCTGGAAGGTTGTAATTTTTTAACTTTTTCTTTATTTGTCTGTCTAAATCACTTTTTCCTTCAAAAGAAAAAATAGAATGTAAAGAATTATTAGGTAGTATTTTAGGCAGAACAATTCGTAACATTTCTTTTGCAGATCTTTCTTCGGTGAAGCAAACCAGATTCATTGCTTGCCTAGTTGATCAAAAAATCCTTGTTTCCACAAATATCCCATTTTGTCGCCATCGTTCATAAAGGCTTTAATTTGTTCATCGTCAGAGATGCGCTTGATTGTCGTGTAGCCATTATTCTTGGATAGATAAAATACTTCATTAACTTCAACAGCATTAAGAAAATCAGGTGAGTGTGTGGAGACAAAAACCTGCTCACCTCGATTAGCATACGCTCTAAATTCCTCTGCCAATTCTTCTAATAAATGCGGATAAAGTTGATTTTCAGGCTCCTCAACGCATAACAAAGGGTAGGGTTTGGGGTCATAAAGTAAAACTAAATAAGCCAACATTTTTATAGTGCCATCAGAAATGTAACGCACTAAAAATGGTTTATCAAAAGATTCGTCTTGAATTTTTAATAAAACTTGCCCTGTTTCAATAGTTTTTGCCTCTACCTTGGAAATTCCTAGAATCCTTTGTTGCAAGATTTTGATAATCTCATCCAGTGTTGATTTGTGATTATTATGCAAATAGTCAACGACATTGGATAAATTCTCACCCAAAGTAGATAAATGCTCGGCATAATCCGCTTGCTGAATGTTGCGCGCTTCATTGACATGGATATCAGACACATGCCAATTGTCAATTAATTCACTAAGGGCAATAACTGCTGGAAATTTCTCAAATTGCGCCAAACCTTTGATGGCTAAAATATCTGGTGATTTTAAAGTTTGTTCTTCTCTACTTAACTCATTAATATCCGTATCCCCATCTAACTCATTAGTTACAGCGTAACCTTTGCCATTGCTAAATTCTAAAAAATGCCAAGGTGTACCTTTACTTCCACGACGGTATTTTAAAACTTCTTTTTCCACCAATGCTTTGCCATTTTTTTGGGATATACTTAAAGAATAAGTGATAATTGGGTTGTTTTTAGAAGTGTCTTTGGCCCTAAATTTAATTTCAAACTCTATACTGCCACTACAATCGCGACTAATAACCTCGTTAAATCTACCTCGTTTATTAAAGGCAGTATTAACATCATCAGTTAAAGCATCTTTTAAAAATCCAAAAACATTAAAAAGTGTAGTTTTTCCAGAACCGTTAGCACCAACAATTACGCAAAATCTAGGAATATCTTTCATTTCAGCATTTTTAAATGCTTTAAAATTTTTAATTTTTATGGATTCAATTTTCATAATTGTTTTCTACATATTCTCCAAAATCGCATTTTTAACTTCGTCCATCACAGGATTAATTAAAATCATCTCACTTTTACATTGTGCGATTGCTGTATCAGGGTCTTTTAAGCCGTGACCCGTTAGCGTGCAAACGATGGTAGAACCTTCTGGGATTTTGCCATTGTTAATGTCAATCATCGCACCTGCGAGTGAGGTGGCAGAAGCAGGTTCGCAGAAAATACCTTCTTGTTCTGTTAATAATTTTTGTGCGGCTAAGATAGCCTCATCACTAATAGCATCAAACCAACCGTTAGATTCTTCTTTAACCTTATGTGCCAAATCCCAACTTTGTGGGTGACCGATGCGAATAGCGGTGGCAATGGTTTCAGGGTTGTCGACCATTTCACCTTTGGTAAATGGTGCTGCGCCTTCTGCTTGATAACCGACCATAGAAGGGGTTTTCGCTGAAATTCCATCTTGGTTGTATTCCTTATAACCCATCCAATGCGCGGAAATATTACCCGCATTACCCACAGGTAAGCAGTGATAATCAGGGGCATCACCTAGCTCTTCGACAATCTCAAAGGCGGCAGTTTTTTGACCTTGCAGGCGGAAAGGGTTGATTGAATTGACGATAGATACAGGTGCATGGTTGGCCACTTCTTTGACCAGTCGCATGCCATCATCAAAATTACCTTTAATCTGAATAATTACCGCACCGTGCATCATTGCTTGCGCTAATTTACCCAGTGCAATTTTCCCCTCTGGAATAAGTACAAATGCTTTGATACCAGCGCGAGCTGCATAGGCTGCTGCAGAAGCAGAAGTGTTGCCTGTTGAAGCGCAAATAATGGCCTTAGAGCCTGCTTCCACAGCCTTGGTTACAGCCATCGTCATACCACGGTCTTTAAATGAACCTGTCGGATTTAAGCCTTCGTATTTCACATAAATATCCACATTTTTGCCTAATAGCGCAGGAATATTTTCCAAGCGAATAAGAGGCGTATTGCCTTCACCTAAACTGATAAATTTTGTATTTTTATCAACCGGCAATCTGTTTTTGTAGTGGTTAATTAGCCCTGTGTATCTTTTGCTCATAATCTATTTTCCTGTTAATCTAATGTTTCTACATGAATGATTTTAATTGCCGCTTGAATAAAATCTTTTTCTTGAATTTCTGCAACTGCTGTATTAATATCCCCCGTTTCGACCGAGTTAGTGATAATGGCAATGTGTGCATTGTTTTGTGCGTCAATTTGTTTTTGTACAACAGATTCTACACTGATATTATGATTTGCAAGAATTGAAGTAATGTCTGCCAATACGCCTGTTGTATCCTTCGCCAATAAACGCAAATAAAATACGCTTTCAATGTCATTAACATTTTGACTTTGTACTGCTTTAAGCGATTTCCAGCCAAACACATCAGCACTCACCGTGCCTTTAATCACATCAACTAAATCTGCAATCACCGCACTCGCCGTGGCTTCAGCGCCTGCGCCCGCGCCATAATAAAGCGTCGGCCCAACCGCATTGCCTTTGACTAATACCGCATTCATCACGCCATCAACATTTGCCAATAACTGTGTTTTTGGAATCAAAGTAGGGTGGACACGCATTTGAATTTGACCATTAATTTTTTTGGCAATCCCTAAGTGCTTGATGGAATAACCTAACTCAGTCGCAAACGCCACATCTTCGCCACTCACTTCGCTAATACCTTCGCTTGAAACTTTGTCAAAATCCAGTTCGCAACCGAACGCAATTGATGCCAAAATGGCCAGTTTATGTGCCGCATCAATACCTTCTACATCAAAAGTTGGGTCGGCTTCTGCATAGCCTAATTCTTGTGCTTCTTTTAGTACATCGGCAAAATCCCTACCTTTGTCACGCATTTCCGTAAGAATAAAGTTGCCTGTGCCGTTAATAATACCTGCCACCATTTCAACTTGATTGGCACTCAAACCTTGCTCTAAAGATTTTAGAATAGGAATGCCACCAGCCACTGCTGCTTCAAACAATAAATGTACATTATTAGATTTTGCCAACGCCAATAATGCATTGCCATGTGTGGCAATCAACGCCTTATTTGCTGTAATCACATGCTTGCCATTGCGTAACGCTGCCTCAACCAATTCCTTAGCAAGACCTGTGCCACCCATTAATTCTAACACCACATCAATCGACGCATCATTAACAATCGTCAATGGGTCTTCTGTGAGTTTAATATGGTCAGTAGGGCAGATACGCGCTTGATTAACATCGCGCACTGCAGCGTGCGTCACCTGGATAGACGCGCCAGTGCGGCGTTTAATCTCAGCATTATTTTTAGCCAAAACATTAACAACGCCACCACCAACAGTGCCAAGTCCTAAAATTCCGATATTCACAAGTTAAATCCTATACAAATAAAGGATGAAATTATACCAATATAAAATCTTATTTGCTGAATGTAATCGCACTGCATTTTAATGGGCGAGAATATTGCACAGGGACTTTGTGCTGATTGTTAAATAAAACAGGCGCTAGGGCTTTTAGCATATCTTCATAAATCGGTTTTTTAAAGTCAATAATTGCCTCAATCGGGTGCCAATAATCCACCCATTTCCAATCTTCAAATTCAATTTTCGTATGTGTGTCTAATTTAATGTCACTTTCTGAACCTATCAGTTTTAACAAAAACCAAACCTGCTTTTGCCCCACGCAATATTTACTTCTTTTATTCTTAGGTAAATCATAACGCAACCATTTTGGTGTCTTTGCCACCACCTCAATGTGCTCAGCCCGTAAGCCGACTTCTTCTTCTAATTCACGCAACAGAGCTTCAAGTTCATTCTCACCCTTGTCAATTCCACCCTGTGGTAACTGCCAGCCTTCTTTTTTGAAGCGTTTGGCCAAAAGTACCTGTTGTTTGTCGTTAGTAATAACAATGCCGACATTCGCACGATACCCTTCTCTATCAATCATCGCCACCGAAAGCGCCTAAGATATGCAGCAAACTGGCAAACATATTGTGCAATGATAAGTACAATCCAACCGTCGCAGCAATATAATTTCGTTCACCACCGTTGATAATAGACGACATTTGCATCAACATAAACGCACCCATTAGCAGTACAACGGCAAATGAAATTGCCAAACTTACAAATGAAGATTCGATAAAAAAGATATTAATCAATGACAAAGCAATCACACCAACCATAGCAAAGAAAATCATCCCACCCATAAAAGAAAAATCTTTCTTAGTATTTTGTGCATAAAAACTAATGGCAAAAAATGACACGCCCGTACCCGTCAACGCCTGCATCACTAAACTTGCCCCATTCGGCATCGCTAAATAATGCGTTAGCATAGGACCCAATGAGTAGCCTAATAACCCTGCCACCGCAAAGGCTGTAACAATACCTTTGTTGCTATTTTGTGTTTTTGGTAATACAAACCAAATTACTGCGATTGCCACCAATGATGCCACCATTGCCGATCCAAAGCCTGCACCTGTGGTTACAGCAAACCAAGACGACAACCCGCCAAATACTAGCGTGTAAGATAGTAATCTCATTGTATCGGATAAAACTTTGTTCTTAACCTGTACGCTACCCATTGTAGCCGTCGTTGTAAATGTACTCATAACTTACTCCTTATAATTAACGGTAAAATACCTATTTTATACCAAAATAGCGGACTGATTATGAAACTGGTTTTAGGTTTAGGTGATACAGGTTTATCTATCGCACGATTTTTATCTAAACAAAATATCGCTTATCGCATCGCCGACAGTCGCCAAAATCCTCCTTCATTAAACAATTGCCCCCAATCTCCAATTCTCGGCGACTGGACCTTGGACCTGCTCGCTGATATTGACGAGATTTTCATCAGCCCTGGTATCGCTCAAACTGAGCCCATCGTCCTTTGGGCAAAGCAGCAAAATATCTCTATTGTCAGCGACATAGAACTATTTTCTCGTCACGCTCAAGCCCCCATCATTGGTATTACTGGCTCTAATGGAAAATCTACCGTTACTCAATTATTTGGTGAGATGATTGCCAATGATGGCAAAAAAGTCGCTATCGGTGGTAATATTGGCAAACCTGCTCTTGATTGCCTGGATGATGATATTGCGTATTATGTGTTAGAACTTTCCAGCTACCAATTAGATTACACGCAAAATTTAAGGCTATTCACTGGCGTGGTACTTAACATTACCCCCGACCATTTAGACCGCTACCTAAGTTTTGAGCATTATGCACAATCTAAACTCAGCCTCTATACACATTGCCAAACCTCCGTCATTAATATCGACGAACCCCTGACATCTAAACAATCTTCCAGTAAAATTTTTGGTATGGACATACCTAAAAATCCTAAAGATTTCGGCACCGTCACTTGTCACAATAGCACTTATCTACTCAAAGGCGATACTTCATTAATGTGTATTGATGATATGCCACTCATCGGTGAACATAATATCAAAAATGCCTTAGCCGCACTTAGTCTTGGCGACCAAATTGGATTGAGCACGGAGGCGATGATTGCCACCTTAAAAACCTTCAAAGGCTTAGAGCACCGCCTGGAAAAAGTTACAGAAAAAAACAACATTACTTACTACAATGATTCAAAAGCCACCAACGCCATCTCCACAATCACCGCCATTCAAGCCCTAATTTCCACCCATAAAAACATCATTCTCATTATGGGCGGCGTCGCTAAACAAGAGGATTATCACCCGCTATTCACCCTCATTAACGAGCATAAAATCCCCGTCGTCCTAATCGGCAAAGATACCCACAAATTTGAAAAATCCATCACCAACACAACCTTGGCAAACACCTTAGAAGACGCCATCACCACCGCTCAATCCCTTATTATCAAGGGTGCAATCCTATTATCTCCAGCCTGTGCCAGTTTTGATATGTTTGACAACTTTGAACAGCGTGGAAGAATGTTTAAAGATTATGTGAATAGCGCCCATTAAAAAACCCTATACAATAACCATTGTGTAGGGTTTAAAAAAAAGTGTGGTTTCTTATTGAGGATAATATAAATATTAGAGCCTTTCGGATCAAGAAACCTAGAAACCTTATTATAGTAAATCCTCCCTCTCTCTTGGTATGACATACTATTAAGATGGTGTATTATATACATTTTTTTTAACATAATAAAAAAATATGAGAATATTAGGTGTTGATTTAGGTGTCGCTTCAGTTGGATGGGCATTGGTTAATGATAAGAATAATAAAATTATTGATTCAGGGGTGCGTATTTTCACTCAATCGACTAATAGAGAGGGGAAAACGCTTGCTGCTGTTAGGCGAAGTTTTAGAGGGGGTAGAAGAGTTTTAAGTCGTAGAAAACAACGACTTAACCAACTCAAAAAGTTATTTATTGCCCATAAATTACTTTCAAAATCAGAATTTAAACATCTATTTAATAGTAAAAATCGTTTAGATATCTGGCAACTACGGGCAAAAGGTTTAGAACAACAGCTCAATAACAAAGAGTGGGCAAGGGTTTTGTATCATATTGCCAAAAGACGAGCTTATCAATCTAATCGTAAATCAGAAGAAAGTGGCAATACCGATAAGAAAAAAGTTTTAAGCGGTATTAGTAAGAATGAAAAGAAAATGAATGAATTAGGCTATAAAACGATTGGAGAAATGCTTTATACAGAAAATCGTTATCCAGATAATAGAATAAGGCGCAATAAAAAAGATCAATACAAGCATTCAATTTCTCGTGATTTATTAAGAAAAGAGATTGATGTGTTATTTGAATCACAAAGAGATTTTGGTAATCAATTTGCAACTGATGGATTGAAAGAACATTATAAAGATATTGCTTTTACACAAAGACCAATAAAGTTTAAAGCCGATTTAGTTGGAAAATGCACTTTTGAAACTCAGGAATATAGAGGAGCAAAAAATTGTTTTTCAGTAGAAAAATCAACCTTACTTAGTAAAATCAACAATACCGATTTAATTGATAAAAGTACGGGTGAAATCAAGCGGTTATTTGAGATTTCAGAATTTGATAAATTGCTTGATATTTTTTATAGTATAAAAGAAGTTAAATACACAACCCTAAGAAAACAACTAAAAATAACCGATGCCTTTAAATTTAAACAACTAGATTATCATCAAAATTTTGAATATAAAACGAACATTAAAGCCAAAATAGAAGATTTTTATAAACTAGAGGATTGGCTTACGCCTGAGCAAAAAGTCTTATTAGAAAAACAAGTTTTAGATGATAAGAAAGAAAAGTTTAAGTGTTATAAATATAGCAGTATTCGCAGTATTTTATCTCTTTCAGAGTCGCAAAAATTTAACGGCGTTAAATATGACACTAAGGTTGAGAACACTGTTTTTGGCAAATTAAATGGCTACCACTCTATTAAAAAAGAATTAAATAAAGAAGTTTTTGATTTGTTATTTATTGACAAAGATAAGTTTAATAAAATTGCTGAGATTTTAAGTTATCAAAAAGATGATAAAAGTGCAACACAAGACTTAAAAAAGCAAGTTTTTAATGACTTTAATATGGATAAAACTATTGTAAATGAAGCGATTAATAGCTTGTTAAATATATCTTTTTCGGGGTTTAATAGTTTGTCCTTGAAAGCTATCAACAAATTATTACCTTATTTATGTCAAGGGTTAAAATATCATGACGCTGTTGCTCATTCTGAATATAAACACCATTCTCAATTTAAAGCCGCTAATCCACAACAATATTTACGACCTCTCAATAAAGAAGAGAATTATCAAATTACCAGTCCAACAGTTAAGCGTGTTTTTTCACAATTTAGAAAAGTGCTAAATGCTGTTATTCGTAAGCATGGTAGTTTTGATGCGATGCATATTGAAATGGCAAGGGAGTTAAAAAATTCTAAAAAAATAAAGTTTGAAATCCAAACAGGGCAAAAGGAATATGCACAAGAAAAAGAAGCAATCAGGGTAAAGTTTTTAGAAATTTTTAAGTATGAAGGTTCAGGTAGAGACTTGTTGAAATTAAGATTGTATGAACAACAGCATGGAAAATGTATCTATTCTAAAAAAGAAATCGAGATAAACAAACTACTGGAAGATGGGTATGTGGAAATTGATCATATTTTGCCATGGAGCAGAACTTTTGATAATAGTTTGAATAATAAGGCTTTGTGTTTATCTGCAGAAAATCAAAATAAAGCAAACCAAACGCCATTTGAATATTTGACAAATAGCGATAAAAACAGTAAAGACAGTAAAGAATGGCAAGAATATAAAAATTATGTGAGTAGCTTTGCTGGCATTAAGCAGGCAAAGAAACATAAACTGCTTAATACGACACTACCACCAAGACGAGGCAATGATTTTAGCGATGATATTAAAAACCCAGAAAGTGGTTTTTTAGCACGCAATCTAAACGATACGGCTTATGCTTCAAGATTTATTAAAAATTTTGTGCAAAATCATTTGCAATTTAGTCAAAATGATACGATTAAACAAAAGGTAAAGGTCAGAAGTGGTGCATTGACAAATCAATTGCGTTATAACTGGGGTATTGAAGAGAAAAATAGAGATAACAATCTACATCATGCTGAAGACGCTATTATTTTGGCATTTGCCACACAAGGCGAAGTGCAAAGAATGTCAACTATTTCCGCTAAAAGAGAAGACTTCAAATATCAAACTGCCAAAGAAAGAAAAATAAAATTCACCCCGCCTTTTTCTGATTTCAAGAGTGTACTTGATGAAAGTGTCGGTGATATTTTTGTTTCATTCGCACCAAGGCGAAAAATTTCAGGAGCAGCGCATAAAGCGACTATCAAGCCAAAAGACACGGGTGGAAAGTATAAATTCCCAGTTAATAATGGTATGGCAGAAAATGGGGTCATTCAAAGAGTTGATGTGTTTAAAAATGCAAAAAATAAATATCAATTTATAGTATTTTATCCAGCCGATTTTTATAAAGATGATTTTCCAGAACTGGATTTGAAAGGTAATGAAATAGATAAAAACGTTCAGTTTTTATTTTCTTTGTTTAAAGATGATTTGATTGAGTTTAAAACCAAGAAAACTAAAACCAAAGATAGTAAGCATCTTTTGGCTTATTTTAAATATATCAGATCAGATGGAAAAATTGCCTTTCAGCAGAATTATAAAGCTGAAATTGAAAGAAAAGAATCTGATAATAAAAAAGGGTATAAAGATATTTTGCTTGCAACTGGATCAGGATTGGCATCTTTAAAAAAATATCAAGTATCGGTATTAGGAGACATAGCGGAAGTGAAAAATGAAAAACGACTACCTCTGATTAAACAAATGTATAAGAGCAAGCCAAAGAAAAAATAAAGACCCTGTAAACCAGATTGTGTAAACACCTCTTTCAAAAATCAGACATAATCCTTTAATCTATCCTCATGTAGGATTATAAACTGATTCATTGCTTGTGACCAATTTCGTATTGGCATTGTCCATTTCTTACTGGCTGCTTCAATGGCTAAAAAGACCACTTTAAAAGCAGAGTTATCATGATTAAAAATCTTTCTGTTTTTGATAGATTTTCTAATCATTGAGTTTAAGGATTCAATGGCATTAGTGGTATAGATTGCCTTTCTGATTGCCTCAGGATAAGCAAATAGAGTAGCAACATTATCCCAATTTCGTCGCCACGATTTGGCGATACTTGGGAACTGCGTATCCCATTTATACTCAAACTCATCTAACGCCAATAAAGCTTCTTCTTCAGTAATAGACTGATAGATTTGCTTTAAATCACTAGCAACATTCTTATGTTCCTTATAGCCCACATATTTAAGCGAGTTGCGAACCATATGAACAATACACAGTTGTACATCAGCCTGTGGGAACACGGCATTAATAGCTTCGGGGAATCCCGTTAACCCATCGACTGAGGCGATCAGAATGTCTTTTACGCCACGATTAGCAATATCGTTAAGAACGCCCAACCAGAACTTAGAAGATTCATTTTTGGACAACCATAAGCCAAGACATTCTTTTTTACCCTCAAGATTAACGCCTAGGGCAATGTACATGGTCTTTTTAATGATTTGTTTATCTTGCCTAACTTTAATGACAATACCGTCTAAATAAACAATGGGGTAAATCTCATCCAATGGACGATTACGCCACTCTGTGGCTTGAGTAATAACCGCTTGTGTTACATTGGACACCAACGTTGCTGAGATGTCAGCGTCATACATCTCTTTAAAGGTTGTGACAATATCACGGGTGCTCATGCCTTTGGCATACAGGCTTAATATTTGATTATCAAAAGCGCCTAATCTGGTTTGACCCTTCTCAATGATAGCAGGCTCAAAGTTAGCATTGCGATCCCTTGGAATAGCAAGTTCAACTTCGCCATGATTACCTTTAACAATTTTAGAGTAGTAGCCATTGCGAGCGTTATTACTGGCATTAGATTCATTGCCATTTTGTCCATATTTTGGATAGCCAAGGTGATGTTCCATCTCAGCACCAAGTGCCGCTTCTATGGTCATCTTAACCAATGATGCAGACAAGTCTGCCAAGTCATCTTGGGTGTGGATGTCTTTGGCAAGCTCACCAGCAAAAGCACGGAGTTTTTGTTGGTTAATGCCTGTGTTGTTCAGTTGGTTCTTTTGGTTTTTTCTTAGTGTTGCGTTACTCATGTTTTTTCTCCTTTTTAGGGATTATAAAATATGAGGGTTTACACAATCTGGTTTACAGGGTCAAAATAAAATGTCGTGGCAAACGCTATTAATCAGTAACCCTTGCAAATTATCCATTAAAAATGGTAATATTTTGCTTAGGCGTTTAGATGATGAAGATGCAAATATTGCCATTAGTGAAGTATCTGCTATTGTTATTGAAAATCCGCAAGTAACAATGACTGCCGTTTTTATGTCGCATTGTGCAGATAGTAATATTGTTGTTATTTTTTCAGATGAAAAATACACGCCTATTGGTGTATTCCACCCTTTTTATCAACATAGTAGAATGACGAAACATGCATTTTTACAAAATAACTGGTCGCAATCTTTTAAAAATAGAGTGTGGCAAAAAATTGTTAAAGCAAAGATATTAAACCAGCAGCAAACTTTAATAAAAATTACCAAACAACCTAATAAACAGCTTAGTTTAATCGCATCTAAAGTGCAATCGGCAGATAAGACCAATAGGGAGGCATATGCGGCGACAATTTATTGGAGAACATTGTTTGAGAATTTTAAACGCAATAATACTAATGATATTAGAAACTCTGCCTTAGACTATGGCTATAGTATTGTACGTTCTGCGATTGCTAGGAGCATCAGTGCTAGTGGCTTTGTTCCAGCATTTGGTTTTCATCATAAAAATGAATTAAATGCCTTTAATTTGGTGGATGATTTAATAGAACCTTTTAGAGCGTTTATTGATTTTGAAGTGTATTTGCTCAATCCATCTAAGACAGGCACTAAGTTAACTTTTAAAATGCGCGCTGATTTGGTTAATATTTTAAATAAACAGGTTGTGTTTAAGCAAGAAAAAACAACACTATTGAACGCTATTCAAATGATGGTATTTGGTTTGTTAAGTGCCAGCGAACATCAAGATATTGATTTGTTGTTATTACCAAGACATGCTCAATAAAAATGATCGTTTTATGCGATTAATTGTATTTTTTGACTTACCAACTAAAACAAAACAGGATAAAAGAGTTTATACCGTTTTCAGGCGATACCTATTAAAAGATGGATTTATTATGTTGCAATTTTCTGTATATTCAAGGGTTTGCAAAGGATTGGATAGTGTAGAATCACATTTAAAATACTTAAAATCTATATTGCCACCCAAGGGAAACATTAGAATGTTACAAGTTACCGAAAAGCAATATGCGCGCATGGAAATATTACTTGGATCAGTTAAAAAAACAGAGAAAAGTGCAGGCAAACAACTATTATTATTTTGAAAAACGCATACTACAAAGCCACACAACTCTTGATATATAAGAGTTGTGTGGCTTTGTAGTATATCAGACCAGAGAGAGGGAGGGGTCTATAACGAGCCACCACCGACTAAGGCGACTGCCGAAAGTATATCAGACCAGAGAGAGGGAGGGGTCTATAACTAGCCAGAATGTCTTTGCACATATTTATTTAGTATATCAGACCAGAGAGAGGGAGGGGTCTATAACTGACTGCCGTTGCTTTTTTTTATAATTTAGGTAAAAAATTATGAATCATGCAAAGGCCTTTCATTATGAATAAATTCTATTGCTTTGGTGATATCTGGCATTTCTAGAGTTAGGGCATTGGGCTCATTGCGGAGCCAAGTGCTTTGGCGTTTGCAGAGTTGCCTAGTGGCAATGATGGATTTTTCTATCATGGTTGCTTTGTCGATTTCATTGTTGAGGTATTGCCACGCTTGGCGGTAGCCAACGCAACGGATAGAGGGAAGGTCTTCATGGAGGGCAGGGTTTTGTTTTAAGGTTTTGACTTCGGCAAGGAAATCGTTGTCTATCATTGAGAGGAATCGTTGTTCAATACGAGCGTGGAGTTCGGGGCGGGGCGGCATTAGGATGATTTTTTTGACGGGGTAGGTGAGTCCTAATTGTTTGTTGCCTTGGAGTTCGGTGAGGGTTTTGCCACTGATGTCAAAGACTTCTAGGGCGCGGGTGATGCGTTGGGCATCATTGGGGTGGATGCGTTTTGCGGCAGTTGGGTCGATTGTTGCCAAATCTTGATGTAAAGTGGATGCGCCTTTCTCGCATAGTAGTTGGGTGAATTTCTCTCGGGATTCTGGGGTAGATTCGGGTAGGTCGGATAGACCATGTTCTAGAGCATTGAAGTAGAATGCTGTGCCACCGACTAAGATTGGGGTTTCGTTGTTGTTGAAGGCGATTTGTATTTGTGTTTTGGCGTCTTGGACAAAATCAAAGGCAGAGTAGGAATCTTCGGGGTTACAAATGTTGATTAATTGATGGGGGTATTGTCGTAAGGTTTCGGCGTTGGGCTTAGCAGTACCAATGTCCATACCCTTGTAAATCAGCGCAGAGTCAACACTGATAAGGCGTACGGGGAATTGTTTGGATAATTCAATAGCAAAATCGGTTTTTCCTGAGGCAGTAGGTCCCATTAAAAAGACCGCAGTATTGGGTTGTATTGACATTTAATTAGTAAGATTAATAGGGCGCAACCTACATTATAATATCAACACGAAATTAGTTAGGGTAAATAATGTTTACAATTGAAAATCAAGCGACGGGTAAAGTTTTTAGAACCGAGGGTAATGGTCCGATTTTGGATGATGCGTTAATTCACGGTCTGAACTTTCCATACGGCTGTCAAAAAGGCTTTTGTGGCAAGTGTAAGGCGACGATTATTGAGGGTGAAGTGGGTTATGATACTGATGTGCCGAATGGCATCACGCCTGAGGAAGTAGCGGATGGGATGGCTTTGTTGTGCCAATGTCATGCGAAATCAGATGTGTCGCTGGTGGTGGAAGAACTGGACAGTTTGGCAGATATTAAAGTAAAAATTTTGCCTTGTAAGGTTGAAAGTATTACACATTTAAATCACGATGTGGCACAAATATTTTTGAAAATACCAGGGGCAGAGTCGCTACAGTATTTTGCAGGGCAATATATTGATTTAATTCATCCTGATTTTGAGCCTAGGGCTTTTTCTATTGCCAATGCGCCAAAGAATTCAAACTTGATTGAGTTGCATGTGCGCTTGGTTGATGGTGGTAAATTCACGCATTTCATATTTAATGAAATGAAAGAAAAATCTTTGTTAAAGCTCGAAGGTCCAAAGGGCGATTTCTTTTTTAGAGAAGACAGTAAAAAACCAGTAATTTTGCTGGCAGGTGGGACGGGTTTTGCACCGATTAAATCTATTGTTGAACACGCTATTGCAACGAATTTAAGTCGACAAATTTATGTTTATTGGGGTGCGCGTGAGGCGTGCGATTTGTACATGGACTTGCCACAGCAGTGGGCAAATACACATGATAATATTCATTTTGTACCTGTATTGTCGGAGGCTGATGAGGCGTGGCAGGGAAAAACGGGTTATGTGCATGACAGTGTGTTAGCGGATTTTGAAGATTTGACGGGCTATGAGGTGTATGCTTGTGGTCCACCAGCAATGGTGAAATCTGCGGCAAATACTTTCGTAGCACAGGGGATGATTAAGGATAATTTCTTTTCTGATGCTTTTGTTTTTGCCTATACTAAGGAAAAATAACAATGGACATGCAACAACATTTGACCGAACAATTGACTACGGCATTGAGCCCTGCGCATTTGCAAGTGCTGAACGAATCAAAAAATCATTCAGGTCCTGCGACGCAGTCACATTTTAAATTGATTGTGGTGAGTGATGAATTTACAGGTTTGAAATTGATTGATAGGCATCGTTTCATCAATCAATTGTTTAAAGAGGAATTAACGCATATTCACGCATTGGCTATGCATACTTACACACCTAGCGAATGGAAGATGAAACAGGGCGCACCCGCTTCTCCGCAGTGTGCAGGGGGGTCAAAATCTTAAGAATCCTATTACTCCTGTCTTTTGTATTGTTGAGTGCTTGCTCAACTCAAGAAACCACCAGCGATAAACATTTTGTAAATTTTACAGTCGCTGAAAAACCCGTAAAACTCATCTCTTCAAAAATAGAGGGGGAGGATTTATGGCGTTATATCTCTCGTGGGAGTACGCTCAAAGCACGCAGTCAAAGAGATTTATATTGGCATATTAAATGGTTTAAGGAAAATCCTGATTACTTGACTCGAGTGACTAAGCGCGCTGGACCGTATTTGCATCTTGTTATTCAAGAAGTGAAAAAAGCAGGCTTGCCGATTGAGTTAGCCTTGTTGCCAATTGTTGAATCTGCTTATTACCCGTTTTCTTATTCACATGGCACCGCATCGGGTTTGTGGCAGTTTATTCCAGATACAGGTAGATTGTATGGACTTAAACAAAATTATTGGATGGATGAACGACGCAGTGTGATTCGCTCAACGCGTGCAGCAGTTGCTTATTTGAAAAATTTGCACACCTTATTTAAAGGCGATTGGTTGCTAGCAATTGCCAGCTACAACTCTGGGCCAGGTAGAGTGCAAAAAGCAGTTAAAAAGAATAAAGCCAAAGGTAGAAAAGCGGATTTTTGGAACATTTCTTTGCCTGCGGAAACGCGAGGCTATGTGCCGAGATTATTGGCAGTGGCGGAACTAATTAAGCACCCAGAGAAATACGGGCAAACCATTACCCCAATCTCAAATATGCCAAAGCTTGAATCGGTGTTCGTTTATTCACAGTTAGATTTATCTTTAATTTCTGAATGGACGGGGTTAAGTTTAGATGAGATTTATACACTTAATC
Organism: endosymbiont of Bathymodiolus septemdierum str. Myojin knoll; assembly: GCF_001547755.1. Lineage (NCBI taxonomy): Bacteria > Pseudomonadati > Pseudomonadota > Gammaproteobacteria > Bathymodiolus septemdierum thioautotrophic gill symbiont. The sequence continues at coordinate 1,073,695 of NZ_AP013042.1, read as the reverse complement.
CTGATTTAAATCGTTGGGCAACGCCAGATACGACGCGTTATGAGTTATTATTGCCAATTGATAAAGTAGCGCGTTTTAAAAAAGCACGAGCGAGTTATCCAAAGCAAAAACAGTTGCGTTACAAGCGCTATACAATTAAATCGGGCGACAGTTTAAATAGTTTGGCAAAGAGATTTAATTCATCGGTGAGTTACATTAAGAGTATTAATAATATCAAAGGCACTCGTATTAAACTTGGACAAAAAATCATTATTACAATTCCAAAAAAAGCCAAAGATTATTATTCACTGTCTATAGAGCAACGCAAAAAACAGCGATTTAACAGCCGAAAATACGGAAAAAAAATTACCCATATCGTCGCCAAAGGGGAAATTTTGTGGGTGATTTCTAATCGTTATGGTGTACCTGTGGACAGTATTATTAAATGGAATTATTTGTCTAATGCAACCAAAGGCTTACAAATTGGGAAAAAGTTAGTGATTTGGCAAGTGCCAAAAACCAAGGCATCGGCTTTGAAAAATTTGACTAAGAAGGGGGTTAATGTTAAAAGAACATTAAGTTATAAAGTTAAAAGCGGTGACAATCTGTCAACCATTGCACATAAGTTTAAGGTGCGTATCTCACAGTTGCGTCAGTGGAATAATTTAGCTAAAAATAAACCGCTTAAAATAGGAAAAAAATTAAAAATTATCAAATCCATTGTTGAATAAGGAGTGCCATGAATCAATTACCTGTTAATAAAGTTTTTATCGCTGGCTTTGCTTTTGCAATGACACATTGGAAGAAAATATTGGAAATTTCTCTTGTTCCTTTGGTTATTTCTTTACCGTTATTGATGATGTTGCCAGAATTGTTAATGGTCGCTAAGCAGGTATTTTTAGCCATAGAGCAGACAGCACCTGATACGCCGTTGCCTGAGATTATCTTGCCAGATAACACAGGTATTTATTTTATTTTGTTCTTATATGGCAATATTTCTTTATCTATTGACATGTATCGATTGGTTATTTTGGGCAGGCAATCTGTTGGTATTACGCCAGTTTTTGACCTTGGTAAGATTGCTCGATTTTTTGGTTTGACATTATTAGTAGGGATGGTAACGATAGTGCCATTGGTACTCACTAATCTTTTGATATTGCAATTTATCATCTCTTTTCTGATGGTGCCAATTACCCTTAATTTTGTTAATATTGCCATTGGGAAACCTTCTAGATATCGCTGGGGATTGTCATTCCCGACACATATGAATTTGTTTTTTTTGCAAGTGATTGTGCCGATGTTAGTGGTGCTATTATTAACTTCTTTAGCGAAACTTATCGGTTTTGGCGTGGGCGCAGAATGGGTGGCAAGAGTGTTAGTTTTTTACTGGAGTGCGATTACCCTTGCCTTGTGTTACCAACTACTTACAACTTCAGGGAAAACCCCTTAGGGTAACGCATATCAAACGAGGCTCGATTAAGTTTGACTTTAGGAGTTGTTTTTTTGAGTTCTTTATAGGCTTTTAAAAATCTTTCTAATCGCTGTTGTTTTTGTTGATAGCCCAAAATCACTTTAATATTCGGCTTAAATATAAGCGTGTCAATCTGTGTTTTTGAGAAAGCGTGAATTCGCATTTCTCCAGAGGATTTTTGGTAGTTTTGATAATCTTGATATAGTTGAGTAATGACGGCTTGCTCTGCTTTGGAGTGTGCCAATACAGCATTAGATTTAACGGTTTTCCTAGGCATAAACAAGGTGCCGTTAGTAGAGATATATCCCAAACAGCCAGGCACACTTTTTTGCTTGCAATTTATGTTTTCCCACCGCATTGCAATTTTATGAGTTTTGATACTGACTTGAATACTGTTGAAAAATAAACGCTTAATATTTGCCGTGGCAATCCAAGGTTCATTTTCTAGCACTTGTTTAATTTCAATCAAATTTAATAACAAATACTTGTTTTTAATTAAAGGCTGTACCTTACTTTCAAGGTGAGATTGGGCAACTAATAAGTTATTGTCAATTTGCCATGTAATTTTGGTCTGTAGAAAATCCATCTCCTTAATTTTTACCACGCCCCAAATAGTAAATCCCAAGATAATAAGAATGGATAGAATTTTGGCAATCGGCATCAGGCGTTGTGCCGTGGTTTTTTTGTGTGCGTTATAGCGCCTATTTTGTTTTTTAATCATTAAGAATTTCCATAACTAATTCATCAAAACTCATTCCCCTTGCTTTGACTGCCATCGGTACCAATGAGTGAGAAGTCATACCAGGTACGGTATTGATTTCTAATAAATAGGGTAGGTTTTCTTTGTCTAAAATAAAATCAACTCGCCCCCAAGTTTCTGCTCCCATGAGGGTAAATGCCCGCATGGCAATTTCTTTGAGTAATTGTTCATTATCATCTGAGAGTCCGCAGGGGCATAAATATTGCGTGTCATTTGCAAGGTATTTAGATGCATAATCGTAAAAACCTTGATTGGTTTTGATTTGAATAACAGGTAAGGCTTCACCTTTGAGAATGGATACTGTGTATTCGCTACCCTCAACCCATTGTTCAATCAAGGCAATTTCATCGTATTCCCAGGCTAATTCTAAGGCTTTGTTGAGCCCTTCAATGGTTTTTACTTTGCTAATACCGACACTTGATCCCTCAAGAATTGGCTTAACTGCCCAAGGTAATGGGAAGTCAATATCCGGTATTTTCTGCCCCACTTTTGATAAAACAGAGGGCGAAAGTGGTAAGTTATGTTGCCGCCAAATATTTTTAGTGGTGGCTTTATTCATGCATTGCTCAGAGGTTGTCGCACCTGAACCTGTATATTTAATATTACGCTGTTCTAACTGCTGCTGAATGTAGCCATCTTCACCACCACGACCATGCAAGACAATGAAAGCTTTGTCAAAATTTTGTACCCAAAGCGTGTCAAGATTATTGCCGTGCCAATCAAATTTAAAACAATCGACACCCTGATTTTTCAAAGCATTATAAACCGCCTCACCGCTGTTTAAGGAGACTTCTCGTTCAGCGGAGTTACCACCCATTAGTACCGCAATCATATAATCACCACCTCAGTTTCTAAGTCAATCTCACAGTTAGATTTTACGGTTTGTTGAATGTGTTGAATGAGATTTTCAATGTCATTTGTTGTGGCATTGTTCTGATTAATGATGAAATTAGCGTGTTTCTTAGAAACACAAGCACCACCGATACAAAACCCTTTTAAACCACTGTCTTCAATGAGTTTGGCAGCGTGATTATTTGGCGGATTTTTGAAGACTGAGCCACAATTGGGTAGCCCGATGGGCTGAGATTCATTGCGTTTTTTTAATAGGACTTTGATGTTGTCTTGCTTTTCGGTCTGTGAAGTTTTTAAATTCGCACCAATAAAAATCTCGTCTTTTTGATGTGGTATTACAGACCTATAAGCAATATCATATTCAGATTTATCACGCATGAACACCTTGCCTGAATGATTGATCGTGTTAACAGACTCAACAAAAGACCAAATATCAGCACCAAAGGCACCTGCATTCATCGCTAAGGCGCCACCAACACTACCTGGAATGGCACTTAGAAACTCTACACCGTTTAACTGTTGAGATTCGCAAAAACGAGAAAGTTTTGCCAGTGTTACCCCTGCACCTGCATGGATTAACCCATCTTTAAAAGTGAGTTGATTAAGGTGTGTGAGTTTGATTGCGGTACCATTAAAGCCACAATCTCTCACTAATAAATTACTGCCTAATCCCAGTATTAAAATCGGTTGTTGATTGTTTTTTAGAAAATCAGACAGTTCATTTATTGTATCGGGTACAAAGAAATCTTTAACCTTGCCACCTGCTCTGAGTGAGCAATGTTTGTGCATTGATTCATTCCGCAATCTCATTTTTTAGTCAGTAAAGAAACTAAAGAATGGATATTGCCCGCGCCAAGTGTCAGTATTACATCGTTATCTTGTACGATATTTGGCAGTACTTTAAGGGCTTCATTTACATCTTTTACGACAATAGGGCTGACTGTCGAGCGTTGGCGAATGCTGTTTGCCAATGTACTGGAGCTAATATTGGCAATCGGTTGCTCGTTGGCAGCGTAAACATCCAGCAAAATAAGGGCATCAACTTTAGATAGAGCGTGGCAAAAATCATCGAATAAATCGCGTGTCCTGGTGTAGCGATGCGGTTGGAAAATAACCATTAAGCGTCTATTTTTATAAGTATCTCTTAGACTTTCAAGTACCGCCTTAATCTCGTTTGGATGGTGTCCATAATCATCAAATAACAGCGTTTTTTTGTTGTCAATATTGAGTATGCCGTGGAAATCAAGGCGACGAGCAACGCCAGAAAAACTTTTTAAAGCATTTTGGATTAAGTGGGTATCAATATCCAATTCACAAGCAACACCAATAGCGGCTAAAGTGTTGAGGACATTGTGTTTGCCGATGCCATTCAGCTCTACTTTGAAAGGTTCAATATTTTTGTGACAATGGCATCTGACTTCAAAATGCATTTTCCGACCGATTTGACTGATGTCAATGGCTTGAATGTCAACATTGTCGCTAAAACCGTAAGTGACGGTAGGGCGGCTGATTTTTTCAAGTATGCTTTGTACGCCAATATCATCGCCACAAACCACGCATGCGCCGTAAAAAGGCAGGTTGGAAGTAAAACTAATAAAAGCATCTTTGAGTTTATTGTAGTCATTGTCATAGGTACTCATATGGTCTTGATCAATATTGGTAATGACGCTCAACATTGGTTGCAATAATAAAAAAGACGCATCAGACTCATCGGCTTCAGCGACTAAATAATCACTTTCTCCGAGTTTTGCATTGATACCACTTGAATTTAAAATACCGCCAATAATATAAGTCGGGTCTAATTTTGCTGTGTTCAAAATATGCGTAATCAAACTAGTCGTTGTGGTTTTTCCATGTGTACCTGCAACAGCAATGCCGAAACGAAAGCGCATAATTTCCGCTAACATTTCTGCCCTTGGCATAACGGCAATGTTATTTTTTCGCGCCTTAATTAATTCTGGATTTTCACTATTAATTGCACTAGAAATGACAACCGCATCAACATTTTGGACATTGTCCTGATGATGTTGGTGAAAAATTTTACAGCCCAACGCTTGCAGGCGCTGGGTAATTGGACTTTGAATTAAATCAGAGCCTGAAATTTGATAATCGAGGTTGTGCAGAACTTCGGCAATGCCACTCATTCCCGACCCACCGATACCAATAAAGTGAATTTTTTTAATTCTGGAGGTGAATGCAGGGCGTAAATTATTCATTAGAAACCGTGATAATAGTAAATACTTGAATACCCTCGCCTCTGCCGAAAGCGGTTAAGCCTTCACCTGTGGTGGCAGTAAGCCCAACATCTGTGATTTTAATGTTGGTTAAATTGGCAATATTGGATTTGATTGCATCTATGTTTGGAAAAATCTTCGGCACTAAGCATTCCATAGTGATGGCAATATGATCAATGTGCCAATCACCCAAATCCACCAAGGCGAGTTTTAAATATTCTGCACTGTCAGTCACACCTTGTTTGCAAAGCTTATCAGCTTCGGCGCCAAGGATATTTTTTCCCGTTATGGAGGAAATAGCATTGGTCAGAGAATGCAAAATCACATCGGCATCACTGTTACCTTTTAAGCCTTGAGGGTGGTCAAAAGTCACGCCACCTAAAACCAGGGGCTTGCCGTTAATAAATGCGTGAGAGTCTTGTCCAATGCCTGTTTTTATCATATTTATGTAAAGGTCTCTTTTAAATAGAAGTTTGCCAAATCTAAATCTTCCGCTGTGGTTATTTTTAAGTTGCTTTTACTTGCTGGCACTAGTACTGATTTCAAGCCTAAATGTTCAATACTACTGGCTTCATCAGTGATGTTCAACGCATTTTCTATTACATTGGTCAATGCCTTGAATAATACACCAAAACGATACATTTGGGGTGTTTGTGCTTGCCAAAGGTTCAATCTATCGATGGTTTTTTCAACGATATTATTCTCTGATTTTTTAATAGTATCTACCACTCGTACAGCTAACAAGCCACCAACCGAATTATTTTTTAATGTTGCCATTAGATTACTCACTTCACTGGCTTTAACACATGGTCTGGCTGCATCGTGTACCAATACCCAATCATCGTCTTTGGCAAAAGGGCGTAGGGCGTTGAGTGCTGACATCACAGAATGAAAACGCTCTTTACCACCGACAGCAGTCGTGAGCAGTTTGTCGTGGTTGGCAAATAGCGAGTTTTTAAATTTGGTATCATCCTTAGAGATTGCAACCACACAGGCTTTAATATTCTCAATAGCCAATAAGGTTTTGAGGGTTTGGTCAAGTACGGTTAAGCCGTTGTTCAATGTTAGGTATTGCTTTGGCAGGTCGGCATTCATACGCGTGCCGATGCCACTCGCAGGGACAATGAGAAAATATTGGTCTATTGTATTCATCATTACTCGTTCACTCGGTAATAACGCTCGTTTTTTTTAATGAAGCCAAAACGATATCGCGATTGAGACTCTAAAATTTCTCCATCGGTCGCATAAAGCGCTTGTAATTTAAGCGTAATTGCTTTATTCTGTTGCTTTATTCTGTTGTTATGCTGTATATTTTTGTCAATAATCGCTTGTCTTTCATACAATGAAAATGGAAAATTATTGATAAATAGGTTTTGACGAATGAGTGTTATCAATACAATTATTAATGCAAAAGTTACAAAATAGTGAGAGAAATTTTTAAGTAAATAACTCATTGGTTTTGCAATAATTGCGTTTTTGAAAATTTATCATGTAGGCTAAGGTTGTCCCTATCAAATAATTGGTAAATAAAGCCTAATCCAGCGGCAGAAAAGGACAGGATTGACAAGAAAAAACGGACAAAGGCTTGTTTGTGGGTGATAGGGTCACCATTATATTGCACAATGTGGAATTTCCAAGCTTTCATACCTAAGGTTTGCCCACCGATTGCCCACGACCAGGCGAAATAAAAATAAGTGGTGGCTAAAGTGACAAAAAACATCCAAGATCCTGTTTGCGCTTGTTTTTCAAAAAAAGCAATCAGGATAATGCCAACAATAAAAAATGCCAGTGAAAAGGCTAAAAATACATCATAGGTTGCTGCACCTAATCGACGCAATAAAGAAACATTTGATTTCATATATTACTTTCCCATTAATAAATTTGGATTAACCACAGTGCGATTGAGGTACACCCCCCAATGTAAATGCGGACCCGTTGCCCGACCTGTTTGCCCAATCGTGCCAATAATATCACCCTTTTTAACCATTTGACCCTGTTTGGCAATGCGTTTATTCATATGGATATAAACGCTGATTAACCCTTGTCCGTGGTCCAAGAAAATCGCATTACCATTAAAGAAATATTTGCCCGCTAAAATTACTTTTCCATTTGCAGGGGCCTTGATAGGTGTGCCTGTATCACCTGCGTAATCTACTCCAGTATGTGGGTTGCGAGGTTGTCCGTTGTAAATGCGTTTGATGCCAAAAGGACTGGTAGTGATGCCGGGAACTGGGCGTAAAAATAAGCCGTTGGATAAAATTTTATCCGAATGGAAAATCCGAGCTTTGCCTAAAATTGCGCGTTCTTTAATAATACGATTCATGTGCTTAGCGTTAGGATTAACGAATTTTTTCTTTTTACCTTTTAATGTAATTTTTTGTTTGGCAGGGCGCTTGTTGGCTTGCTTGATTTTAATATCGACACTTAAAGTGCGCGTGGAGAAATCCCGAATGGTGATTGATTTTTTGCCTGCTTTTTCCATTGACGGAATGCCTAATAACGCCTGCCAATGGTTACCTTTAATATGTTGGGTATAAAGTGGAACGGTGTGATAAAACGCCTTTGGATTGCTGTGATTACTCTCAAAATCAAACACCGCAATGCCGCCAGGGTAAGGCGTGTGTTTAATGGGAATACTTGCCAATACCACATTGGAAAGTAAGAGCAATAAAAGACTAATCTTGTTCAATTTTATCCACCTTAGAGTAAAGCTTGCCATCGGTTAATTTTGTGATAATCGTATCGCCTATTTTAACCTTAGTCGTCGATTGTAGTAGTTGATTGTCGCCCGACATAGAAATACTATAGCCACGAGTTAGAATTTTTAATGGCGAGAGATGGTTTAGCCCAACACTGTGTTTACCCAGTTGGTATTTTTGTTGTTCAATCAAGCTATCCATCGATTTTTTAAGTTGTTGATTAAGGGCTGTAACATTCAATCGCTGTTGTGCAATTTGTCGTTGCATGGTGTTATTTAATTGTGCTTTTGCCCGTTGGTTGAGTTCTTTTTTGTGACGAATGCTTACCATAGGTGAATATTGCTTAAGCTGTTCTGATAAGGTATTTAACTGACTTTGTTTTAAGGTAAAGGTAGCTTTAAAATGCGAATTTAAGCGCTTATTTAATTCATCCAGTCTCTGTGAAAACATATTTAATTGTCGACCAAAGCCCACCGTGTTTAACCCTAATTTTTCAAGGTGTTGTTGGCAGTCATTTAAATTTTTCTGTGTGCATCGCAATAAATGCGAATGCAATTTGTCTAATTTGGCTAACAGTTCCAATCTATCGGGTGTCGCCATCATTGCCGCTGCACTAGGTGTTGGTGCTCGCATATCTGCAACAAAATCAGAAATTGTGGTGTCTGTTTCGTGTCCAATGGCACTAATGATTGGCGTGTTGCTTGCAAATACAGCCCTTGCCAATACTTCTTCATTAAATGCCCATAAGTCTTCTAATGAGCCTCCGCCTCGCGCTAAAATTAAAATATCACAATGGTTTGATTTATCTGCAGCGTAAATTGCTTGTGATAATTTTTCTGCTGAACCCTCACCTTGTACTACGCAATCAAACAACAAAACTTCGGCAAAAGGGTAGCGTTTGTTTAACACCTTAATAATGTCCCGGATAACTGCACCATTTGATGAAGAAATAACACCAATGGCTTTGATTTCCTTTGGCAGGGGTTTTTTATGCTGAATATCAAACAAGCCTTCTTTTTGCAATTTGGCTTTAAGTTGCTCAAAGGCTGCCTGTAAGTTACCTGCGCCCATCGGCTCAATTTGGCGGGCAATCAATTGGAAATCACCGCGTTGTTCGTATAATGTCGGTATTGCCTGAATTAATACTTCCATTCCATTTTCTGGCACAAATTTCATTGCGCGTTGATTCATGCGAAACATCGCACATCGCACTTGCCCACGCTCATCTTTAAGGGAAAAATACCAATGCCCTGAAGCAGGGCGAGAGAAATTAGAAATCTCACCCTTTAGCCAGCAAGTCGGTATGTTGTTTTCAATGGTAGACTTGGTTAACGCCAAAAAATCTGAAACTGAATAAATTTCATCTGCACTAAAACCATAGTCTGTTGCGTGATTCACTTGCATATTATGAGACCACTGCATTGACCCAGTGCGACTTAGGGAATATGGAAAATAGCACATTTTTTATCCAAAAATGAGGAGAATAGCCAGTTATTTGACGAGTTTTTGGGTGAAAAAGGTGTTGTTTTATATGTTTCATAAGTTGTGATGGGTTAATGTAGTGATCTCATTATTGTTTAAGTAGGGCAAAAGTTGCGCCCGTTCCACCGTTATTTTGTGGGCAAGAGTGAAATGCTAATACTTGTGGATGTTGTTTAAGGAAATTCACCACTTGGGTTTTTAAAATGCTCATTCCATTTTTAGATCGATAACCCTTGCCGTGAATGATACGCACGAAACGCTCAAATTGATGCTGATAAATAAAGTTTGGCAAGGCTTCGCAAGCTTGCTCCACTGTATAGCCGTGCAAATCTATTTCTGAGACATTATCAATCTGCCCGCGTTTCATTGCCAATATTTGTTTTTCTGAAATGCCACTTTTGGCATAAGAAACCACTTCTTCGCCGCCAATCGTGCCATCTATCACATGACTGAATGAGAAAAAAGGTGGTTTTTTTTCGGTATGCGTAGATTGATGTGCACCAGCGTCTTTATCTATAGGTGCAATGGTATCTATATGTTCTCTAAACAGTTGACTGTCTTCTTTGTTAACTTGATTCATATATAAAAAAACCCTCGTATGAGGGTCTTATTATATAAGCATCGTTGATAATTTACAGTGCTTTAATTTGTGCGTTTAAACGAGATTTTTTCCTAGCTGCCTGACTCTTATTTATTAAACCTTTGCTAACTGCCTGGTCAATCTCTTTTTGCATTTTAGCAAAACCACCCTGTGCCTCTTCTTTGTTGCCTGCGTCTAATGCATAAGCAACTTTTTTGATGAAGGTACGAACTCTTGCACGGATTCGAGAATTGTGTTTGTTGCGTTTAACCGCTTGTCTTGCGCGTTTTTTTGAACCTGCTGAATTAGCCATATTTAGAAAAAATGTAAAATAATAGAAAGGCGTAATTATAGAGTGATATAGATTAAAAGTCCATAGTATTTACTAATTTAAGTGTCTTTTTCTTATTTAGCAATAATTGCCAAGTGCGACCGCCCTGAGATTTCCACAAGGAAACCGCACGAATGCCTGCTAGTAGTAGCGCCCTGATGTGATTGGCAGTGCGTTGATTAGACAAATACATCTCTTCACCGTTCACCATAATCGTTGGATTTAACTCACCTAAAGTGGTTTTATATAATTCTGCAAGTCGTGCTAATGAATTTGCGTGAGAAATTTCAAAGAATTCTTGTTTTTTAAGGTGTTCAATTTCACCCGATATTTTTGACAAAAATTTTTGATTTTTCATTAATTTCTTTTCCAGGTTGATTAATGCCAAAGAATAAAAAACCACATTTTGAATGCCTTTGGTTTTCTCACCAAACGCAATTTTGAGTGATTTCAAACCCGTTGCTAATTCCTTCGGCGAGGTAAATATCTGCTCAATATCGGTACTATTGGTAATAATACTTTTTAAACTGGCATTGCTGTTCTCACTGTCACAAGTGCCTGTGGAGGCAAGTTGGTCCACCAAAGTTGCAGTTTGTAATACAGAGGCAAGTGCCAGTGTTCTTTGTTCGTCTTTATTCATTGTCTGTCTTCTATAATTGCACCACCTAAACACACATCCTCGCTATAAAAAACAATGGATTGCCCTGGTGTAATTGCGCGCTGTAATTGGTCAAAATTGACTTTAATCTCGCCATTTTCAAGATGAATTGTACAGTCCTGAGAGGCTTGTCGATAGCGTATTTTTGCTGTACATTTTAAAGGAAAATTTGGTTCGTTGTCAATCCAATGTGGGTTAGATGCATTTAATGATGCGTGGTAGAGTAGGGGGTGGTCGCCTTGCACCACTAATAATTCATTGTTTTCAATGTGCTTATCCGCCACAAACCAAGCTGCACCTGAATCACCAAATCCCCCGCCAATTTCCAAGCCTTTGCGTTGTCCGATGGTATAAAAAGCCAAACCCTGATGGTGCTTGATAAATTGCCCATTTTCATCAACAATATTACCTTGTTGTTTGGGCAAATAAGTGGCTAAAAATTCTGAAAAATTGCGCTCACCAATGAAACAAATACCCGTTGAATCCTTTTTATTCGCAGTCACAAAACCATTATCTGTGGCAATCTTCCGCACTTCTTTTTTATTAATTTCTCCAAGTGGGAATAGACTTTTAGACAGTTGGTGCTGATTTAATAAATGCAAGAAATAACTTTGGTCTTTGTCATTATCCAACCCTGTTTTTAGTTGAAAAGCACCATTGATTTCTTTAATTCTCGCATAATGACCCATGGCAATTTTATCTGCCCCTAGATTTAATGCATAGTCTAAAAATGCTTTAAACTTAATGCTTTTATTGCATAAGACATCGGGATTTGGGGTGCGGCCTTTTTTATGCTCTTTGAGAAAATGTTCAAACACATCCTCCCAATAATCTGCCGAAAAATTAACCGTATGCAGTTTGATATTGAGTTTGTCTGCCACTTTCTGTGCATCTGACAAATCTTGTTTCGCCGTGCAATGTTCACCACTGTCATCCTCTTCCCAGTTTTTCATAAACAAAGCTTCCACTTCAAAACCTTGCTCTATCAACCTTAATGCAGCGACAGAAGAATCAACGCCACCTGAAAGTCCGACGATAACTTTCATTTTTCTTTGTCGTAGGCGTTAACGATGCGCTGTACAAGATTGTGACGCACCACATCTTTTGCTTCAAAATAACAAAAAGAAATCTTTTTTTCATCTTTTAAAACCTTGGCAGCGTGAATCAATCCAGATTGTTTTGGATTTGCTAAATCAATTTGGGTTACATCACCGGTAATGACCATTTTTGAGCCAAAACCCAAACGCGTTAAAAACATTTTCATTTGCGCTACTGTGGTATTTTGCGCTTCGTCCAAAATGATAAAAGCCTCATTTAGGGTTCGACCGCGCATAAAGGCAAGCGGCGCAACTTCAATGACATTTTTTTCTAGTAATTTTTCGACTTTATCGAAGCCCAGCATCTCATACAAGGCATCATAAATCGGGCGTAAATAAGGGTCCACTTTTTCCGTCATATCCCCTGGCAAAAAGCCCAATTTTTCCCCCGCTTCTACTGCAGGACGCACCAATATAATACGACGCACTTCAGAGCTTTCTAAAGCTTCTACCGCACGCGCTACCGCAAGATAAGTCTTGCCCGTGCCTGCTGGACCAATGCCAAAAGTACAATCTTTTTTCTTGATGTCTAAAACATATTGCTGTTGATTTTGACTGCGAATGTGGATAAATTTGCGTTTGGTTTTGATATTCACCACTTTGTCAGGTAAATCCGAATGCGAGTAAACTTTAATGGTCATTTCCACATCGTGAATTTCAATCATTTGGTTTTTACTTAATGCTACTAAATCTTGTAACACTCTGGCGGCTACATGTTTGTTGTCACCTTGAAGCGTAAAATCTTCGCCTTTATTATTAATGACAACATCCAAACTTTTGCTAATCGTTTCTAAGTGACGGTCAAATGAGCCACAAACGCTGGCAAGTTCCTCCGCATTACTTAATTCAAGTGTTAAATTCATTGAGATTATTTGTGTCTTGTTTATGGTTTAAAATATATTTTGTAAAATTTTACCAATATAATGGGAATGAAATGATGAATAAAAAGATATTAAGTGCGTTATTTTCTTTGTTGTTTATCGCTCAAGCGAACGCAGATATCATTGTTTATGACCCATGGACTCGAAACTGATAAAGACATTGCCCTAGTCCAAAGATAGAAAGTGTGAATATGGCGTTAAGCCTTGCTATCATAGTATTTTCAAAAAATCTTAGTCCAGTGGTTTCACAGCGATTTTTTGTCCTCACGCATCACACTGAAGAAATAGCCAAAGCCGCCTCAAAACTCACCGTTGGCAATAGTTAATACTAAAAAGAGACCTTTGCGTAATTCATAATTTTTCACCTTAATTTCAGTTTGTCTGTTTTTCAAAAATATTTTCTAGAATCTACTGTATTTTTCTCATAAAAATCTTTGATTTATCTAGATTTTATCGCTTTATCTCTCTATTTTTACGCTTTCTCCGTTCATTGGATACAACAATCCCTCAGGTTGCGCATTCGCTTAAAAATATTCATCCCAGTTTTAAGATTATGACTTATGGCAATCAGTTGCGCTCTAGTCTTGTTTCGTTCTAACCCAAGGTATCTTGCCTTGCCTAAACCGTGATGAAGCTTTAGCAAGCCAAAGGTTCGCTCAACAATATAGCGAATAGATGAGCGTTGTTTATTCTCTTGTTTCTGCTCTTTGGTTAAAGGCTTGTTTCTGTAGGCACGGTGCAATATTTTATTGTTTTCTTTACCCAATTTTTCATTATTATTTTTATTGGCATAGGCACTATCAGCAAAGGTCTCTACTTGGCTAAAATAGACAAGATAAAATTGCCAAATACTAAAATAAAATTACTTCAACAACTTTTAGCAAAAGCCATTGGAGAAATAAAGAAAGTCAATAAAGTAAAAGGAATTGATTTTTCAAAAAAAATGCAATCTTTAGTTGAAAAATATAATGAAAGAAAAGAAGATGATGTTTTGCGTAGTGAAGTTTACGAAGAAATGGCGGAACATTTAAGCAATTTAATTTGGGAAGTGCAAAAAGAATTTACTGCAGGGCTTGAGTTGGGAATTGATTTTGAAGAAAAAGCTTTTTATGACATTCTAAAAGAGTTGTGCATTAAATATGACTTTAGTTACCCAGAGGAAAAACTCATTGACTTGGCAAAAGCCGTTAAAAATTTAGTTGACGCTCAAGCTAAATTTCTTGATTGGAATAAGCGGGAAGATATTAAATCAACCTTAAAAGCCGAATTAATCTTATTACTGGATAAACACGATTATCCACCTGTAACACGAGATGAAGTTTACAAGGATATCTTTGAGCAAGCGGAAAACTTTAAGAAAAATATACCCTAATTCAAAAATAGAAAATGCAAATCTGACGCCAACCTTTACCACCACAGCACTTTCTATCTTTGGATTGGGGATATAACAAAAATATACATTCATTATTTATTGTGTTTTGTTTTTCTGGTGATGTTGGCGTAAAAATATTCAAGTAATTCCATGCGAGCGACAAAGAAAAGAGCCTTATTTGTACCTTGTTTATGGTTTAAAATATATTTTGTAAAATTTTACCAATATAACGGGAATGGAATGATGAATAAAAAGATATTAAGTGCGTTATTTTCTTTGTTGTTTATTGCTCAGGCGAATGCAGACATCATTGTTTATGACCCATGGATTCGTTCAGCGCCAGTTAATGCATCTGTTTTAGGGGTATTTATGCAAATTGATAATCAAACTGATAAAGACATTAAGTTACTTTCTGCTTATGCACAGGGGTATCGGCGTGTTGAGATTCATAGGACTGTCAATGATAATGGGCTAATGAAAATGGTTAGGCAATTATTTGCACCTATTCCAGCTAGGGAGAGGTTAATCCTAAAACCAGGTAGTTGGCATATTATGTTGATAAAACCTGAGAAAGTGCCAGACATAGGTAGCACGGTAGCGATTAAGTTAGAATTTGACAATGGTACGGTGCAAACTGTCAATGCACAGGTTAAGAGTGGTAAAAAAATGCATATGAACAATCATGAGCATTAAAAAATCAATTTTAATATCTACTCTGATTGGGTTATTAGCGCTCTCTTTTTATTTTACAATGTCGAATAAAGATTACAAATCTTTGGCGAAGCAACTTAAGGGCTCTTATATTCTTCACAATCTTGATAAACCTTTGCCATTATTTTCTTTAGTTGACCATAATAATAACAAGTTTGACAATAGTCGTTTAGAAGGTCAATGGAGTTTATTGTTGTTTATTTACACCAACTGCCCTGATGTTTGTCCGACAGAACTTTTTGATATGTCTAGGTTGAAACAGATTATTGTTAAAGATAAAAAAATTGATATGCCAAATGTGGTTGCAATCACATTTGACCCTTTAAGAGATACGCCTAAAGTATTGAAAAAATATATCACAAATTTTGACAAAGATTTTATCGGTGTTTCTGGTGAACAGGTGCAAATTGATAGACTTATTAAGCCTTTCGGTACTTATTACGAACGGGTTATTTATGCTGAAAATGGTAAACAAATTATCTTGAAAGCAAATGGAAAATTACCTGAACGAGCAATTAAAGAGGGTTATACCATTAATCACACGGCTTGGATTTATTTGATTAATCCAAAAGGTCAAATTTTTGCAGGATTTCCATCCCCACATAAACCTAGTGATATGGCGAAGGACATTGAACGCATGGTGAATTTTTGAAACATAAGTCCGTTATTATTATTGCACTAGCTATGGTGTTTACGGTTGTCTTATCGGGTTATTTAATCATCAGAGATAGGAACAATGTTGATTATTATATTCAAGTGAACGATTGCCATATAGAGAAGACCTCTTGTCAAGTTACGCTTGACCAATCTAACACGCTTCAAGTTAATATTTCGCCTAAAGGCATACCAGCCAGTGAAAGACTAACGATTTCTGTTGATGCAAAAGGGGATAAACTTGATGAAGTGAGTGTCTTTTTTGAGGCTATTGAAATTGATACCAGTACCCCGCAGTATCGTTTGTATAAAAATGGCAAAAATAGTTTTTCTGGCAGTGGTTTTTTAGCAATATGCACACTTTCAAAGCAAAGTTGGATTGCACATCTGATTGTCAAAAGAGGCAGTGAAACTTGGGAGATATCCTTGCCATTTAAGAAGCAATTAATTAACACCCTAATTCAAAGATAGTAAGGGTTGGCGTCAGATTTGTATTTTCTATTGTTGGGTTAGGGTAATACTAACTCACCCATTAAAGAATTCCCTCTTGCGCCTGTAATTTTCACATCAATGATTTGACCAACTAAAGACTCGGATCCTTTAAAATGCGTATTACGCATATTTTCAGTGCGTCCAAACATATTATCGTCTTTCTTTGCTTTATTTTCCACCAAGACTTTTTGCACGCTGCCAATCATTGATTTTGAGATGACTTCGGTAGATGCGTCAATGGTTTTTTGCATAATCGCTAGGCGCTGTTTTTTTACTGTCATATCTACATCGTCAGCATAACTTGACGCTGGCGTTCCTGGGCGGGCCGAGTAAATAAAACTGAACGATTTATCAAAGACAATAGCATCAACGAGCTTCATTGTATCTGTAAAGTCCTGGTCACTTTCCCCAGGAAAGCCAATAATAAAGTCCGATGAAATTGAAATATCAGGGCGAATTTTACGCAACTTTCTAATCTTAGATTTATACTCAAGTGCTGTATGTCCGCGTTTCATCAACGATAAAATTTTATCTGAGCCACTTTGAATTGGTAGGTGTAAATGCGACACCAACTCAGGTACATCGGCGTAGGCTTGAATGAGACTATCACTGAATTCAACAGGGTGAGAAGTGGTGTAGCGAATCCTATCAATACCATCAATTTGTGCAACGATATTAATCAACAGTGCTAAATCTGCTCCCTCTCCATCGTCCATCTTGCCTTGATAAGCATTGACATTCTGCCCCAACAAATTCACCTCTCGCACCCCCTGATTTGCCAAAACCTGTACTTCTTTAATGACATCATTAAACGGGCGCGACACCTCCTCTCCCCTTGTATAAGGTACAACGCAGAAAGTACAATATTTTGAACAACCTTCCATAATTGATACAAATGCCGTTACCCCGTTCGTCTTTGCTTTAGGTAAATGGTCAAATTTCTCAATTTCAGGAAAGGAAATATCAATGCTTACTTCTTTATCACTCAGCGCATTATTTAGCATCGTTGGTAATCGGTGTAGCGTTTGCGGGCCAAAAATTATATCTACGAACGGTGCGCGTTTGAGAATCAAATCCCCTTCTTGGGATGCTACGCAACCGCCAACGCCAATCACTAAATTTGGATTTTTATCTTTATATTTACGCCAGCGACCGAGCTGGTGGAACAATTTTTCTTGAGCCTTTTCACGAATAGAACAAGTATTTATTAGTAACACATCCGCCTTTTTTTCATCATTCGTCAATGTTAAATTATGAGAGTGCTTTAATACATCCGACATCTTATCAGAGTCGTATTCATTCATTTGACAACCAAAAGTTTTAATAAAAAGTTTGTTCATTCTCTACTTATGAATGTTGATTGTTTGAGTAGGGTAGGCAATTTCTGCTTTATGTCTGGCAATAATATTTGCAATCTCTAATAATATCTGTTGTTTAAGCTGTTGATATTTATCTTTTTCTGTGGTTTTACTAAAGGCGTAAACATTAATATCAAGTGATGATGCATTAAAATAATTAAAATACACGCGTAATGGCTGGGTTTGATCGATTTCTTTGTGCGCTGTTAGCATGGATTCTATTTCTGCAACAATGATAGGCATTTGCGCAATATCGTCATAACGAATACCAATGGTCTCTTTAATTCGACGATTGGTCATCCGTGATGGTGTCTCAATCGGAATGGAGGAAAAAATAGAATTCGGAATATAAATCGGATTTTTACTAAAAGTACGAATACGCGTCATTCGCCACCCAATCTTCTCAACGGTTCCTTCAAACTGATCAGAGCGAATCCAATCCCCTGTTGAAAATGGTCTATCCATCTGTAACATTAACCCGCCAAAGATATTTGAGAGCATATCTTTGGCTGCAAAACCTATCACAATACCACCCACACCGCCAAAAGTTAGTAGACCCGATACCGAAAATCCAAGATGCTGCGCTAAGCCTAACGCAATCCCAATTCCAATTAAAATTTTAGTCAATCGCGAAATCAATCGAATTGAATCGCTGTTTACCTTAGATTTTCTCTTAATCAAATACGCCTCAATCCCAGATACCATACGAATCATTGCCCAAGCCACAATAAAAATCGGCACGATATTAATGTAAGCAATTAGACTCAGAAAAAATTCCAACTCACCTTTAAATAAATCAATTAAGAAGAATACCAGTCCAAACCAAATCATTGTTTTCAATGGCAATGCCACTGCCTCAATCAAATGGTTATCTAATTGATTTTTAGTCTTCTGCGCTTGCTTGACCAATCCTGTTAAAACCATACTCAAAACCACACGCATCACTAATGCTACTACGAGCAAAGCACCTGCGGATTGATGAAGGGTTATATTTTGTAAGAAATCATTCATAGAATTTTATTATCCGTTATTTTAAATATTTAAGAGGGTCAATTGGGGTTTCAAATTTTTTCATTTCAAAGTAAAAATTATTTTTTCCAGTGAGGGCGATGATTTGACCTTTTGTGACTTTGTCACCACTTTGCACTTTTAAGGTTTGGTTTTGGGTGTAGGTGCTATAAAATCCGAGTGCGTGTTTTATGATAATCATTTTTCCGTGTCTTTTTATTTTACCACTGTAAACCACGATACCTTTACGAATGGCGTGAACGGCTTGCCCTGGCTGAGTGGCAATGGTAATACCTTGATTTTTTTTAGAAAAAGATTTGATAACTTTGCCAGTAACGGGGAGTAACTCTTTCTTTCTTTTGATAATTGTTTTATTTGTTAAAGGTTTTTTGTTGATTTTTTTATGAGTTTTTGTAACAGTCTTTTTAGGCTGAACGAGGTTAGGCAGACGATTAGGGCTGATATTTTCCACACTGGTTGATTTATCAATAATAATGACGCGTTTTCTCTGTCCATCAGAAAAGCAGCCAATGAGTGTCGCAGAGATAAAAATAACGGTAAAAAATTTAATGTGTTTTAACATACCAAATTCCTGCTCCAATAACAATAATTAATGCATAGCCCAAGCGGTCAATATATTTTTTTAACCAAATATCACAGATATCACCCAATTTTCTAACCAAAAAAGCAACTAAGAAAAATCGCACGCCTCTGGCGAATAATGATATTAGCACAAAGGGCAAAAACGCCATATTGGCAATACCTGCGCCAACCGTAAATATCTTATAAGGCATTGGTGAAAATCCTGCGATGGCAACAATCCAAATACCGTATTCTTCAAACCATAATTCAATGGCATCTATTTTGTCTAAATAGTTAAGTTTGGCAAGTAAAGGGGTGACAACATCCAATAAAATCGCACCAATATAGTAACCAACCATACCCCCTAAAACTGAAAAAACCGTGCAAATCAGTGCAAATTGATAGGCTTTATTCGGTTTTTTAAGTGCCATCGGTGCAAGCAAAACATCGGGTGGCGGATAAGGCAAGATGAAAGATTCTACAAAACTGATTAAAGCAAGCCAATAGATTGCGTATTTACTCTGCGCCCAATCTAACGCCTTTTGATAAAGTATTGAGAATATTTGCATTGACGCTTATTTTTTAATCATCGGAAAGCCTAATGCTTCACGCGAATCGTAATAAGTTTTTGCCACTTTTTGACTCATTGCACGCACACGACGGATAAAGCGAGCCCTGTCAGTAACACTGATAGCGTGACGAGCATCGAGTAGATTAAATAAGTGCGATGCCTTCATCACTTGTTCGTACGCAGGGTAGGGTAGGGCTTCTTTAATCAGCCTCTGATTCATTGCTTCGGCTTCGTCAAATTGCCTAAATAATATATCGGTATCAGCAATTTCAAAATTATATTTAGACTGCTCCACTTCGTTTTGATGGAAAACATCGCCATAACTAACGCCATCAACCCACACCAAATCGTACACCGAATCCACGCCCTGTAAATACATTGCCAGGCGTTCCAATCCATAAGTCAGTTCGCCTGCTACAGGTTTGCACGGCAATCCACCAACCTGTTGGAAGTAGGTAAATTGTGATACTTCCATTCCATTTAACCAAACTTCCCAACCTAAACCCCAAGCGCCCAAAGTCGGTGATTCCCAGTTATCCTCCACAAAGCGTACATCGTGTTTTTTTAAATCAATACCAATTTCTGCTAAAGATTCTAAATATAAATCTTGAATATCTTTCGGCGATGGCTTTAGAATCACCTGAAACTGATAATAATGTTGTAGGCGGTTCGGGTTCTCGCCATAACGCCCATCTGTCGGACGACGAGATGGTTGGACATATGCCGCCTTCCAGGGCTCAGGTCCAATTGCCCGCAAAAAAGTCGCTGGGTGAAAAGTCCCTGCACCCATCTCCATATCAAAGGGCTGTAATAAAGTACAGCCTTTAGATGCCCAAAAAGATTGTAGTTTTAAGATTAAATTTTGGAATGAAACAGTTGCATCCAAGTTTAACATGGTTAAGTCGCTAGAAAATAATAGAATATTTTACCGTAAACTACTGCCTCAATAGTTTTAAACCTTGAATAGATTTTTTACTAAATTCTGAATCGTTTGATTTTATTACCTTATTAAGCCAATATTTTGCACGATCAATATTATTTGCATTAGCCTTTCCTTGTGCGTAAATAATACCTAATAGATATTGGGCGTAAACATAGCCTTTTTTTTTGCAGCTGGCTCGTACCAATCAAAAATAATTTGACAATCTTTTTTAATTGAGGTGCTACCAAGGCAAGATGGTGCCAAACTACCTGTTTCTTCAAAGCGTTTTAACGCCCAAATTTGTATGTTTGTTAATTTAGAGTTTGATTTTTTTGGCTTTGCTAGCCTTTCAGCCTCTAATCTAGCCAATCTTTCAGTTTTTAGTTTGGCCAATCTTTCAACTTCTAAATCTGTAAAAAATGTTGGCTGCAGTAATATCATTTCTTTTTTTGCGAGACTTACACCGTTCTCAAATGATTTTTAAACCACTCGAACGATACTTCATCGTCTCTCCTGACACCTTTTCCAAGTTTGTACAGCCTTGCAATATTATATTGGGCAATACCATCTTCTGCGTTAGCCAAGGGTAGCCACTCTAAAAATGCAGATCTGTAGTCTGAATTTTTATAGTCATTCATACCTTCCAAAAACCCTGAATAAACAAAACTGGACAAACTCAAATGAAGTAAAAATATAATTTTTTTCATTGAAACTCTCTGATAATTAAATAAAAGTTGCTAAAGTTTAAGTGTTTTTTTTTATTTTTGTCAAGTAGGCGGTATTTAATACTTATAACTTTCAGACTTGAATGGACCTTGGCTAGGTACATTGATATAGTCAGCTTGTTCGTTGGTGAGTTTGGTGATGACACCGCCAAAACCTGCAACCATATCAGCTGCAACTTCTTCATCAAGTTTTTTTGGTAAGACTTCGACATAGATATTGCCACCATGAGTGGCAAATTTTTTGTCAAATAGATACATTTGTGCCAATACCTGGTTGGCGAATGAGCCGTCCATAATACGACTTGGGTGACCTGTAGCGTTACCTAAGTTGACCAAGCGACCTTCGGATAATAAAACGATGTAGTCGTCCTTGTCAGCACTTCTATTAACGCGGTGAACTTGAGGTTTGACTTCATCCCAAGACCAATTGTCACGCATAAATTGAGTGTCAATTTCGTTGTCAAAGTGACCAATGTTACAAACGACAGAACCTCGCTTAATCATTTGCAACATTGCAGAGTCACAGACATTGTAGTTGCCTGTAGTAGTAACGATTAAATCGGTGGTGGCTAATAAACGCTTGTTAATGTCATTGGTTTTGCCTGTATTGTTACCTTGCTTGTAAGGAGAAACGATTTCAAAACCGTCCATACATGCTTGCATTGCGCAGATAGGGTCTATTTCACTGATTTTAACAATCATACCTTCTTGGCGCAGTGATTGCGCTGAGCCTTTACCGACATCACCATAGCCAATAACTAAGGCTTTTTTGCCTGCCATTAGCATATCTGTGCCGCGTTTGATTGCATCGTTAAGCGAGTGTCGACAGCCGTATTTGTTGTCATTTTTTGACTTGGTGACGGAGTCGTTAACATTGATGGCAGGAACTTTAAGCTCGTTCTTTTCCATCATTTCAATCAAACGGTGAACACCTGTTGTGGTTTCTTCACTAATGCCGTGAATATTTTTTAGCATTTCAGGGTATTTTTCGTGCAACATCTGAGTTAAATCGCCACCATCATCTAACACCATATTTGCATCCCAAGATTTGCCATTAGACAAAATAGTTTGTTCAATACACCACAAAAATTCTTCTTCCGTCTCGCCTTTCCAGGCAAAAGTAGGGATATCCGCAGCCACCATTGCCGCTGCCGCATGGTCTTGTGTTGAGAATATATTACATGATGACCAGCGAACTTGTGCACCTAAATCCACTAAAGTTTCCATTAAAACTGCTGTTTGAATAGTCATATGAATACAGCCTAAAATTTTTGCCCCTTTCAAGGGTTTTTTAACGCTGTATTTAGTTCTTAATGCCATTAATGCTGGCATTTCTTTCTCTGCTAATTCAATTTCCTTACGACCGAAATCAGCCAAATCCATATTAGCAACTTTATAGTCATTATTTGTTATTGTATTGTTCATTTTATTCTCCAATAATAATTTATTTTAGTAAATGTATGCGGTCGGTTTTTTCCCAACTGATGGCATCTTCGGTGCGGCCAAAATGTCCATAGCTTGCAGTTTGTTGATAAATAGGACGCTTTAACGCTAGCATTGTAATTAAACCCTTGGGGCGTAAGTCAAAATGCTCTCTCACCAAACTTTCAATTTCTGTATCTGAAATTTTTCCTGTGTTAAAAGTTTCAACACTGATTGAGGTCGGTTCAGCTATACCAATCGCATAAGAAACTTGGATTTCACAGCGGTCTGCTAAACCTGCAGCAACGATATTTTTTGCCACATAGCGGGCTGCATACGCAGCTGAACGGTCAACTTTTGATGGGTCTTTACCCGAAAATGCACCGCCACCGTGTCGCGCCATACCGCCATAAGTATCAACGATAATTTTACGACCCGTCAAACCTGCATCACCGACAGGTCCACCGATAATGAAGGCACCTGTTGGATTGATATGATATTTTGTGTCGTCATTAAGCCATTCGCTTGGCAAAATCGGCTTAATTATTTCTTCACGAACAGCTTCGATTAAATCATTTTGAGAAATATTTTCATCGTGCTGCGTGGATAAAACTATTGCATCAATGCCAATGATTTTGTTGCCTTCATAAATACAAGAAACTTGTGATTTTGCATCAGGACGCAACCACGGCAATGTACCATTTTTCATTAATTCCGCTTGTTTTTGCACCAAACGATGTGCGTATAAAATTGGCGCAGGCATTAAAGCATCTGTCGCATTACAGGCATAACCAAACATTAAACCTTGATCACCTGCACCTTGCTCGTGGTCTGTAAATTCATTAACACCTTGTGCGATTTCAGGGGATTGTCTACCCAATAAATTGGTGATTGTGCAAGTGTCTCCGGTGAAACCGTATTCGTCTTTGGTGTAGCCAATTTCGTTAATGGTGTTACGCACGATTTGGTCGTAATCCACTTCAGCAGAAGTGGTAATCTCGCCTGCCAAAACAACATCATTGTCTTTTACCAAAGTTTCGCAAGCAACGCGTGCGTTTTTGTCTTGCGTTAAAATGGCGTCTAATATTGCGTCAGAGATTTGGTCGCAAACTTTATCAGGATGTCCGGCTGAAACGGACTCAGAAGTGAAAATCATGTTTTTTCTCCTTTTAAAACATAAAAAACCCACAAAGCGTGGGTTTCTCTTATAGAAGAAATCCTGCTTTAGCTTGTTTTGGTTACTCTAAGGTAACAACGCTGGCAATCGGGGCAAATCAGCGTATATATGCACATTATATCAGAAGCAATTCTGATGGAAAACTTATTTTTATTCCAGACTTATTTTTAGAGCAAGTGCACCAATAAAAGGTGCAATCATAGTACTCATTACTAAAATTGCCCCCAAAAAATATAATTGAGCATCAATTTCTAATCCTGCTTGTGCTTGCGAAACAGCAGAGGAGGTAAAAATTAAAATAGGTATGTATAAAGGTAAGATTAATAATGATAATAGCATCCCTGAATTTTTAATGCTAACAATCAACGATGCACCAATTGCACCAATCAAGCTCAGGCTTGGTGTAGCAAGTAGTAAGGTCAGCATCATTACCTTAATACTTTCGCCATCAAGGAATAATAAAGTACCAAGCAATGGAGAAAGTAAAATAATTGGCACACCTGTCAATAGCCAATGTGCGGTAATTTTTGATAAAATTAATAAGGGTAACGAGTGATGAGAAATCACCATTTGTTCGAGTACACCATTGTCAAAATCATTATGAAACAGGGTGTTAAGCGATAACAGCACTGCCAGCATACTGGACACCCAAATAATACCTGCAGCGATTTGGGACAAGGTTGATGCCTCCGGGCTGATTGCCAAGGGGAATAGTGAAATAGCAATGATAAAAAATAACAACGGATTTAAAACACTGGATGAATTGCGTAAGGCAGAGCGTAAATCGCGCGTGAAGGTTTGTAGATAGATATTCATAACGCCAACAGCTTTTGATTTTTCAATGCAGAAGCTTGGTGGGTGGTAAATAAACACATTCCACCTTGTTGACAATGCTGTTCAATATGCATCTCAACCATCTTTACTCCTTGTGGGTCTAAGGCGGTGAAAGGCTCATCTAGCAACCAAACTTTCGCCTTAGAAAGTACCAAGCTTGCCAAAGCGACACGGCGTTTTTGCCCCGCGGAAAGTTGCCCGCAAAGTTCGTTTTTATAACCCGATAAACCTACTTTTTCAAGTGCAATAATCAATGCTTGTTCTTTGTTAGTTGATTGATTTAGAGCAGTTAAAAATTGCAGATTTTCAAGACAAGTCAACTCGTTACTTAACGCAGGTAAATGCCCTAAATAAAAAACAGCGCTTTGGTAGATTTCTGATTTAACTGCATTATCACCTAAATGAATTGTACCTTTTTCTTGTACATTGAGACCAGCAAGAATTTTTAACAACGAGGTTTTGCCACTTCCATTTGTACCTGTGACACGCAAGATATCGCCAGAATTGAGCGTTAAAGAAACATCGCTAAACAAGAGGTTGTAACCTCGTTGGCAACTTACATTGTTAAGTTTGAGTGATGACACAGGGCAGCGTGGGACTTACTCCCCAGTTATTTCCTTCATCAATAGCAGACCCTCTTCTTTTGTTTTTGATTTCTCTTTGTTAAGGCGTTCGGCTTGTTTTATTTGTTCTTTTTTTGTCATTTTTGGCAAAGAACGAATGCCATCAGTATTGATATTAGTCAATTTGTCCGCTGTAAAAGTCAAAATTAAACGATAGTTGATGATTTCTCCCGAACCCAGTGTTGTGTAGTGAATGTAGTTCCATTGATTGTTGTGAAATGGATCGAGAATGCTTGGTTGACCAATAATATCCTGAACTTGGCGTTTTGACATCCCTGTTTTTAATTGATTAATGGCGAAGCGTGTGAGTACAGAGCCTTGACGCACATCGGCTTTATAAGGTTTAATGGAGGGGATACTCGGTAGTGACAAGTCGGGCATATCTGGGATGTATTTTGAGATACCGCAAGCACCTAGAAATGAAGATAAAAATATAATTGAGAGTAATTTGTTCATTTTTATTGGTTAAAATAAATTAAATGATTAATTTTACATCAAGGAAGGCATAATGGACGCACAAGATTTAAAAAGTGCAGGGCTTAAAATCACACTACCAAGATTAAAGATTTTAGAAATTTTAGAAACCAGCGAGAACCATCATATGAGCGCCGAGGATATTTATCGTACATTAATTATGCAGGGCAAAGAAGTAGGTGTTGCAACGGTTTATCGTGTTCTTACGCAGTTTGAAGAATCTGGAATGATTAATAAACTCAACTTTGACAATGGGCAAAGTGTGTTTGAATTATCTAATTCAGAGCATCACGACCACCTAGTTTGTGTGAAATGTGGCAAGATTGATGAGTTTTCTGACGAAGTAATTGAACGGCATCAGCACGAAGTTGCTAAAAAATACGGTTACCAACTCACTGACCATTGTCTCTATTTGTACGGTCTGTGTAAAGATTGTCAATAATGGAGGGTTTTATTTTAAGGGCGGTACTTGCTGCTGTTGGCATCTCAATCATCGCAGGCTCACTCGGCTGTTTTGTGATTTGGAAACGCATGAGTTATTTCTCAGACTCCATTTCACATTCCGCCTTATTAGGCGTGTCTTTGGGCTTGGTAAGTGGCTTGGGTTTACATTTTGGCTTGATTGTTGTTGGTATAACATTCGCCATACTCATCGTCATTTTGCAACAGCGACAATTTCTATCTAATGACGCTATTCTTGGTATTTTTTCTCATATTTCTTTATCACTAGGTATCGTTATTTTAGCGTTAGTCGGTGGTGCAAACACCGATTATTTTTCCCTACTGTTTGGCGATATTCTTTCTATCAGCAATCAAGATATTATTTGGATTTATGCTATTCTTATCTTAGTCGGTACACTGCTCATTACCTTTTGGCAGCGCCTGCTATTACTAACGCTTAACGAGGATTTAGGTGTCGCAAGCGGACTCAACAAAATTTTATATCAAATTTTGTTTATGTTAATGATTGCTCTTACCGTCTCTGTTTCTGTGCAAATTGTCGGTGTATTGCTGATTACCTCACTACTTATTATTCCACCCGCCATTGCTAGAGTATTTTCCAACAGCCCTGCACAAATGGTGTTATTTTCAATCCTCACCTCTATCATCGCCGTTATTATTGGTCTTAGTGGCTCAATGTACTATGATATTGCCACTGGACCAACTATCGTTATTGCACTCGGTGCGTTATTTATCACTTCGCAGGTTTTACCTACTCAATCCAGAGTATAAGTTAAATGCTACGATTAGCAAACTAAATCATAGCATCTTATAACACACACAGAAAAATTTAACTTAAAGCGTCGTTGAGTTCGCTGAGTTGGCTGGTTTGTTGTTCTACAATTAATGGTTCAATGATGGATTCTAGATCACCCTCCATAATTTCGGCAAGTTTATAAAGGGTTAGGTTGATACGGTGGTCGGTGATTCGGCCTTGGGGGTAGTTGTAAGTGCGAATGCGTTGGGAGCGGTCACCACTGCCGACCAGTTGTTTGCGGGTTGAGGCTTGTTCTTTTGCTTGTTCTTGTTGTTGGGAATCTAGGATTCTTGATGCCAATACCGACATTGCTTGCGCTTTGTTTTTGTGTTGACTGCGCCCATCTTGACATTCCACCACAGTACCGGTGGGGATGTGGGTAACGCGCACGGCGGAGTCGGTTTTATTGACATGCTGACCGCCTGCACCACTGGCACGAAAAGTATCGACGCGGACATCACTCATATTAATGTTGATTTCATCAATGTTTTCCACCTCTGGCATGATAGCAACGGTGCAAGCAGAAGTGTGAACACGACCTTGGCTTTCAGTTTCTGGGACGCGCTGGACACGGTGGGCGCCAGATTCAAATTTGAGTTTTGAATACACATCGGTGCCACCGATGCGGGCAATAATTTCTTTGTAACCACCGTGTTCGCCGTTGTTTGAGCTCATTATTTCAAGTTGCCATTTTTGTTTTTCGACATAGCGAGCATACATTTTAAATAAATCACCTGAAAAAATGGAGGCTTCGTCGCCACCGGTGCCGGCACGGATTTCGATAATAATGTTGCGAGCGTCGTTCGGGTCTTTTGGTAATAGCGATTTTTTCAATTCTAAGTCTAATCGTTCCAAGGTTTCTTTGCTGTCAGCAATTTCTTCTTTTGCCATCGCACGCATTTCCTCATCGTCTTCCAATAGCATGGCTTCAGCGGCTTTAAGATCTGCTTCGGCACGGGTATATTCAGAAAATTGCTCGCTGACGGGTGTTAATTGTGCATGTTCGATGGACAATTCTCGGAATTTATTTTGATCAGCGGACACCAGAGGGTCACTCAACATAACGCCGATTTCTTCAAGTCGCATTGAGAGTTGTTCGAGTTTGGTTTTAATAGAATCGTTCATAATTATTCACTCTTTGGTATGCAATCTTGACATTTGGCGAGTTGCGATGCATCGGCTTGCTTGATATTGTTGGAGGGCGCATGTAATAACTTATTGGTCAATTGGTCGGCTAATTTTTGGATAATGACACTGGCATCCCCCCCTTTACTTAGTTGTTTAAGGGCATATTTGACAGCCATTTCTTTGGTTTTGTAGGCATTTTGACGATAAGTTTGCACCACTTGTTCGTTAGGCAAGGTTTCTAACCAAAGGTTGAATTTTTTGCCTTGGGTGTTGATGATTTCTTGTGCTAATACCTTTTCATTTTGTCGGTTGTCAATGTTATCACTGACGACTTGTTGCAAATCATCGATGGTGTATAAAAACACATCTTCAAGTTGCGCAACTTCGGGCTCAATGTCGCGTGGAATGGCAATGTCAAGCATAAACATAGGTTTGTGTTTACGCAGTTTTAATGCACTTTCGATTAAGCCTTTACCGATGATTGGCACAGAGGCGGCAGTGGAGGAAATAATAATATCTGCCTCATGAACAACGGATGAAAACTGCTTTAAACTGATGGATCTTGCGTTGTACAAATCGGCAATTTTCTTGGCATTTTCAATCGTACGATTGGCAACAATCATTTTTCTGACACCTTGTCGGTTAAGGTGTTGGGCGCAGAGTTCAATCATTTCACCAGCACCAATAAGCATAACAGTTTGCTCGGATAAGTCGGTGAATATTTTTTCGCTGAGCTTAACAGCGCAGTAGGCGATAGAAACGGGGGACGAGCCAATTTTAGTGTCGGTTCTGACTTTTTTTGCGGTTGAAAATGCGTGTTGGAATACTTTTTCTAATAATTTACTGAGTGTATTTGCATCTTTAGCGGCATGGTAAGCATCTTTGAGTTGCCCTAAAATTTGTGGCTCACCCAAGACCAAGGAGTCTAAGCCAGTTGCAACTTGGCAAATGTGTTCAATGGCTTTATCGTCTTCAAAATAAACTAAATAAGGACTAAGTTCTGTCTGGTTGATGTTGTGTGCACTGGCTAGATAGTTGCTCAATATGTCTTTGCCATTGTCGCCGTCAATGATAGCGTAAACTTCGGCACGATTGCAAGTGGATAAAATCGCACAGGCTTGTACACCGTCAATGGCGTTGAATTTTGCCAATGAATCTATCAATTGATTAGGTGCGAACGCCACTTTTTCACGCACTGAAACAGGCGCGAGTTGGTGGTTGACACTTAAAATCGAGATGTGAGACATGACCAATAAATACAAAAATTAAATGCGCAATTATACCCTAAGCGCGTGATTTGCCATTACAATACACAACCATGAAAACACCCGTGTTGTTATTGTTAATCAGTCTTTTATCCGCCTGCTCAACAGTATCGGAGCGCATGGAAAATCTACCCTATTCACAGAGTATTCCAAAGGCGTGGGCAATAGCAGGGCGGCTTAGTGCGACAATTGATGGTAAAACGGAATCGGTGAGCTTTGAGTTGCAACAACAAAGGGGGTTTTATCAATTAATATTGACAGGCACACTTGGTTTTGGACAAAGGAAGGTTGAGCAAACACAACGAGGGTTATTGGTGGACGGTAAGTTAATGGGGTTATCATTGCAAGAATGGATGGTGGCTGAGTTGGGCTGGTATTTTCCAGTGGCAAAATTAGAGCAATTGGTGTTTATGCACGACCTGAAAAATGCAAAATATTGGCAGATGAAAGTGTCTAAATATCAAGAGATTAATGGGGTTGCTTATCCAAAAATTGTGCGCTTTAAAAATACAGTGCGAACGGTTAAAATCAAGTTACTACTAAGAGAAATTAATCGGTTAAAATGAACGGCATATGATAGAAGAAGATTCCTTAGTTAGCGGAGAAAGTCAAGAGCACGAAGAAATCGTGATGACTTCGGTGCGCCCCGATACTTTGGACGAATATATTGGGCAAAAAGAGGTTAAATCGCAAATGGCGTTGTTTATTAAGGCGGCAAAAAAGCGAGGCGATGTGTTGGACCATTGTTTGATTTATGGACCGCCTGGTCTGGGTAAAACGACTTTGGCGAATGTGATTGCAAATCAGATGGGGGCAGGGCTTAAAATCACTTCTGGACCTGTGCTAGAGCGTTCGGGAGATTTGGCGGCAATGTTGACCAAACTCGAGCCTTATGATGTGTTGTTTATTGATGAGATTCATCGCTTGAACCCTGTGGTAGAGGAGATTTTATACCCAGCGTTAGAAGATTTTAAGCTTGATATTATGGTGGGCGATGGCGTTGCGGCACATTCTGTGCAGTTGGATTTGCCGCCGTTTACACTGATTGGCGCAACGACGAGGGCAGGTATGTTGACTTCACCGTTGCGCGATAGATTTGGTATTGTGCAACGATTGCAGTTTTACGAACAGCAGGATTTACAGAAAATTGTGACGCGTTCTGCGGATATTTTGGGGATTGAAATTCAGAATGAAGGCGCATTAGAAATTGCCAAACGCTCTCGTGGCACGCCGAGAATTGCCAATCGTTTGTTACGCCGAGTGCGGGATTTTGCTGATGTGAAAACCAATGGTATCATTCATCAACAGATTGCCCGTGAGGCGTTAATGGCGTTGAAAGTTGACGAGTTGGGTTTAGAGCAATTGGACAGAGAATACTTATCAATGATTACGCAGAAATTTGGTGGTGGTCCGGTTGGATTGGATACCATTGCCACGGCGATTGGTGAGGAACGCGGGACTTTGGAAGATATGGTTGAGCCATATTTGATACAGCAAGGATTTATCATGCGTACGCCACGGGGTCGTAGTGCGACCAATTTGGCGTATGCACATTTAGGGTTAGCGAATCCAAATCCTGTTAAACCCGATTTATTTAATGAGTAAGATTAGCGTTAGGGTTTACTACGAAGACACAGACAGTGGTGGCGTGGTTTATTATGCTAATTATTTAAAATTTATCGAGCGCAGTCGTAGTGAATACTTGCGTGATTTAGGCTTTGAACAGGACGACTTGACTGTCAATCATAACACTATTTTTGCTGTTCGTTCACTCAATGCGCAGTATCGCGCCCCTGCAAAATTCAATGATTTATTAACGGTGCAAACTAACATTGAAAAAGTGGGTCATGCGAGTCTGACTTTTTTGCAAAAAATTATGCATTCGAGTAAAAAAACGGTATTATTTAAGGCGCAAATAACTATAGCGTGTTTGCATGCAGATAATTTTAAACCTTGTGGCATTCCGAGCCTTATTTTGGAGAAAGTAAATGGATGATAGTATAAGTATTATTGGGCTGATTGTTGGTGCTGATTTGGTTGTGCAGTTGATAATGTTGATTTTAGTGGTAATGAGTGTGTATTCTTGGACCGTTATCTTGTCGAAAAAGAAAATTTTGATAGATTCGAAAAACGATATTAAGGCTTTTTCCAATTGTTTTTCAATCGGTCATAATCTAGAAGAGCTAAAATCTCAGATACCAAATAAAGGTGTGATGGCGAGTATTTTTACTTCGGGTTACGAAGAATTTACCCGTTCGCAATCGGACAGCAATCAAGCAAATTCTGAGCGCGCTTATCGTTTAATGAACGCCACTTTCAATGAGGAAGTTGACCGCTTAGATAGTGGTTTGAGTATCTTAGCGATGATTGCATCTTCTAGTCCTTATATCGGCTTATTTGGAACGGTGTGGGGGATTATGCATTCATTCATCGGCTTGGCATCAGTCAAGCAGGCAAGTATTGCTGTGGTTGCACCAGGCATTGCCGAAGCGCTGATTGCCACAGCGTTTGGTTTATTTGCAGCAATTCCAGCAACGATGGCTTACAATCGATTGTCTTCTCAAATTGGGGAGATTTCTAATAAATACGATGCTTTTGTTGAGAAGGTGTTTGTTGAGTTTCAAAGACAGCAATGATTACTTTGCCAAAACGCACTAGAAGGGATGTTGATACACACATTAATATTGTGCCATATATTGATGTGATGCTGGTGTTGTTGGTGATTTTTATGATGACTACGCCAATTATTGAGCAGGGTATTGAAGTGGATTTGCCGAGTGGTAATAGTAAATCGGTTGATTTTAGCGAACAAGAGCCGAGCATTATCACTATTAATCGTGATGGTGAATATTTTATTAACTCTATGACTGGAGACAAACCTGAGCGTTTATCAGCAGGTAAAATCGCCGCACGCGTACAAGCTAGAATGCAAATTTTCCCAACGATGAAGGTGTTTGTCAGGGGGGATCGCGAAGTGGCATATGGCGCAGTGATTGCGTTAATGTCTTTTCTGCAAAAAAATGGTGTCGGTAAAATAGGTATTGTTACCGAGTCGTCAGAATAACATGGATTTTATTAAAAATATCAGGTTGCCTAAAATTGCACAACGCCACCCTGTGGCGTTTTCTGTGGCAATTGCACTGCATCTTTTAATATTAATTGGTTTATTTTTTTCCAATATTCAGCGTTTGGAAGAAGTAAAGAGCCAAGTTAAAAAAACCACGACTGAATTTATTCCTAAAGCCATGACTATTGATTTAAGTGAAATTAAAAAAGAAAAAAAACGCTTAGTCGATATACAAAAAAAGAAAGCGGCAAAGATAAAGTATGAAGAAAAGCGTTTGAGAAAATTAGAGGATGAGCGTTACAAAAAACAAAGAAAAATCAATCAATTAAAAGCCAAAGCAAAAAAAGAAAAAAAGGCGAAGAAAATAGCAGAGAAAAAACGCAAAGCAGCAGAAAAGAAAGCTAAAGATGCCGAAAGAAAAGTTAAGGACACTGAAAAAAAACGAAAAATAGCAGATAAAAAATTTAAAGAAGAACAAAAAAAATACGATCTTATTAAACAGGCCGAATTTAAAAAAGAACAAGAGAGGAAGCTTGCTCAAGCGCAAATTATCAATGAACTTAAGTTAAATTATATTAATCAAATTGCTTCTAGGGTCCGCAAACAATGGCGATATGAGGGAGGCAAGGATGATTGGGGTTGTGAGGTATATATTGCACAAGATAAAGACGGCAAGGTTCAAAGTGTTAATTTAAAATCTTGCAATATTGATAATAATAGCAAGGTAAAATCCTTTAAAAATGCAATTAAACGCGCAGTTATGAAAGCATCCCCATTGCCCTCTGCGCCAGATAAAAGTGTATTTGACCGTGAAGTAATATTCCATTTCAGAGTAAATTAATGATAGATTTAGCACAAATTACCAATAAGCAAAAAAACCAACTAACCTTTCGTTTGATGCAAGTGATGGAGAATTGGAAATTAGAAGATGTCGATCAACTGGCTTTATTGGGATTAACTGACACTTTAAAACCGAGGCATCTATATCTATACAGAAGAGGCGATAAGGCTTTTGATTTTGACCAATCTGTAATAAATCGTAGCGAAATGATTATGGGTATTCACGAGGCATTAGGGACGACTTATCCAACTAATCGTGAATATGCCAGCATTTGGTTAAAGCGTTCGGTGAAAAAATTTAAACAAAAAGCACCGCTAGAATTAATGCTAAGTGGTGAAACAGGCATGAAGCGCGTTTGGCATTTTTTAGACTGTACGCAAGGCTGGAGGGATTAATGACACATTCAATTGAATTTCAAGCTTGTGATGAGGTTATCTATACCTTAAAAATATCAGGAAAAACGACGCTTAAATTACACGATGAAGTGGTTGGTTTAATTGAGGCGGGCAAAGGTAAATTTAGGTGTGCCCCTGTTATTTTAGAGATTAAAGACACACATTTTCAGGCGAATGAATTGGCCGTATTGGTGGAGATTTTGGCACAAAATCAGGTAGTTGTTATCGGTGTTCGTTCTTCTATACAGGAATTGCTTGATTTTGCAAAATTTACAGGGTTGGCAGTATTTGATGGGCCGTCTGTGGCATCAAAAATAGAGCCAACTAAAGTACAAAAAGTAATCCAAAATATTGCCGAAAAAAACACAATGCCTAAAATTATTGTAGGCGATGTTACTTCGTCAGAACAAGTTCTGGCAAAGGATGGTGACTTAGCGTTAATGGGTACAGTTGAAGAGGGTGCAGATGTCATTGCACAAGGTTCTATTACTACTTATAAGGCGATGAAAGGTAATGCCTTTGCAGGTGTTGACGGTGATACGGAAGCAACGATTGTTATCCAGTCTTTTGATGCACAATTGGTCTCAATTGCAGGCGTGTATAAGCAATTTAACACCGTACCGAATAAGTTACAATCGCAACCTGTGCGCGTCAGTTTGAAAAATGGAAAATTAAAATTTAAAACGCTTTGAAAACTAAAAAAATATAATGAATACAAACGATTTTTTACTAGAATTAGGCACCGAAGAGTTGCCGCCAAAAGCATTAAGGCAGTTATCAAAAGCGTTAACAGATAATTTGACTGAGCAGTTTGACGAGTTGAAATTGTCGTATGTTAAAGTTGAGTCGTATGCCACGCCACGCCGTTTAGCAGTTTTAGTCAGTGATTTGCAATTACAACAAGCAGACCAAATAATTGAACGAAAAGGTCCATCAGTTAATGCACCTGACCAAGCAGTGAGTGGCTTTGCAAAATCTTGTGGGGTGGATAAATCAGAGTTAACACAAAAAGATTTTGGTGGTTCAGATTACTATTTTTTCAGTAAAGAACAAAAGGGTTTAAATACATACGATTTGTTGGAAAATATTGTTGATACAGCAATTAAAAAAATCCCAATTACCCGTGCAATGCGTTGGGGTGATTTGGACTTTAATTTTGTGCGTCCAGTGCATTGGCTGATAATAATGTTAGGTGCGCAGGTTGTTCCAGCAACGATAATGGGTTTAACTTCGGGTAACAAAACTCGCGGTATGCGTTTTACAGGTGAGCAAGAATTTACCATTGCCAACGCCAAAGACTATCAAAAAACTTTGATGGAGAAGGCGCAGATTGAAGTTAATTTTGACACCCGAAAAGCCACTATTCGTGAGCAAGTGAACCAAGTGGCAAGTGACAATAATGCAACTGCTGTGATTGACGAATCATTATTAGACGAGGTTTGCGCACTGGTGGAATACCCTTGTGCATTTTCAGGTGTTTTTGACGAAAGATTTTTAGCGGTGCCAGAAGAAGCCTTGATTTCTGCAATGAAATCACATCAAAAATATTTTCATATGGTGAACAACAAGGGTAAATTATTACCTGCCTTTATTTCGGTTGCTAATATTGAATCCAGTGATTTATCGGTGATTATTGACGGTAACGAGCGCGTTATTAGACCACGATTAACCGATTCAGAATTCTTTTGGGAGCAAGATAAATCAGCAACTTTAGAATCTCGCCTTGTAAAATTAAACAGCGTCCTATTTATGAAATCATTGGGCTCTATGGGTGACAAAGCCAAACGCATTAAGTCGTTGGCAGCTTATATTGCTGATGTCATTGGTGCGAATAAAGAACACGCTGCCCGTGCAGGGCTATTGGCAAAAACCGATTTAGTCACTGATATGGTGGGTGAGTTTGCCGACTTGCAAGGGGTGATGGGTGGTTATTATGCCAAAAATGACAATGAAGATTCTGCTGTTGCAAATGCAATTAGTGAACACTATTACCCAAGGTTTGCAGGCGATTCACTGCCCTCTACAAAAGAGGGTTTGTGTGTGGCAATCGCCGATAAAGTGGATACCATTACCGGTATTTACGGCATTGGGCAAGGACCAACAGGCTCAAAAGACCCGTATGCATTACGCAGAATGGCATTGGGTTTGTTGAGGATAATGGTAGAAGGTGCGTTGAAACTTGATTTGAAAGCCTTAATTGCATACTCGTTAGATTTACACGCGACTGAAGTGAATAGAGAAACTGCGGGTGATATCTATAAATTTATAATGGATAGATTGCGTGTTTACTATAAAGAGAAAAAAGTCAGCGGCAATGCCTTTGAGGCGGTGTTAGCCGTCAGCCCTAAGTCGCCATATGACTTTCATTTGCGTGTTGAAGCGTTGAATGACTTCTCTCAGAACACGGCATCAGCAAGTTTAATCGAAGCAAATAAGCGCATTGCTAACATCTTAAAAGGCAATGATGTTTCTCTTGAAATTGATCAATCAGTATTGGTTGAAGAAGCAGAAAAATCCTTATATCAAGCAACTAGTAAAGTGGCAGAACGAAACGCCACTTCAACAAATTACACGGCTAATATGCACGAATTAATTACCCTTAAAGACGCTGTTGATACTTTTTTTGACGATGTGATGGTCAATGCTGATGATACAGATTTAAAACAAGCGCGTTTAAACCTAATCAATTGGGTGCGCTCATTGTTCTTAGCGATTGCTGATGTTTCATATTTGTCAAAATAATGATTGATTTTATCAAAAATTTATTGATTGAATATGAAGATATAATGATAATGCTAGGTATTATCTCAGCCCTCATTTTCATCGTTAGTTTATTAATGATGCCGTGGTTATTAGGCAAAGTACCTGTTGATTATTTTGCGCCCAATAAACCACATAAAATCGAAATTAAAAATGCCTGGCAGTTAATACTTCTCATTATTAAAAACCTATTTGGATTTACCTTGTTACTCGCCGGTATTATTATGCTTATCACTCCAGGCCAGGGTATTGTCTCAATCTTATTGGGATTATTCTTAATGGAGTTTCCTGGTAAGCGCACTCTAGAGTTTAAACTCATCAACAACGAAACCACTTTTAAAACCCTTAATTGGCTACGGAGCAAGACGAACAAGCCGCCTTTTGAAAGATAATGATAAAAATGTATGGCATTAAAAACTGTGATGCCGTTAAAAAAGCACAGAAATTCCTAACAGCACAAGGTGTTAATTTTGAATTTATTGATTTTCGCCAAAACCCGATTGACGAACAAACCTTGCAAAGTTTTATTAAGGTGTTAGGCTGGGAAAAGGTTATCAATAAACGCTCAACCACTTATCGTAATTTTAGCGATACTGAGAAGCAAAATATCTCGTTGGCGTTAACATTAAAAAACCCAACACTTATCAAGCGCCCTATTCTAGTAGTAGAGGGTGATATTGAGGCTGGGTTTAGTGAAGAGAGTTATCGGCGTTTCATTTAATTTGTTTCTTTAGCGACTTCTTCGCGGACTTTATCCATATCTAAGGTTTGTGCTTTTTTAACAACAGCTTCTAAATCAGCACCTGCCATCGCACCTGGCTGAGAGAAAATCGCGATTTGTTCCCTGAAAATCATCAAAGTTGGAATGGAACGAATTTGGTATTGACCTGCTAACGCCTGTTCATCTTCGGTATTGATTTTAGCAAAAACTACATCAGTGACTTTGTTAGAGACCTCTTCATAAGTCGGTGCAAACTGCTTGCAAGGACCACACCACGGTGCCCAAAAATCTAAAACAACAATATCATTTTCTTGGATTGTTTTGTCAAAATTCTCTTGGTTTAATTCCAATACTGCCATAATTTTCTCCCTACTGTAAAAAATAGCATATTATATCTGATAAAATAATTTTATGAAAATTTTAGGTGTTGATCCCGGTTCAAGAATTACAGGTTTTGGCATTATTAACGCCGAAAAACTCAAATTCACTTATATTGCCAGCGGTTGCATTCGTACCAAAGGGGCGTTGACCGATCGTATCACTACAATTTTTGAAGGTATTAGCGAGGTGGTTGAAAAATATCAGCCAGACATCGTCGTTATTGAACGCGCTTTTATGCGCCCCGACCGACCCAATCCAGATGCCGCTATTAAATTAGGTCATGCACGAGGTGCTATTATCTCTGCGGTAGGGTCTCGCGGTATTAAAATGGTGGAATACAGTCCTAATCAAATCAAAAAAGCCATAGTGGGCAAAGGCCATGCTGCAAAAGACCAGGTGTCATATATGGTATGTGAATCACTAAAACTCAATAAAGCCCCACAAGAAGATGCCGCTGATGCTTTAGCAGGGGCTATTTGCCATGCTTATCATTGTCTTTAGAAGTAAAATTAACCAAAATAAACCTTAATATTACCAAAATCCGGCAGAGCAGCAACCACTTCTGTGAGTTTTTTTAAAATTTCATCATAACTTTTGTCCGAAGATAAGCAACTAAGTGACAAGAAAAAATCCACATGGATTCTGCCATTAAGATAATGCAATTGAATACGCTGCACTTCGCCATCACATTTGTTATTAAATAAGGCTTTATTTAGGATTCCTAAGGCAACTGCACGCTCAGGCAGGTGTTCACATGGTGCCGCTATCTCATCATCTTCGGGATCAATGTGAACAGTCACATCATATAAATCTTCTAAATACTCTTTGGCAGCGCGTTCAACGCTAACGCTAATAATATGTCCTTCGCTAACGCTTAAAAATGGATCCACTTGCACATGTACATCGGCAGTAATTGCATGTCCAATTTTGCGGGTGCGTAGTGAATGCACATTGCTCACGCCACTTAGCATTCCAATTACTTTCCTAAGTTCTGCGACTTGTTCAATGTCAATTGAAGTATCTACCAATTCTTTGGTTGCATTTGAGCCTAATTCCCAAGCAATCATAATAATCATAAAACCAACGATAATCGCGGCAATACCATCAAGATATAAATAGCCATTTAGACTACCAAAAATACCAATTAATACCACGATAGAAGACAATGCATCTGAACGGTGATGCCAAGCATTGGCTTTTAACATATCTGATTTATAAGTCTTTGCAACTTTGATGGTTGCCCAAAATAACACTTCTTTGGAAAAAATAGACAACGCAGCCACACTCAAAATTAAGGTGCTATGCGATAGCACATTTGGATTGCCTAATCGCCCAATTGCATCATAAATAATCCCAATACCTACAATTGTCAAAATAATTGCCAATCCAAGTGTTGCCACTGTTTCAAAACGCTTATGTCCATAAGGGTGGTCTTCGTCAGCTTCTTCGTTGGCATGTTTGGCGGCATATAAAACCACAGCGTCAGAAAGTAAGTCTGAGAAGGAGTGAATGCCATCAGCAATCAATGCGCCAGAGTTACCAAGCACACCAGCAATGACTTTAAAGACAGCAAGTAAGAAATCTATCAATGCACCAATGAGGGTGATTTTTTGACTGGCTTTTGTGCGTTCGTTGTTTTCCATAGGTTGTATTTTAAGCGTTTTAAAAAAAATGGGGTAAATTGTTGCAAATACAAATGATAACGAGTATCATTTACATTTTTAATTAAATAGTGGGCGCAACAAATGATTCAATTGCCAAGTTTTATTATGGGATTTAGAGAGGGTTTAGAGGTTTTTTTATTAATTGCTATCGTCTTAAAATACATTGTTAAGATTGGTGCACCACAGCTTAAAGACAAGGTGTGGCAATGAATACGCTTTCCAAACAAAAAGTCGGTAGTCGTTGTGAAATTGAGACGATGGCGTTGACGCATGTGAAAAAAATGCGACTGTTGGGGTTAGGTATCAATACAGGGTTGAAAGTTTCTATATTGCGCAATCGAGGTGGGGATATGGTGCTGGCTTTGGGGAATGCACGCGTGAGCGTGGGTAGGACAATTGCTGATTTAATAAAAGTGAGAATGGTATGAAATTTGATAAAATTGCCTTAATTGGTAATCCAAATTGTGGCAAGACTACGCTTTTTAACTTATTGACAGGGGCAAAGCAACGCATTGGAAACTGGCCTGGGGTGACGATTGAGCGTAAAGAAGGCGAGTTTGTTGTTAATGCTAAGACTTATGGAATTGTGGATTTGCCAGGTGTGTATTCGATTAATGAGGATGCGTCAATTGACGAACAAATTGCCAGAGATTTTGCGCTGAACAACCCAGAATATTTGTATTTTAATATTATTGACGCTTCGACGCTGGAACGCGGGCTTTATTTGACAACACAACTTAGAGAAGCGGGGATTAATATTGTTATTTTGCTGAACATGATGGATATTGTGTATAAGCGTGGAATGGAGATTGATGTTGAGGCGTTGAAGCAAGCAACGGGATGCGAGGTGATTGCATTGTCGCTGAAAGAGACGGTAGATTTTTCGCAGTTTAAGCGAGCGATAGAAGGTTTTTCAGCGACTAAGGCGCTGGAGATTGTGTATCCAG
The DNA here is from genome assembly GCF_001547755.1 of endosymbiont of Bathymodiolus septemdierum str. Myojin knoll. Taxonomy (NCBI): domain Bacteria; kingdom Pseudomonadati; phylum Pseudomonadota; class Gammaproteobacteria; species Bathymodiolus septemdierum thioautotrophic gill symbiont. Next base: position 1,033,319 of record NZ_AP013042.1, on the reverse strand, counting down.
ATGAAGTTAAAACGGCAGACAATGAGCGAGTTGCCTTGTTAAAGGCAGAAAGTCGATTTCGCCATGCGCACACTGTTGCCAGTCAAGTGATTGAGCACAATGTGAATTTGAAAAAGACGATTTCTGATAAGATTGATAAGGTGATTTTAGGTGCATTGACAGGGGTGCCGATATTTTTGCTAGTGATGTATTTGCTATTTTTGATGAGTATTAATTTTGGCGGTGCGTTGATTGATTTCTTTGACATTGCGACAGGGGCTATTTTTGTGGATGGTGTTAGATATTTGATGAGTAGTGTGAATGCGCCTGAGTTTTTGACGGTGCTGATTGCTGATGGTGTTGGCGGCGGCATTCAGGTGGTGGCAACTTTTGTGCCGATTATTTTTGCTTTATATTTGTTTTTAACTTTATTGGAAGAAGTTGGTTATATGGCAAGAGCCGCCTTTGTGATGGATCAGTTTATGCGTAAGATTGGACTGTCAGGCAAGGCATTTATTCCACTAGTGGTTGGATTTGGGTGTAATGTACCAGGCATTATGGCAGCGAGGACGCTGGATACACATCGAGAGCGAGTGACGACGGTATTGATGGCACCATTTATGTCATGTGGGGCAAGGCTTGCGGTGTATGCGTTGTTTGCGGCGGCGTTTTTTCCAGTGGGTGGACAAAATATTGTGTTTGCTTTATATGTAATTGGGATTTTGTTTGCAGTTTTGACAGCTTTTATTTTAAAGCACGCATTTAAAAGTGTTGATACTAGTGACTTTTTGATGGAAATACCAAATTATCAATTGCCCTCTTTAAGGAATTTATTAACCAATACTTGGAACAAACTTAAAGGTTTTGTCTTGGGTGCAGGCAAGATTATTGTTATTGTGGTAACGATTATCAATGTGGTAAATAGTGTTGGTATGGATGGTAGTTTTGGTAATCAAGATTCGAAAAATTCATTATTAAGTAAAGTTGCGCAAGTCGTTACGCCAGTATTTAAGCCGATGGGTATTGAGGCCGATAATTGGCCGGCAACAGTGGGCATCGTTACAGGCATTCTTGCCAAAGAAGTCGTGGTGGGAACGCTGGATTCTTTGTATTCAAGTATTGATGTGGAAGCAAGTAAAAGACAAGAAGTTGCAGTTGAATACAGTTTGATTAGTGGCTTGACAGAGGCGCTTAAAACCATTCCTGTGAATCTGCAAGACGCTTTACAGAATCTATCCGACCCATTAGGCTTGGGTGTGCTTGATGACACTAATTCGCAAACTGTGGCAGCGCAAACACAAGAAGTATCCACGGATACTTTTGGTGCAATGGTATCTCGTTTTGATGGAAAAATTGGTGCCTTTGCTTATCTATTGTTTATCTTGCTTTATTTCCCATGCGTAGCGGCATTTGGTGCAATGATACGAGAAATTGGCAGAAGTTGGGCAATTGTTGGTGCTTTATGGGCGACAGGGTTGGCGTATTTTTCAGCCACTGCCTTCTATCAAATCGGCACTTTTACCCAGCATCCGCTCTATTCATTATTTTGGATTGGTGTGTCAATTGTTATTTTAATCGCATCCATTTTAATGTTGGTTAACACCGGTAGAAAAGCCAGCGATAGGGTAATACCGATTATTACCGAAAGCACCTGTAGACACTGCAAATAAAATGATTAAAGGAATATTTTTTGGTTAAAATAAAGCCTTAATTTTAATAATACCACTAAGGGTTTAATGGAAACTTTAATCAAAATATCGGGTGTAACTTCCGCAGCAATCAACGCTGGCATTAAAAACGCACAAAATTCAAGTGTCAATTTAAATCCTAAAGATGCTGAAAAACTAGACTTATCAATTGTTTATTTGGCTGAAAAATCAGTTACAGCGGCAGTTTTTACGCAAAATCTGTTTTGTGCTGCACCAGTATTGGTCGCAAAAAACCATTTAAACTCTGATGTGCGCGCTCTGGTAATCAATAGCGGTAATGCGAATGCAGGTACGGGTGTTGCCAGTGGCAAAAAAGGGTTGGATAATGCTTATCAAGTTTGTGAAATGGTGGCAAAATCTTTGGGTATTGATAGTGAACAGGTGCTACCATTTTCAACAGGTGTGATTGGTCAACCATTGCCGATGCAGTGTTTTAAGAATAATATTGCCACACTTGCCAGACAATTAAAAAATGATAATTTACCTCAAGTAGCGCAAGCAATATTAACCACGGATTTGGTGGAAAAAACAGCCTCAAGTCAATTTAAAGTAGGTGCCAAAACAATCACAATTAGCGGTATCGCCAAAGGCTCTGGTATGATTCGTCCAGATATGGCAACGATGTTGAGTTTTATTTTTACCGATGCCAAGGCAACGCAAACAGAGTTACAAGAATGTTTAACCAAAGCAGTTAATCAATCATTTAATCGTATTACAGTAGATGGCGATACCTCAACCAATGATGCTTGCAGCTTAAGTGCGACAGGTGCCTCTAATGTTAGTATTGGCCATTGCTTAGATGAATTTCAACAAGCGTTGAATGCAGTAACAAAATCTTTGGCGCATCAAATTATTAAAGACGGCGAGGGGGCAACTAAGTTTGTTGAAATTTGCGTTAAAGGTGGTTCAAGCAAGGAAGATTGTTTAGAAGTGGCTTATACGGTGGCACATTCACCATTGGTTAAAACTGCACTATTTGCCTCTGATGCAAATTGGGGAAGAATTTTGGCGGCGGTAGGGCGTTCGAATATTGCGTCATTGAAAGTTGAAGAAGTTAATATTTATCTTGGCAAAGTCTGTATTGTTAAGCGTGGGGAGTTAAGCGAACTTTATACCGAAGCACTAGGTAGTGCTGAAATGGCAAAATCTGAGATTGTGATTACCATTGAAATCGGGAAAAATGAGACGCTAGAGCGTGTTTGGACCACGGATTTATCTTACGATTATGTGAAAATTAACGCGGAGTATCGCACATGAGTATTTATCGCCTATTGATTTCTTGCCCCGATGCACACGGCTTGGTGGCAAAGGTCAGTCAATTTATTTTTAATCAAGAGGGTAACATCAAAGAAGCGCATCATCACCTTGACGAGCAGAATAAACGCTTTTTTATGCGTATTGAAATTGAGTCAAATATGGCGTGTTCGTTAGAGGAATTCAAGCAGGCGTTTGTAGTACTGGCTAAGCAATATCAGATGAATTGGCAAATGAGTGATGCCAGTCAATTAAAGCGAATTTTGATTATGGGGTCTAAATCGTCGCATTGTGTGGCAGATTTGTTGCACCGTGGGCTGGAAAATGAATTGGAGGGCAAGATTGTTGGGCTCTTGTCTAATCACGATAAATTGAAAAAAATTGCCAGTTGGTATGCCGTGGATTTCAAAAAAGTGCCTATTAACAAGGAAAGTAAAGAGGTGGATATGGCAAAAATGATGAATGCTGTGGATGCATTTGCACCTGATGTGATTGTATTGGCACGCTATATGCAGATTATTCCAAAGTCAATGTGTGAGAAATATGCAGGCAAGATTATCAATATTCATCATTCATTTTTGCCTTCATTTGCAGGGGCAAGCCCTTACAAGAGGGCAGCTGAACGCGGGGTAAAGTTAATTGGCGCAACTTGTCATTATGTTACCAGTGAATTAGATGAAGGTCCGATTATTGAACAAGATGTGTTGCGCGTCAACCATAGTGATAGCGCTCAAGAGATGCAAAAAATGGGGCAGGATATTGAGAAAATTACCTTAGCAAAAGGCTTGCAATACCATCTTCAAGACCGTGTTTTAACTTGTAATAACAAGACAGTTGTTTTTAATTAATTTGTTGCACTTTCAATAATAAAATCCTTAAAGCGTTGAGCGATGGGTGAAAGCGTAGTTTTGGCGCTGTGCACCACATACCAATGACGGGTAATAGGGAATTTGTCGACATTTAACTGCTTAATAATGTTGTTTTCTAATTCTAATTGCACCGTGTGTTTGGAGACGAAACCAATGCCTAATCCCGCTTGAACTGCTTCAATAATCGCCTCATTAGAGTTGATTTCAATTTCTGAATTAAATTTCATCCCTGCATCGCGTTCAATGGTAATACGAGTGCCAGACCCTTGTTCGCGGGTGATGAGCGTTTCTCTGCTGATTGCTTTAATAGTGTTGCGTTTATTTTTTAGTAGAGGGTGGTCGGGGTGTGAAATAACAATCAGTGGATTTTCCATAAAAGGGTGGGCGGACAGCAACATATCGGTAGGGGGTTCACCCATAATGACTAAATCAGAGTTATGATTGGCGAGTTTTTCTAAAAGTAGTTTTCGGTTGGTGACTTCTAAATGAAAGGTCATATTTGGATATTGATTTTTAAACTGAGCCAGTGCGCGAGAGACAAAAGAGTTAGTGGTAGTGGCAACCGAGATTTCAAGGTGTCCTGAATTGGGATTAAGGCTTTGTTCGATATCAGCTTTTGATTGCTCCAGTGTTGAAATTACACGCAAACAAGTTTGATAAAATTTCTTGCCAATATGAGTGGGTGAGACCTTCTTTCCTTTAATATTAACGAGGTCTGAGCCGATATTTTTCGTCAATTGCTGTATTTGCATATACACCGCAGGCTGAGTAATATAAAGTTCCTTACTGGCCTTGGTAAAACTTTTTAAACGCACAACCGCCTCAAAGCTATACAGTTGTTTAAGTGTGTAATTAATCATAATAAAAATTTATTATTTACTAAATAAATATTATTTTACATTATTTAATACCACTTGTATAATGGCACTTTTTTAATAGATAGGAGTCCAAAATGGATCAATCGAATAGATATGCTGATTTGTCGCTAGACGAAGATACGCTAATTAAAGAAGGTGGACATATTCTTGTTGCCTATACAATGACACCAATGCCTGGCTTCAGTGGTTACTTAGAAACTGCAGCGCACTTTGCTGCTGAATCTTCTACAGGTACAAATGTAGAAGTGTCAACAACGGATGATTTTACTAAAGATTTAGATGCAATGGTGTATGAAATTGATGAAGCCAAAGGTATTATGAAAATTGCATACCCATGTGGTTTGTTTGATCGCAATATGATTGATGGTCGTGCAATGATTGTCTCTTTCCTAACGCTTGCTATTGGTAATAACCAAGGTATGGGTGATATACAATGTTCACAAATGATTGATTTCCATATTCCTAAGCAAATGCTTGACATTTTTGACGGTCCTTCTAAAGATATTACAGATTTATGGAATTTATTAGGTAGAAACCGTGAAAATGGTGGTTACATCGCTGGTACCATTATTAAGCCTAAGTTAGGTCTTCGTCCTAAGCCTTTTGCTGAAGCGGCTTACCAATTTTGGCTGGGTGGTGACTTCATCAAGAATGATGAGCCTCAGGGTAACCAAGTATACGCTCGCATGAAGGATGTAATGCCTTTGGTTGCTGATTCTATGAAGCGTGCACAAGATGAGACTGGTGAGGCTAAGATTTTCTCTGCTAATATTACGGCTGATGATCATCATGAAATGATTGCTCGTGGTGAATATATTTTAGAAACTTTTGGTGAGAATGCACACCATGTTGCGTTCCTAGTTGATGGGTATGTAGGTGGCTGTGGTATGATTACTACGGCGCGTCGTAATTTTGCTGATCAATACTTACATTATCATAGAGCGGGCCATGGTGCGATTACTTCACCAAGTTCTGTTCGTGGCTATACCGCTTTTGTTCTTGCTAAACTTTCTCGCCTTATGGGTGCGTCTGGTATCCATGTGGGTACAATGGGTTATGGTAAGATGGAAGGTGGCGCTGATGACAGAAACATCGCATATATGATTGAGCGTGACAGTGCTGATGGTCCAGTTTATCACCAAGAATGGTTTGGTATGAAGCCTACTACGCCAATTATTTCTGGCGGTATGAATGCATTGCGTCTTCCAGGTTTCTTTGAAAACTTAGGTCATGGTAATGTAATCAACACTTCTGGTGGTGGTTCTTACGGTCATATCGATTCTCCTGCAGCAGGTGCTAAGTCACTTCGCCAAGCATATGATTGTTGGATGGCTAAGGCTGACCCAATTGAATTTGCTAAAGAGCATAATGAATTTGCCCGTGCATTTGAGTCATTCCCAGGTGATGCAGATTCACTCTTTCCAGGTTGGAGAGATAAATTAGGTGTTCACAAGTAAATCTTGTAACAAGTAATTCATAAAAAGCCTCTGCTGCATGCAGAGGCTTTTTTTATTAAGGATTATAAAATGGATATGACATAATTACAACAAATAATAGATTCAGATTTAGCATTATTTATAGACAGGTATAACTTTGTCGCTATGTTGGTCTCTATTGTATATAAATGTAGTTATTATTTGAAAAAATAAAAATCATTATCCTAAATTTAAAAAACTTTAAAGGAGTAAAAAAATGAGTTTTGATATTAATCAATTTAAAATTGAATTGGCGCCGTTCTACGAAGCTCAATCAAACGAGGTAGAATTATATACGGCTGCTTATAATGCAAAATTACCCGTGATGGTCAAAGGGCCAACAGGTTGTGGTAAGTCGCGTTTTATTGAATATATGGCGCATAAACTTAATAAGCCTATTATTACAGTCTCTTGTAATGAAGATATTACCGCTTCAGACTTGATTGGTCGTTTTTTATTAGATGCAAATGGCACTAAGTGGGTGGATGGTCCATTGACATTAGCGGCTCGTTATGGGGCAATTTGTTATTTAGATGAGATTGTTGAAGCGCGTCAAGATACGATGGTGGTGATTCATTCACTAACCGACCACCGTCGTGAGTTAATGCTAGATAAAAAAGGTGAGCTGGTTAAAGCACATCCAGATTTCCAATTGGTAATTTCATATAACCCAGGTTATCAGAGCTTAATGAAAGACCTTAAGCAATCTACCAAACAGCGTTTTACTGGCATGGATTTTGACTATGCTTCTGCTGAGTTAGAGGCTTCAATTATTGTCAAGGAGTCGGGCGTTGATGTAGAGACGGCTAAAAAATTAGTCAAACTTGCTCATACGACGCGTAATTTAGTCGGTCACGGGCTTGACGAAGGCGCATCCACGCGTTTGCTTAACTATGCAGCCACATTAATTTCAGCAGGTGTTAATGTGAAAGACGCTTGTAACATGGCGTTGGTTTGTCCGATTACTGATGATGGCGAAATTCGCGCTACGATGAGCAGTGCAATTGATGTTATTTTTGACTAAAACTTGATAAAAATGGTTGAAATAAAGCGACATAAGCCCTTAGATTGTGCGTTTAAAACCGTTCAGAAAGTTTTTGATTTGAATATTGATCAGGCATATAAAAAACTCTCCGAACAAAGTTTAGGTGAATACTACAAAGGTGCAGAATTCTTAGCAAAAATTGGACAGGGTGATGTGCTGTCTATTGCCTTTCTAAAAGTGATGCCCTGGGTGGGTGAGTTTTATGGTGAAGGTAGTATTAAAAAAATCGTGGATTTTGCTTATCAGAATATATCCAGAACTCCTAATAAAGCTGCAGTAGAGCCATTTCTAAATAGTTTTATTGTTGTTATTGAGCATACAGAAAATAATCAACTTGACGAATATTTGAGTCTTATTGAATACCATTTAAAGAAAACAACTTTCTCTGTGCACGGTATCCATGATACACATGCATCTCCATCGTTAATTTCAATGCTGGGCAATATGGGTTTATTATTAGAACAATTGGAATTTAAAGGGATTTACGAGTGGATTGATTATGGTTTAAGATATTTTCAAGATCATCCTGAGCGACAAGAAGCGTATTTTTCATTGGCAACTGCTGACTCAAAGGCAGTCTTCCAGCGTCAAAGAAAAGGTTTGTTGTTTGGCGATATTGAGCGAGAAATCAATTTGTTTCAGCGTGCATTGTGGAAGACGAATTTTATGTATGCACCCTATTCACCAGATTTTGAAAAATTAGAACATTTTCATCCATATCTTGAAGATGAAGTTATTCGTTTGCCTGATATCTACGAGTCATTAGGTGGTGTTAGTGCTTGCAAACGCTATAAGGCGCTAGTGGCACATTTGATTGCACATCATCAATTTAGCACAAAGATTGTGGCCGATAATGTCTCACCACAACAGCGATTTTTTGCGGAAGTATTTGAAGATGCAAGAGTTGAATATTTAGCCATTCAAAAATACCCAGGCTTGAGAAAATTATGGTTGGATTTAATTCCAATTGTCGATGAGTTTGATTGTGATGACAGTAATCAATCTTGTCTTCGTCATCGTGCAATTATGTTGACGCGCGCATTATTGGATGATAATCACCCTTATGAAAATAAAATCATTTTGGATTATGTTGAGAAATTTAAGACATTAATGGGTGCGGGTGAAAGTAGCACAGCGGATAGTCTAAGCCTTGGTTTGGGGTATTTAATTAAAACCAGAAGTGTGGCAGATGCATTGGCTAAAATTTACTTTGAAAATACGGAAGTCACTTATCGCGATGACAACCGTTCAATGTGGTTGTTTATTGAAGATTTTGATGAAGAAGACGAAATTTTTGCACACGAGCAAAAAACAGATGAAGAAGACGAGGATGATATTGAGGTTATTCCGCCGCATTACTATGATGAATGGGATTATGCGTATGATTCTTACAAACCTGATTGGACTGCGGTTTATGAGCGATTACACACACACACTGATGCGTCAAAAATTGATAGAATTTTAGATAAACATGATGCTCTGGTTAAGCAATTAAAGAAGGTGCTTGACTTGCTTAAACCGCAAAATAAAAAGCGTTTACGCTACCAAGAAGAGGGTGCAGAATTAGACCTTGATATTGCGCTTCGTAGTGTAATTGACATCAAAAATGGCACCCAGCCTGACACTAGAATTAACATTGATTTTGAGCACGATTCTCGTAGTGTATCGGTATTATTATTATTGGATTTATCACAGTCGTTAAATGAAGTTGTAGGGTCATTAGGTCAAACAATTTTAGAATTATCGCAAGAAGCGGTGTCATTATTGGGCTGGGCAGTAGAGCAATTGGGTGATAATTTTGCCATTGCAGGTTTCAACTCCGATACCAGACAAAAAGTAATGTACTATCATATCAAAGGTTATAGTGAGCATTGGGATGATACAGTTAAATCGCGTTTGGCAGATTTAAAAGCAGAATATTCTACTCGAATGGGTGCGGCAATTCGCCATGGTGCACATTATTTAGATTTACAAGAAAGTGATAAGAAATTAATGCTAATTTTGACCGATGGTGAGCCTGCTGATATTGATATGCATGATCCATACGCACTTATTCAAGATGCACACAAAGCCGTACAAGAGGTGCAGCAAAAGGGAATGTATCCTTATTGTATTAGTTTGGATAAAAAAGCAGATGAATACATTGGCGATATTTTCGGTTCGCATTATTCAGTCATTGACCATATTGAATCTTTACCGCAAGAACTGCCAAAACTGTTTTTGTCACTCACTAAATAATGTTCACTAATACCATCACTGCCAATATTAGTTTTGATTACCAAGGACAACATTACTCACTAAAAAGTACATTAGATATTGATCATATTATTCATCACGATAATTTTTATCAATCAGTCTATTTATCAGTTGCAAAGTCTAACAATATTGATTTACACTCCTATCAACTAGAGGTAATGATGGACCAAAGTATTGTTTTCACGAATGAAAAAGGTTGTGTACAGGGCTGTGTTACTGATGGTATTTTGGATTTAAAATTATTAAGAGAAGCACATCAAAAGGTAGAATGTTTACCTGCTATTGAACCACTTATTAAGAAATTTCAAGTTGATAAGGATATTCACAGTGCTTTAGTGGAGGCTTATTTGTTGGGAAAAAAATCGAAGTAGTTTATTCGAATTCTTGTTCAACAAAATCTAAATCAATTTGGATATTTGAATTATCTAATAACTCCAAACATTTTGGCACTGCCAAAAACACTGCCCCCAAACATACGGCAATCGCCTCAGGTTTGCCAGGTAGGTTGATGATTAGGCTGTTGCCCCGCGAGCCTGCTGTTTGACGCGATAAAATCGCAGTCGGCACTGTGCGTAAAGATACGGTACGCATTTGCTGTGCAAAACCATCAAAGATGCGTTCGCAGATGGCGTGTGTCGCCTCAGGTGTGACATCGCGAGTCGTTGGACCTGTGCCACCAGTGGTAAGAATGAGGTTACAGCGTTTGTTATCGGCAAAATCAATCATTGTTTGTTCAATCAAAGATTGCTCATCCTCAATGATAATTGCCTCTATTTCATACGGGGATAGTAGGGCATTGCTAATCCATTCTTGCATTGCGGGACCGCCGATATCTTTGTATTCACCTCGTGCGGCACGGTCAGAGATTGTAATAAATCCGATTTTTATTTTAGTATTGTTCATTTTTTTTAGTAGATTTTGCGATGTATCTTAACCATAAATATCCAGCGACACCTGAAAATAAAGAGGCTGCCAAGACACCAATTTTAGCCTGAAAGATGAAATCTGGTGCACCTAAAAAAGCCAAATCAGCAACAAAAATAGACATCGTAAAACCGATGCCACCCAGAAGTGATACGCCAAATATTTGGCTCATGTTACTGTCTTTGGGTAGCACTGCAATTTTACTTTTAATGGACAACCAAGAAACGCCAAAAATACCAATTACCTTTCCAAAAATTAATCCTATAACAATACCCAGTGGAATATTTTGTGTAATGGTATTTCCAATAGCATTAAAATCAATGCTAATGCCTGCATTTGCCAGTGCAAATAGCGGTATGATAATTAAGGAAATTGGTAAATGTAAACCGTTTTCTAATCTTGAGGCAGGCGTATCTATGGCATCAATATTTTTTTTCATCTCAAGTAACACAGATTTTTGCCTTTCATTGAGTTGGTGCTCATCATCATTAGGTTGATTGTCATATTTGTTTAGTAAATTTTTAAGCCGTTTTGAAAAACCTATAGGTTCCATTTTAGGATTTGAAGGGATTGCCATTGCAGCAATAACACCTGAAATGGTTGCATGTACGCCAGATTCCAACATAAAAAACCACATAAATAAGCCAACGATTAAATAAGGAGACATTGCGTGGATGCCAAATCGATTAAAGGCGATTAATATTAAAAAAGAAACGCCTGATAGGGCGAGTGGCAACAGATAGATTTGATCTGTATAAACAGTGGCAATAACCAAAACAGCGCCCAAATCATCAACAATAGCAAGCGCAACTAGAAAAGTAATAAGACTGGTTGGTATCCTCTTTTTTAATAAAACTAAGGCGCTAATCGCAAAAGCAATATCTGTTGCCATTGGAATACCCCAGCCAATAGCACCCTCGCCATTGGCATTGATTGCCAAATATAAAAGAGCAGGGAACACCATGCCACCAATAGCCGCCAAAATGGGCAAAATAGCCACTTTAATATTTGCAAGCTCACCGATCGATATTTCTCTTTTTATTTCAAGACCAATGATAAAAAAGAACATTGTCATTAGTCCATCATTAATCCAATAGTGAATAGAATAAGACAACGCCCAATCGCCTATTTTGAAGTCTATTTTTGTGTGAAATAGGTGTTCATAGGCTTCAGATAATGGGGAATTCGCAAGTACAAGTGCCAATATAGTTGCTAACATTAATGCTATTCCTGTTGTGGTTTGTGCATGTAGAAAGTGTTCAAAAGGGGTTGAGATTTTTTTAAAGGCTTTCTCCCAGGGTGCGTATAGTTTCATGGTTGGCGTCAGATTTGCATTTTCTATTTTTGGATTAGGGTAGGATAATTTTACTGATTTTAAAATATTTGTGGGCTAATATTATCCACCTGTTACAGGCGGGTAAAAAGCCACTTCGTCGGTATCGTTTATTTGAGTTGAACTTGTGGCAATTTCGTGATTAACAGCACAAAGAATGTTGTTTGGAAAATGTTGTTCACCGTATTTTTCTATTAGCAATACGCGTAAATCATTCACTGTTATATCGGCAGTTATCACTATTACTTCACTTGCTAATCCCAGTGATTCTTTCAATGAGGCAAAATATAAAACATTCATCCGCCTATCTCCACCATTTGTGCTGTATTGATATTATCGGCATTGGTATTAAAATCGTGTTGTTTAGGCTTATGGCTGATGGCGTCAATAATCAGATTTTTAACCTCATCATCTGTTACGCCAGACCTTAGTGCATCCCGCAAAGATACAGAATTTTTTTGTCCAAGACACAAAATTAATTGTCCTTTGGCAGTTAATCGAATGCGATTGCAAGCACTGCAAAAATTATTAGAAACCGCAGAAATTATGCCCACCGATGAATGGGTATTTTTAATCAAATAACTTTTTGCAGGACCTGCCGTTTGTTCAGGTTTAATTGCTATCAGGTTATTTACCAAGTGTGCATCAATGCGTTTTAAAATATCGGTCTCGCTATAATGTTGACTCAACGCGTTAATACCCGCTGAACCAATCGGCATGGTTTCAATAAAACGGATGTCAATTTTTCGCCCAATGGCAAAATCAATCATTGCCTCAATTTCATCGTCATTCACACCACGCATCACCACCATATTGATTTTTATTGGACGCATGCCGACTTTAATCGCTGCATCAATGCCGTTGATAACCTTGTCTAATTCTCCCCCACGAGTAATCTCTGCAAACCTTTCGGCAATGAGAGAGTCAATAGAAATATTTACCCTATTAACGCCATTTTTATGGATTTTTCCTGCAAATTTTTCCAGTAGATGTGCATTGGTTGACAATGGTATATCGGTAATACCGTCAATTGCACCAATCAATTTAATGATTTTAGAAATCCCAGTTCGCAATAACGGTTCACCACCTGTTAATCTGACTTTGCTAATGCCCAAATCGGCAAAAATCTGCATAATTCTTTCAATTTCTTCGTAAGATAGCACCTCTGTTCGAACAGTTTTGTTGAAATGGTCTTCGTCGCGGCAATAATGACAGCGATAATTACAATGGTCAGTAACTGAAAATCTCAAATAACTAATGGTACGACCAAATGGGTCAATCAGTTTCATACCGTCCAATCCCCAGACTTACCGCCCGATTTTTCCAGTACTTGAATTTGCGAGATAATCATCCCACGGTCAACTGCCTTGCACATATCGTAAACCGTGAGTGCGGCAACACTTGCTGCCGTTAATGCTTCCATTTCCACGCCAGTCTTACCATCAAGTTTGGTGGTGGCAATAATCTCAACACTTGATTTTTCAATATTCGCTGTTAATTCTACACTGACTTTGGTCAGCATTAATGGATGACAAAGTGGAATTAAGTCCGCACATTTTTTTGCTGCCTGAATGCCAGCAATACGAGCCACTGCGAACACATCGCCTTTTTTATGTTGTCCAGAAGTAATTAGCGCTAAAGTTGATGCTTGCATCAGTACCACTGATTTTGCCATGGCAATACGCGTAGTAGTCGCTTTATCAGTCACATCGACCATTTGTGCGTCGCCATTGTCGTTAATATGGGTTAATTTGCTCATAATGAATAATAATTAAGGATTTTGCCTTGTGAAAAAGTGCTATTTTCAGGTACTTCGATCAGCCCATCTGCCCAAACCATTGAACTCAAAACATCTGAACCTTGCTTAGGATAAAGAGAGGCAGAGGCAGGGGCAGTTGAACAATCCAATTTTACTCTGACAAACTCGCGTCGTGGTCGTGGTCGTTGCCAATCAAAATTGCATTGTACCTGTGTTGTCTGATTTTGATATACACTCAGCCCCTGCATTTTGCGAATAAATGGCTGTGCAAATAAGAAAAAAGTCACCATTGCTGATACAGGATTACCTGGCAAGCCAATAAACGCTGTGTCAGCAACTGAGCCAAATGCCAAAGGTTTGCCTGGTTTGACCTTAATACGCCACAAGTCTAATTTTCCTAATTTTTCTACTGCAGGTTTGACATGGTCCTCTTCACCCACCGACACGCCGCCCGTGGTCACAATCAAATCACAATTCGATTTCAACTGTTCCAAAGCATCGCAAGTTGCCTTAAAAGTATCTTTGATATTACCCAAATTAACTATTTCACAGCCCAATTTATTTAACATTGCCACCAAAGCATAACGATTAGAATTAAAAATTTGCCCTTTTTTTAAAGCATTTCCAGGTTCCACCAGTTCATCGCCTGTAAAAAAAACCCCAACTTTAATCCTTTTAAAAACTTCAATTTTTCTCACACCCACAGATGCAGCCAATGCAATATCCTGCGGCAGCAACTGCCTACCCTTAGATAAAATTACATCTCCTAATTGAATGTCATTTCCTCTCGGGCGAATGTTTTCATTTAAAGCAATCGGGCGGTAAATCTCAATCTTACTATTACCATCAATCAGCTCACACTCTTCCTGCATCACCACCGTATTTGCCCCCCTCGGTATTGGCGCCCCTGTGAAAATACGCGCTGCACAACCCTCCACCAGCATTTTCCCTGTACTTCCTGCAGAAATTCTATCGGTAATTTCAAACGAAAACCCACCTGGTATAGCAATTTGATCCTCTTTCAAATGAATTGCATAGCCGTCCATTGACGAATTATCAAACCCTGGAGACGCAATATCTGAACAAATATCAAACGCTAAAACTTTATCCAGTGCATCATCCAGTGCGACTAATTGCGTCTTATTGATTACTTTGGCGGCGCCTATTAATGTTTCTAAAGCCTCATCAATAGAAAGTAGGGGGTGTGGAATCGCGTTACAGCCTTGCTGGTTATTCATTATAAATTTTAGTTAATTTCATCTTATTAATTGTATCATATAGTCCATATACTAACAATAACATACATATGAAAAGCATTAATAAAAGTAACATTACCGCCGTCATCCTCTCAGGTGGGCAAGGGCTGCGTATGAATCAACAAGATAAAGGTTTAATTCCATTCAATGACAAGCCAATGATTGCTCATATCATTGATGTTGTAAAACCAAAAGTCAGTCAATTATTTGTCAGTGCTAACCGTAACATTGAAAAATATCAGCGATATGGTGAAGTTATCACTGATGGTTTAAACGATTTTCAAGGTCCTTTGGCAGGTATATCTAAAGCACTATCGGTCACCACCACTCCTTATTTATTAATCCTTCCTTGTGATAGCCCACTTGTAACTGCAAGCATTATCCAGCGACTAATTGATGCAATGAGCAATAATGACATAGATTTATGCGTAGCAGATGATGGTAGCAGAATGCATCCAACCATTGCCATTATTAAAACCCAATTAAAGGATAATCTATTAGATTTTTTAGAATCAGGTGATAGAAAATTAGGCTTATGGATTCAACAAAATAATTCTCTTAAAGTTGATTTTTCTGACTGCCCAGAAGTGTTAACCAATTTCAACAGCCCTGAAGATATGACAAATGATGTAGTGAAAAGGTTGTTGATAGCACAAAATGAGAAAAGTGAAGCATTTAAATTTATTAAATAATAAAAGTGTAAAGTTTGCATTTTACTTTGCATTTTGATTGTTACCAACGATTGCTTTTATTTTGGTCGGTGGCTTTAGATTCTACCCATTTACTAGAATTTTTGCCATACTCTTTTTTCCAAAAAGGGGCTTGGGTTTTTAGATAATCCATAATAAATTCACAAGATTCAAATGCAGATTTTCGGTGTTTGCTACTTGTGACAACTAAAACGATTTGGTCGTTGGATTGCAAGTCTCCGACGCGGTGGATGATGGTAATATTGCCGATTTTCCAACGCTTATGGGCTTGATTAGCGATAGATATGAGAGCCTTTTCAGTCATTTTTGGGTAATGTTCAAGTGTCATTTTAGTGATAGGCGTATTTTCTAAATCACGCACAAATCCAATAAAACTAACGCTAGCACCAATATTGCTGTCGTTGTTTTTGGCCAGAGCAACTTCAACGCTTAAATCGAAATCGTGTTGTTGAATTTTTATTTTATCCATGTGAGTTATTTTAACAATATTATAGAATGCTAATACTTTTTTAATATATAATACACGCAGATTGTCTAACGATGGACAATAAAACAAACATAGGCGTTTATTTGGCTTCACCTGATGAAGACTGAATAAGCGTTTTTTTTTGGTCGGTCTAATTAAAGGATTGACAAAGGTATTGGAGCCAGTTAAGGAAATTATTGTAATGATAATTTTCTAACTGGCTTTTTTTTGTATTTAAGAACAGGGAAAATATAATGAAAAAATTGGTGGTAGTGGGCTCGGGAATGAGTGCGATGAAAGTAGTTGATGAGATATTGAAGATTGACCCAACCATGTATCAGATTACAATTATTGGCGCAGAGACGGTGTTACCCTACAATAGAATTATGTTGTCTCCAGTTTTGTCTGGTGAGAAGACTTTTGATGAGATTAAGACGCACGATGAAGATTATTTTGCACAGAATAACATCAGTTTTAAGCCAGGGTGTGAGGTAACGACAGTGAATCGTAAGGCTAAGACTGTGACACTTGAGTGCGATAAAGGTGAAACTGAATCCTTGCATTATGACCGCCTTGTATTGTGTACGGGGTCAACACCGTTTATTTTGCCACTACCAGGTAAGGAATTAGAAGGGGTAGTTTCATTTAGAGATATCTATGATGTTGAATACATGAAGGCTAATGCCAAGCGAGGCAAAAAAGTTGCGGTAATTGGCACAGGTTTATTGGGGCTTGAGGCGGCAAATGGGCTAAATGAATTGGGCTTTGATGTTACCGTGATTGGTAATATGGATTCTATTATGAATATGCAATTGGACCCTTCTTCGGGTGGCTTATTGCAGAAAGTTTTAGAAGAAAAGAATATTAAATTTAAGTTGGGTGCGATTACAACAGTGATTAATGGTAGTGATAAAGTTGAATCAATAGAATTTGAAGATGGCTCAACAATGACAACGGATATGGTGGTTATGTCGGTGGGCATTGTACCGAATGATGCACTGGCAAATGAGATTGGTCTGCAAACAAATCGTGGTATTGTCGTTAATGACACGATGATGACTTCAGACCCTGCGATTTATTCTGTGGGTGAATGTATTAAGCATCGCGGCATGTCGTATGGTTTGGTGGCACCGCTATTTGAGCAGGCGCGTGTTTGTGCTGAGCAGGTTTGTGAAGTGTCACACCATATGTACACGGGTTCAGACATTTCAACCAAGTTAAAAGTATCGGGCGTTGATGTGTTTTCAGCAGGAGAATTCGATAATGCAGATGACGAAGTTATGTGCTCTAAAGATCACGCTTTGAACACACGAAAACGATTGTCTATTCGTGATAATAAGTTGGTAGGTGCCGTGCTATTTGGTGATTCTACCGATGGATTGTTTTACTTTGATTTAATTAAAAAGCAGACTGACATTACCGATATGCGTAAGACTTTGTTGTTTGGTGATATTGGTATTGACGCAGCGAGTGCAGGTGCTGCTGGTGTTGAAAAAATGGCAGACGATGAACAGGTTTGTGGCTGTATGGGGGTGACCAAAGGGGATATTGTGAGTGCAGTTGCGGGCGGTTGTGATTCGTTTGAAGCCGTGCAAGAGCAGACGGGTTGTGCGACAGGCTGCGGTGGTTGTGGATCGGTGGCGAAGCAAATATTCAGTTTTGTTTCAGGTGCGGAACTGATAACCAAAGAAACCCTGTGTGATTGTAGTGAGCATTCAACGGAAGAGGTGCGTGAATATGTACGCGCATTAAACAGTGTTAAAACCATTGATGAAGTGCGTTCGGAAATGGGCTTTACGAGTTCTTGCGAGGTTTGTGGTGCGGCGATTAATTACTATTTGTCTTCGCAATTTAACGATGAATACGAGCATAATGATGCAGAGCGCCCGCATAATGAAATGATGCATGCGAACAAGCAAAGAGATGGCACTTATTCCATCGTGCCACAGATGCAAGGTGGCTTGACCACGCCTGCAGAACTCAAGGCATTGGCAGAAATTGCCGTAAAGTATGAAGTGCCAACGGTGAAAGTAACGGGTGGACAGCGCATTGATTTATTGGGCATTCCCAAGGAAAACCTGAACGATATGTGGGAAGAAATTGCAGCGGCAGGCATGGAATCTGGCTATGCATATGGCAAAGCGACGAGGACTTGTAAATCTTGCGTTGGTACGGATCATTGTATGATGGGCACGCAGGATTCTATGGGTTTATCGGTGAAGATGGAGGATGCAGTTTGGTCGCATTTTATGCCACACAAATTCAAGATGGGCGTGAGCGGTTGTCCACGAAATTGCGCAGAAGCAACGATTAAAGATTTCGGTGTGATTTGCACAGAAAAAGGCTATGAAATTCATGTTGCGGGTGCTTGTGGTATTCGTACAAAGGCGTGTTTGAAGGACCGTTTCTTTGAGACTGAAGCCGCCGTAGTTGAATATTTAAAGGCATTTGTACAGTTGTATCGTCTTGAGGCGAATTACCTTGAACGCGTTATGCACTTTGAAGAGCGCGTTGGTTTGGACTATATTCAGTCGCAATTAGACACCTCTGAGAAGATTAAAAAATGGGCGAACGCATTACCGAAGACCATTAAAAATCCATGGCTAACCACCGACCATAGGGCGTCTGCATAATGGAAGATAAATTAACTTTATTCTCATTTAAAGGCAAGTATAAGATTTTACATCTAACTTGGTTTGCCTTTTTTATGTCGTTTGTGGTTTGGCTCAGCCTTGGGCCGATGATGCCGTTTATTCGTGAGGCATTATCATTGACGCAGCAACAGGCTAAAATCTTATTGATTTTGAATGTGGCAATCACTATTCCATCGCGGATTGTCGTGGGAATGTTGGTCGATAAATTCGGACCCAAAATTATGTTTACGGTAATTTTGGTGTTAGGCGGTTTGATTTCTATCGCTTTTGCCTGGATGCAGACTTATGAGCAATTGGCGTTGTTACGATTCTTATCGGGTTTTATTGGTGCGGGATTTGTGGTTGGTATTCGCTTGATTTCTGAGTGGTTTCCAGCTAAGCAAACGGGTGTAGCGCAAGGTGTTTATGGCGGTTGGGGTAATTTCGGTTCCGCAGGTGCGGCAATGACTTTGCCATTTATTGCCAGTAGTTTTGGCGGTATTGACGGTTGGCGTTATGCAATTACGGCTGCCAGTCTTGTGGCAATTGTTTATGGTATTTTTTATTACTTTAATGTCAGCAATACGCCGAAAGGTTCAACTTATTTCAAGCCGAAAAAATCAGGTGCGATGGAGGTTAGTAGTTATGCAGACTTGGCGTTGTATATTACAATGAATGTGCCGTTGTATCTTGCTTTATCACTGATGACCTGGAAATTGGCTGATGTCAAGATGATTCCATCGATAGTCGAGTTCGGTATTTTTGCCGTATTAATCGTTCTGTTTTTTCTGCAAGCATTGAAGGCTTGGCAAATAAATATAGTGTACTTAAAGCTCGGCGTGCCAAAGCAACACCGCTATAAATTTAAGCAAGTTGCTTTGTTAAATTGGGCGTATTTTGTAACTTTCGGCACAGAATTGGCAGTGGTTTCAATCTTGGCAATGTTTTATGTGGATTGGTTCGGTTTGGATAAGATCACTGCGGCATTGTTAGCAGGTGTTTATCCGTTTCTTAACTTATTTGCACGACCAGGAGGTGGTTATTTGAGTGATAAATTTGGTAGAAAAATCATTTTAATGGTAACTTTCTCAGGTATTTCGTTGAGTTTTTTGACTTTGGGTACGGTAGAGCAAGAATGGTCAATTTATTCAGTCATCGCTTTAACGATTATAGGCGGCATCTTTTCTAAAGCGGGTTCAGGTGCAATATTTGCAATGGTGCCGTTAATCCAAAGACGACTCACAGGGCAAATTGCAGGGATGACAGGTGCGTTTGGCAATGTTGGTGCCGTGATGTTTTTAACGGTTAATTCGTTGGTAGATTACGACCAATTCTTTATGTTAATTGGTATTATGAGTGGCGTGGTATTAATGCTGATTGTGGTTTTTTTAGAGGAACCCAAAGGGCATATGACAGAGGTTTTAGACGACGGCACAGTTGAGGTTATCAAACTAAACTAAGGCAAATGAAAAAACTCAAGCTCACTATTAATTCCTATTCTATCGCAGGTGTCAAGTCTGAGAATCAAGATAATTGTGCCTACTATGTACCAGATGATCAAGCGTTAGAATACAAAGGTATTGTCAGCGTGATAGCAGATGGCGTGAGTGCGTCAGCAAGAGCAAAGGAGGCAAGCAATTGTTGCGTGAATAGTTTTTTGAGTGATTATTATTCCACGCCAGACTCTTGGCGCACCGAGCATGCAGCAGTTAAGGTAATTTCAGCACTCAATAATTGGTTGTATTCACAATCGGTGCGTAATGGTGAAGAGTCATCAATGTTGTCAACACTAAGTGTTTTGATTGTTAAATCCAATACTGCGCACATTTTCCATGTTGGTGATTCGCGTATTTATCGTTATCGTAACGATACTTTAACGCAATTAACCAAAGACCATGTACTGAATGTCAACAAGAAAAAAACCTATTTATCCCGGGCGATTGGTTTTGATTTGCAGGTCAGTGTGGATTATCAAACTTTTGACATACAGCCACAGGATTTGTTTTTATTGACGACTGATGGCGTGCACGATGTATTAAATAAAGACACTTTACAACAGTATTTGAGCGAAGGTGTTAACTGTGAATCTTTGGTACAAAAGGCATTAGATGCAGGATCAGAAGACAATATTTCAGCAATGTTTTGCCAAGTAAAGCAACTGCCCGAGAAAAATTTAGATGAAGCCTTTGACGAATTAACACAAAAACCTGTGCCACCTGATTTGAAAAAAGGCATTAAAATTAATGGCTTTGAAGTAGAATCATTATTGGTATCTAGCGTCAAAATACAATTGTATTTGGCAAAAAATATAACCACGGGCGAGTTAGTGGCGTTAAAAACCCCTTCAGTGAATTTTGAAGACGATGCGCAATATTTACAATATTTTATGTATGAGCAGTGGGTTGGACAACGAATACAAAGCCCAAATGTGGTAAAGATTCACAAGTCAAATGCACAGGATAAATTCCTCGCTTATGCTATGGAATACATTAAAGGTCAGACGCTAAGAGCGTGGATAGATGAGAATCCGTCGCCTGATATGGCTGTGGTATTAAGTATTGTTAAGCAGATTATTAGTGGTGTTAGGGCATTTCACAGACAGGAGATGTTGCACTGTGATTTGAAGCCTGAAAATATTATGATTGATGAAATCGGGCAGATTAAATTGATTGATTTTGGTGCGGCGCGCATTGCGGGTGTGGCAGAATTATTAAGTCCAATTGATACCAACAATAATCAGGGTACTCAAGGCTACACCGCCCCCGAAGTGATTTTGCAAGACGAAGTTTCGCAAGCATCTGATCAGTTCAGTTTGGGTGCAATTGTGTATGAAATGTTGGCAGGTTGTGTGCCATATGAAGACAAATTAGATAAAAACTTAAGCAGTAAAAAACTGGAAAAACTATTGTATGATTCCATTTTAAAACACGACCCATGCGTACCGATTTGGATTGACGGAGCTGTGCAAAAAGCTTGCTCTTTAAATAAAGCAGACCGCTATGAAGTTCTAAGTGAATTCCTGTATGATTTATCACACCCAAATCAGGCATTATTTTCGGCAAAAATAGCAGTTGATCCTGAGCGATTATTGAAAAAATATCGTTTATTTATGGCCTTATCGTTCGCGGTTAACATTATTTTATTACTATTCATTATTAAGTGAGGTTTTTATGAGTTTTAAAACAACTTGCCCTTATTGTGGTGTTGGCTGCGGTATTGAAATCAGTCGTTCCGGTTCAGCATGGCAATTAATTGGCGATAGAGATTCGCCTGTCAATCAAGGAATGTTGTGCATTAAGGGGCAAACGCTATTAGAAACTATTGGTACTGATAAAGAACGATTAGTTACACCCACTTTCGGCAGTTGGGATAAAGCGATTGCCAAAATGGTGGCGTTATTTACTACCAAAGCAAAAGATGAAATCGCTTTATATTTATCAGGTCAATTGTTAATGGAAGACCTATTCGTTGCAAAAAAATTCGCTAATGCTTTTGGTATTAAAAACCTTGAAAGCAACTCAAGACTTTGCATGTATTCTACCGTAGAGGCTAATAAAAGAGCGTATGGTGACGATATCGTGCCTGTTTCTTTTGACGATATTTATAAAGCAGAAACGATTTTAATTATCGGTAGTAACGCCGCAGATTGTCATCCGATTGTCTTTAATCACATTAAAAAATCAAAAGCTTTTGTCGTTTGTGTTGATGTCTATGAAAGCACTACTGCTAAAAAAGCAGATCTATTTATTAAAGTGGAACCCGCATCAGATATGGTTTTAATTAATGATTTACCTAATCAAGATTGGTTTAAAAATAAAAAAACTTTAAGCGTTTATTCACAAGGGTTAACACAATCAACAGATGCCACAGAAAAAGTCAACGCTTTAATTAATGCGCATATCAAGACAGGCAATATCAATAAACCTGGTTGTGGTGTTTTATCGCTCACAGGGCAATGTAATGCAATGGGCGCAAGGGAAATTGGCATAAGAACAAGCGATTTAACTGCCACCGAATTTTTCTCAACTAAGCAAATCAAAACGATATGGGTGATGGGGACAAATCCGGTGCATAGCATGATTAACTATCGGAAAATTAAAAATCTGATTGTTTCAGACTTTACTCAGACTCTCACGACTAAAAATGCAGATATTGTGCTACCTGTGTGCAGTTGGTCGGAAAAAAATGGACATATAAAGAATTCAGAAAGGCGTTATCTAAAACAAAACGCATTTCTACCTCCCGCAGGAGAATCAAAGCCCGATTGGGAAATTGTTTGTCTGCTCGCTAGGGCGTTAGGATTAGAAGGTTTTGATTATGAAAATGCAGACGATATTTGGCAAGAAATGAATATTGACACTACTTGGACGCCACAAATAAAAGTGCGAGAGTCTTTGGTAAACATCCAAGTACAGGAGCGCAAAAATCAAACGCCTGTTAACAATGTCCGCCTACTTACACAATGGCACGGTATGACCCGCACTGGCAAAAGCAAAACATTAAGAAAGATGACAAAAGTCAACAAAGAGGTCGTCTCTATTCACCATATTACCAATAGGGAATTATTTAAAGATAAAGAAGTTGAGTTAGATAAATATTCTAAACAACCTTGTTTTAAAGGTTAGTCAAGTAATTGGTAATATTGTCTTACTATCAAAATGATGCCATTCATCACTTCGTTTTTGAGACCACTGCATTGACCTCCATTTACACCCACGCTGGGCGCGGGTAAATAGGCTTGATCTGTATTCCTTAAGTTGCACTGAGGTAATGCAGTAGTCTTAAATGGTTTCCTTTAATAATATTTCTATATTTTTTGGTACAAATGCACTAATGTCCCCATTCAAAGACAAAATTTCCCTCACTAATGAGGAGGAAATGTTCGCATATTTTTCTGCAGGTGTCATAAATAAAGTTTCGATATTAGGATTAAGATGTTTATTCATTCCTGATAATTGAAACTCATATTCAAAATCACTAACTGCTCGCAAGCCTCGTAAAATAATCTGTGCATTTTGTGCTTCGGCAAAATCAACCAATAAAGTATCAAAACCCAGTACTTTTATATTGTCAATCCCTTGTAACGCAGTTTCTACCGACTCTATTCTATCTTTGACACTTAAAAAAGCCACTTTCTTGCTATTTTGTGTAATGCCAATAATCACAGTATCAAATAATTTACTAGCGCGCTTGATTAAATCAATATGACCATTTGTAATCGGGTCAAATGACCCTGGGTAAATTGCATTTTTTTTCATCGTTGTATTAGGCAGTAATGTACCATTCCAGATTTTTTTTGTTTATTAATAATAAATCCACTTTCCAAGAAATCCTCAGTGATTTTAAATTCAGATTCGATATAAATTTTACCACCTTTAGCTAAAAATGCATTTTCCATAATTAAGCTCAATGCTTTAGATAAAAAACCTTTATCAAAAGGTGGATCTAATAAAATATAATCAAATACATCTATTTTTTTACTTAAAAAATCAAATGCATCCTGATTAAAAATTGTTAAATTATTCACCCCTAGCAGGCGTTTATTCTCTTGCAAAAACTTAAATGACACCACATCTTTTTCAATACTTACCACCGTTTTTGCCCCACGAGAAATTGCCTCAAAACTTAATGCGCCGCTCCCCGCAAACAAATCCAAAAAAGTCGCATTAGCCATTTCAAATTGCAACCAATTAAACAGGGTCTCTCTCACTTTGTTCGGTGTCGGTCTTAACCCTTCTGCATCTGCAAACTTAAACTGCCTGCCTCGGTGTTTACCACCTATAATTTGAGCGCTATTATTTCTGATATGCGTCAAAAGAGGCTTGTAATTCTTGTTTGGCTTCGTTCACATCGCCCCAGCCATCGATTTTGACCCATTTTTCTTTATCAAGGTCTTTATAGTAGGTGAAAAAATGTTCAATTTGGTCTTTTAAAGTTTGATTAACATCGCCAATATTTTTGATATCGTTATAAGATTTACACAGTTTTTCAGTTGGCACAGCTAAAATTTTATAATCTTGACCTTCTTCATCGGTCATACGCAATACACCAACAGGGCGAGCGGTAATAACGGAATCGTGAATTAATGGGTAGGGCGTGATAACCAGTACATCCGCAGGGTCGCCATCGTCAGACAAAGTATCTGGCACAAAGCCATAATTACAAGGGTAAAACATTGGCGTTGAGATGAATCTATCGACAAACATTGCGCCAGTTTCTTTGTCAATTTCGTATTTTACGGGAGATGAATTCGCTGGGATTTCAATAATAACATTCACTTCGTCAGGAATATTTCCTGCTGAGACTGGTTTTAAACTATTTTGCATTTTTCTAACTCCTCTTTTAATAAATCATAACGCCAACCACTAAGAAAATTTACCGACTGGTCGCCGCGTAAGTATCTTAACAAATTTTTACCGCTTGTGATAACTTCTGCTGTTAAATTATTTTGACTGGCTTTATCCTCAATGTGCGTTTGCAGGATTAATTTTTGCGCTTTTTCTTTTGCCGTTGGTGGTATTTGTTTATGTGTATCTAGTTCAATTGTATAAGGATTTTTGGCTAAAAATAGGGAAAATTGTTTTTGCTTTTCGTCGGTTAATTGCTGTTTGTCCATTGCTATATCAATCAAATCATTATCTGTCATAATCCAGCGTCTTGGTTTATTTTTGTCAATTGCCATCTGCTCTCGCCAACCTGCTAATTGTACTGCAAATGTATGTCGTTTTTTAGGGATACGAGAAAAACCCTTTACTCGATCCCAACACTGAAAAATATTAGGCTTATGTATGTGTGCATCTAAGATAGACTGACCTTCTTCTAATAGCCAATCCAATTTCCCTTCGTTTTCAAGTCGTTTTTTCAATTGATGGTAATTTTTGATTGAGTAAGTCACATCTTCTAGGGCATACTTTATGGCCTCATCAGGTAACGGCCGCATGGTCCAATCTAGTCGAGTAAAGGCTTTGTCTAGGGTTACTCCTTGTAAAATTTCCGTTAACCATTGATAAGAAATCTGTGCACCAAAATCACTGTTTGTCGGACGCAAATTCTTTAACAAGCTAACCGCAATTTGTGTATCAAAAACCTGTGCAGGTAACTGCCTAGAGTACCGATACAACACCTCTATATCATTGCGTGCAGCGTGTGCAATCCACAAAACATCGGGCTGATAAATTTTATTAAATAAAGGCTGCAAATCCTCAATTGCCAGCACATCAATACACGCTGCTATAGTATTCGTCGCAATTTGTAACAAGCACAACTGCGGATAATAGCTGTCCACCCATTTGAATTCGGTATCAATTGCTAATTCAGTGTCGCTTTTAATGCAATGCAAAAAATCAGTTAACTCAGTGTTATTTTTAATCATTCTTCTTTATTCGTAAAAAAAGGGCTACGGACTAAAAAAGCCTTTATTGTTGTATTTTAACAACAATTGTATTGCAAACCTATTTTTATGAGATAATTAGTATATTATTGTAACTATAGTAATGCATAAACAATGTTTTTTAAGCAAGATTTTGCTATCAAAAAAGTGCCAAATAAATGGATTTGGATAATTATTTTCCTAGTCTCAATTGGCGGATTGTCATATCTAGGGTTAAACCCAGCGTTGATTACAGAATGGTGGTGGGTACTGGTTTCTTATAATGCAGTTATGCTGATGATTGCAAGTTATTATTTGTTTTTTGCCATTGCTAAACTTAAGAAAGATGAAAAAGATGGCGTCATTGGTGCGCGTTTCACTTGGTCGTTTATTAAGATTGTGCCTTTGTTGACGATTGTTCCAGTGCTGTCTTTTTATATGTTTTCATTTCAGACTATTCACGATAATGTTGAGCGTTCTGAGCAAACTTACAACAAATTCAACAAGATTTTTTTAGACCGAGTTGGTGCTTTATATCAAGGCTTGCAAGTGGTCAGAGATGACCGCTATGTTGATTTTACCAAAGTCCTATTGCAACAAATTCAAAGTTATTCTAATTTCCAAAAAGAGGAAAAAGACTACAATCAGTTTATGCAAGTTTTTATTCAAAGTTTAATTGATAAAAAATATGCCTGCTCCTTAGTACTTAAAAACGAAAAAGATAAAATTATTGCGCAAGCCAGTCAAGACACTACTTGTGTTGTTGAGGACAATCAGCCACTCTCAAATCAACAAAATTTAATTGCTTTTGAATATGAGGAATCTCGATTATTTCAGGTGCAAATGTCTACCCAGTACCTAAATAAAAAAGCGGATAAAAAAACTTTAGATTTGACTGTTGTGTATGCCACCGATCCACACTTATTGCGTTTTTTAGGGCATGTTAAAGGTTTTTATAATTTTGCCAGTAATCTCACTTTTAGTGTCAATACCTCGCTTACCCAAAAACGCTTTTTGTTAGATTTTTCTTCCACCGTTTTATTAACGATATTGAGTGTATTGCTGATTGTCCTTAGGCTGATTGACCATTTAATGCGTCCAATGCAGAATCTCGCACTTGCTACTAAGGAAATTACTAAGGGTAATTATGCGGTAAGAGTGCACAACCAAGAAAAAAACGGAGATGTGCGTAGTTTGATTGACCAGTTCAACGAAATGTCAAAACAAATTCAGCAATCTCGTCAAGGGTTAAGTACGCATAACCTTTATTTGGAGACCATTTTAAAATATTCGTTTGGCGTTATTGGTTTGGACAAAAACAAAAAAATTCAGTTTGTTAACCCTATGATTGGCAAGATATTGTCGATTGAAAAAGTGCAACAATTTGTCGGCGATTTTTGTAATAATATTGCTGAAAAAAATAGCTATCTTGAGCCTTTATTTTTCATTATCCAAGACAGATTTGATCAAGGTCAAAGTGAATGGAGTGAAGAGATTGAAGTAACGCTACCTGGGCGTCACATCTTGCTTTCTTGCCATGGTGCGGTACTAGATGAAGGTAATAAAACTTTAGGTTATGTGATTATTATTAAAGATATTACCAAACTTCATAGAGCGCAAAAAGAAGCCGCTTGGGGTGAGGTAGCAGTGCGAATGGCACATGAAATTAAAAATCCATTAACCCCAATTTTACTTTCTGCACAACGCCTTAGAAATAGATTTTTGAATACACTTAAAGGCAAAGATTTGGAAATTATTGATAAAACCACCAGCGTTATTATTGACCAGGTGAAGTCATTGGATGCAATGGTTAATACTTTTTCTGATTATGCCAATATTCCAAAAATTAAGCGTAAATTGTTAGATCTTAACAGCTTAATTGCTCAATCGGTTTCTCTTTATGATGCACAAGATAATATTAAGATTAAATTTGAGTTATCTAATGATGTGCCTCAATTACATCTTGATGCCAATAGCATTTCTAGAGTATTAATTAATTTGGTTAAAAATGCCACTGAAGCGGTTGAAAATGGACAGGGCTTAATCGTAAAAATTGCCACAAAATATTTAAAAGATGAGGGTATAGTGCGCCTAAGCATTGAGGACAATGGCAGTGGATTTGACGAGTCGATGCTGGCGTCAGTATTCGAACCTTATGTTACTACCAAAGCTAAAGGCAGTGGCTTAGGGATGGCAATCGTGCAAAATATCATTAAACAGCATAATGGACGAATTTTTGTTGCTAATGTTAAGCCTCACGGTGCAATTATTACGATTGAGTTTAAGCAGATAAAGGAGGGGGTATGATAATTGGTAATATTTTGATTATTGACGATGAGAAAATCAATTCTGAAACCATTAAAGACACACTTGAGGATGTGAATTATAGCGTGACACTTGCTGCCAATGCCACTGAGGCAAAAGCCATTGTCAAAACGCAAACCTTTGACTTGATTATGATGGATGTGTGGATGTCTGGACAAGATGGAATGTCTTTATTGGAGGAATGGATGAATGCGGGTTTTACTATGCCAGTAGTAATGATGTCAGGTCATGCGGAGCATCAAGATGTGATTAAAGCCATTAAACTTGGTGCATTGGATTTTCTTAAAAAACCGTTGCACGATATTTTACCGTTGGTGCGTAAATTTTTATCCAAGCAAGGTATTTATAAATCCGAGAAAGTGAGCGGTATTGATTTTGACTTGCCACTTAAAAGTGCAAGAAATATTTTTGAAGCGCAATATTTCAAGCACCATTTAAGTCAAAATAATAACAACATTGCCAAAGTGGCAGACATTGCAGGATTGGAAAGAACCACTTTATATCGTAAATTAAAAGACTTGGGGATTGATAAAAAATGAATATTTTAATTCTAGGGGCAGGGCAAGTGGGCGTATCGTTGGCTAAATATCTAAGCCTTGATGAGGAAAATGACATTACTATTGTTGATAAGGATGAGGAAAACCTATCATCAATTCAACGATATTTAGATGTTAAAACTATTTGTGGGCATGGCTCATACCCCAATATTTTAGAAGAGGCGGAAATCAAGACCATGGATATGGTGATTGCGGTGACGAAATCGGATGAGGGCAATATGTTGGCATGTCAAATTGCACATACATTGTATGGTGTTAATAAAAAAATTGCTCGTATTCGCACCGCAGAATATCTACATCATAAGGCTTTATTTTCTGATAATGCGATTCCAATTGATTTTACAATTACCCCTGAAATATTGGTAACAGATTTTATTAAGCGCGTGGTTGAGCAGCCAGGCGCAGAGCAGATATTTGAATTTGATAATGGTTTAATACAATTGGTTGAAACCAAAGCCTATAAAGGCACGCCGATTGTTGGGCATCCAATTAAAGAATTGCACGACCACTTGCCCAAGACACATGTTCGCATTGTTAGTATATATAGGGATAATCAAGTCATTCCAGCCTATGGCGAGACAGTTATTAAAGATGGTGATAGAGTCTATTTTGTTACCAAGAAAAAAAGCGTCTCCAAGGTATTAAAAGAGTTTAGGCGTATGGACAGACCCTATAAAAACATTATGATTGCAGGTGGTGGTTTGATTGGGCTAAATTTAGCCAAATTTTTAGAAAAAAATCACCTTGTGCGCATTATTGAGCTTGATAAAAAACGCGTTAAAGAAATTGCCGACCAATTAGAGAATGCTATTGTATTACATGGTAACGCTTCTGATGAGGATTTGTTAAAATCAGAAGGTATTGAAAATATTGATTTGTTCCTTGCACTAACCGACTCTGATGAGATTAATGTGATTGTTTCAATCCTGGCAAAACGCCTTGGTGCATATAAAACAGTTGCCTTGGTTAAACGCAATATGTATGTTGATTTAGCCACGCAAAGTGATGATGTGGATATGGTTATATCCCCTGATCAAATTACCACCAGCGGTATTTTATCCCATCTTCGTAAGGGCGATACAATGACAGCGCATTCACTGCGAAAAGGCAAAGCAGAAGCCATTGAACTTATTGTTCACGGCGATAAACACCATTCCAATGTGGTTGGTAAAAGCATTGAAAATATCAATTTTCCAGAGGGTGTTGTGGTTGGTGCAATCGTGCGTGGCAATAAAGCGTTGATGGCATCAAGACAATTAGCGATTGAAGAAAATGACCATGTGTTATTAGTCATGAGCGACACATCACAAATCCATAAAGTAGAAAAATTATTTGAAGTTCAGCTTAATTAACCAACTTATAAGCCGGGCTTATAACTTATAATATTAGAGGATATATAGTATGCAATTTAGTATCGTATTTAAAACTATTGGGCTGTTATTAATGATTTTCAGCTTTACACAACTGCCTCCAATTATCGTTGATGTTGCGTATGGTGAGCAACAATACCCTGTTTTTTTAACTGCCTTATTGATTACTTTAATAAGTGGTTTGGGGTTATGGTTACCCTTTAGGCATTCGAAAAAAGCGTTTAGAATCCGCGAGGGTATTCTTGTGGTGGTGAGTTTTTGGTTTGTTTTATCTTTGTTTGCTACTGTCCCATTTTTGCTAACTGAAAGTCTAAATATGTCATTCAGCGACGCATTTTTTGAATCAATGTCTGGGCTAACTACCACAGGGGCAACGGTTATTACTGGGCTGGATGACCTTCCTAAAGCAATTTTATATTATCGGCAACAACTACAATGGCTTGGTGGAATGGGGATTATTGTTTTAGCACTTGCAATTCTGCCAATGCTTGGCGTTAGCGGCATGGAGCTTTATCATGCAGAAGCCAGTGGCATCTCTAGAGATAGACTCACCCCAAAATTGACCCAAACAGCTAAAGTTTTGTGGTTTATTTATATCGGTTTTACGCTGGCTTGTGCATTGGCTTATTACCTTGTAGGAATGAATGCTTTTGATGCTATTGGGCACAGTTACTCTACCGTAGCAATTGGCGGTTTTTCTACCCATGACAATTCTATTGGATTTTTTGATTCTTATTTAATTGAGACTATTGCCGTATTTTTTATGTTTTTTGCAGGTATCAATTTTTCCCTACATTTCTTCGTTTGGCGTCAGAACCATATCAATCACTATTATCAAGATTCGGAGTTTAAAACTTATGTTGCTTTTCTTGTTTTTTTAACACTATTGGTTTTTATCTACTTATTTAACACTGGGCAATATTTAAGTATCGGTGAGGCATTTAGGGTTGCACTTTTTCAAAGCGTTTCAATGGCAACAACAACAGGCTTTATTTCCACTGATTTTTCATTATGGGCATTGGGATTACCAGTGTTACTGATTTTCGCCAGTTTTATTGGCGCATCTTCAGGTTCAACAGGCGGCGGTATTAAAGTGGTTAGAGTGTTATTAATGTTCAAACTTGCCGCTAAAGAAATTAAAAAATTTATTCACCCCAACGCTCAAATCAACATCAAACTTAATAAAAAAAGCGTTCCTGACAGTACCTTAGTTTCAGTTTGGGGTTTTTTCGCCCTCTATGTGATTGCTTTTTTTGTAATTATGCTTGCCTTAATGTTTACCGGGCTTGATCAAGTGAGTAGTTTTTCGGCCACCGCTGCTAGCATTAATAATCTTGGTCCGGGGCTAGGAAAGGTTGCCGCTAACTATGGCAGTATCAGTGATAGCGCTAAATGGATTTTAAGTTTTTCTATGCTGCTTGGGCGCTTGGAAATTCTAACGCTAATGGCACTTCTCAACCGTGCTTTTTGGCGTTTTTAAGAATAATTTATAAAAAAGTTAAAAATTATATAAAGGGGTCAGTATATAAAGGGGTCAGTGTCAATTAAATAACAACTGTTGCCAGTCTTGCTATAAAATCAAAACATGACTTCCAACTTAACACTTTAACATTGTCCCATGCCAAGAAAGCCTCGCATTAGCCCCATTGGCATTCTTCAGCATGTCATTGCCAGGGGTAATAATCGTCAAGTTTGTTTTACCAGTGAAGATGACATGGCTTTTTATGTCAGTTGTTTAAAAGATTATTCAACAAAACACAACTTGCAAATACACGCCTGGGTGTTAATGACCAACCACATCCATTTGCTTTGCACCCCGCTTAGTGAAAATGCCATTAGTAAAACTATGCAAGATGTTGGTAGGCTTTATGTTGTTTACTTCAACAAAACATACGGGCGTAGCGGCACATTATGGGAGGGTCGGTATAAATCCTCTTTGGTGCAGTCCGAGGCTTATTTGTTGAGTGTTTATCGCTACATTGAACTTAATCCTGTGCGCGCTGGCATGATTGAAGACCCTGCTGATTATTCTTTCTCTAGTTATCAAATTAACGCATTGGGCAGGCAATCTGATTTATGCACCCCACACCAAGAATACCTAACATTGGGCAATACCCAAGAAGCAAGACAACACAATTATCGTGCACTTTTTGAATACGAACTTGACCACAAGCTGATTGACAACATTCGTAAAACAACCAATCAAGGCATGGCGATTGGCAATGAGGCTTTTATTACACAAATAAAAAAATTAACAGGCTACAACATGACAAGTAAAAGCAGGGGAAGACCGAAAGGGTGGCGGAAAAAGAGACCCTGTAAACCAGATTGTGTAAACACCTCTTTCAAAAATCAGACATAATCCTTTAATCTATCCTCATGTAGGATTATAAACTGATTCATTGCTTGTGACCAATTTCGTATTGGCATTGTCCATTTCTTACTGGCTGCTTCAATGGCTAAAAAGACCACTTTAAAAGCAGAGTTATCATGATTAAAAATCTTTCTGTTTTTGATAGATTTTCTAATCATTGAGTTTAAGGATTCAATGGCATTAGTGGTATAGATTGCCTTTCTGATTGCCTCAGGATAAGCAAATAGAGTAGCAACATTATCCCAATTTCGTCGCCACGATTTGGCGATACTTGGGAACTGCGTATCCCATTTATACTCAAACTCATCTAACGCCAATAAAGCTTCTTCTTCAGTAATAGACTGATAGATTTGCTTTAAATCACTAGCAACATTCTTATGTTCCTTATAGCCCACATATTTAAGCGAGTTGCGAACCATATGAACAATACACAGTTGTACATCAGCCTGTGGGAACACGGCATTAATAGCTTCGGGGAATCCCGTTAACCCATCGACTGAGGCGATCAGAATGTCTTTTACGCCACGATTAGCAATATCGTTAAGAACGCCCAACCAGAACTTAGAAGATTCATTTTTGGACAACCATAAGCCAAGACATTCTTTTTTACCCTCAAGATTAACGCCTAGGGCAATGTACATGGTCTTTTTAATGATTTGTTTATCTTGCCTAACTTTAATGACAATACCGTCTAAATAAACAATGGGGTAAATCTCATCCAATGGACGATTACGCCACTCTGTGGCTTGAGTAATAACCGCTTGTGTTACATTGGACACCAACGTTGCTGAGATGTCAGCGTCATACATCTCTTTAAAGGTTGTGACAATATCACGGGTGCTCATGCCTTTGGCATACAGGCTTAATATTTGATTATCAAAAGCGCCTAATCTGGTTTGACCCTTCTCAATGATAGCAGGCTCAAAGTTAGCATTGCGATCCCTTGGAATAGCAAGTTCAACTTCGCCATGATTACCTTTAACAATTTTAGAGTAGTAGCCATTGCGAGCGTTATTACTGGCATTAGATTCATTGCCATTTTGTCCATATTTTGGATAGCCAAGGTGATGTTCCATCTCAGCACCAAGTGCCGCTTCTATGGTCATCTTAACCAATGATGCAGACAAGTCTGCCAAGTCATCTTGGGTGTGGATGTCTTTGGCAAGCTCACCAGCAAAAGCACGGAGTTTTTGTTGGTTAATGCCTGTGTTGTTCAGTTGGTTCTTTTGGTTTTTTCTTAGTGTTGCGTTACTCATGTTTTTTCTCCTTTTTAGGGATTATAAAATATGAGGGTTTACAGGGTCGAAAAAGAAGGTTTAATTTACACTGACCCCTTTATTTACCCATTTATTTCCCCTTTATTTCCTGACCCCTTTATTTCCTAACATTGGTAGATGCCAGCAATAAAATTAAGGTATAAAAATAATTCATAATTTAATCATGTCCATATCGTTCAAAGAAATATTGATATTTTTTTAAATCCAGCTTCTTACTTAATTTTTTTTCAAAATAACGAATTTTATTTTCGTCATTTAACCTATAGACACCACCCACAAATTCTAAATCATCTAAATCAGGGTCGACAATCTTTATCATCGTTTCCAATCTATCATAAAAATATATCTCCTCAATTAAATCTTCTCCATATTTTTTCTCATCTAACCAAAAAACTTCAATCTTAAATTCAAATATTTTATTGCTCATGGCTCAACCTTTCGTGTTTTATCAGCTGATTTTAATTGTTTGCCAGTGTTAGGGTCATATTCTCCTAAGTGTTTTCCTCTTTTATTATATTTTTCTAAAGTGCCATGACGATAATCCCATTCATAAATATTACCTTTTTTATCTTTGTACCGTTTTCTCAGTTTACCTCCACCTTGAGCAGAAGTTTTAGAAGGAGACGATTTTAAATTTGGTATCCCTGTTATATCTTCAGGCTTTTTAGGGGCGGGTTTATAGTTGTAATTATTATTCTTAACTACGCTGGTAATTTTCTTCTCTTTTCCAATACCTTGAGCAATCTTCTGAATAATTTTATTCCCAGGAATAGCCTCCGTTACCACGCCAATACCAATAACTGCTACTAATGCTTTTGCATCCTCCGTCCTACCTTCATCAAGTGCTTTCTTTAATTGCCAAGCATCATAAGCAGTAACACCTTTATCAATAAGTTCTGCTACTGCAACAACAGTCAATACTATAGCGCCACTAACCAGCGCATTATTCTCCACCGCATTCTCAGCCGCTTGGTCTGCTATCTCAATATCCTTACCCAACCCTTGAGTAATAACTGCCGTCCCAACTCTCGCTAAAGCAGTCGTGTCTTGTTTGTATTGCTCAAACTCTGCCTTAGTCATTTTGCTAATATCTTTGCCTTGATACTTACCAACTTGCTCAGCAATAACCTCCCCAACAACAGCCCCAACCGCACCACTACCACAATCCTTACCTTGTATCTTAGCACCAGCACAACCCAGTGCTGCATGGGCAACTTTGTGGGTGAAGTCGTTGAGGTTGCCTATGGCTTTGGCATTGCCTATTAGGTTGGCACCTTTGGCAAGCCCCGTTGTTAAAACACTGCTTGCTAAATTGTTTTTAAGATTGTCTGCTAGAGAGCCACCGTTGATGGCAGTGCTTACTGCTGTTGTTACTGCGGTGTTTTGTAGTCCGTTTTGTAGATTGGTGCTGAAGTCTAGGTCTTTGCTGTATGTGGCAATTGAAGTGGTGCCGTCTGCGTTGAGTGTTTTTGCGCCGTATTGGTTGAGGGCATATTGACTAGCACCTGCTGTTAATGCAGTCTTTAGCATTTGTTTAGGGTCAATTGCTAAACTGTTACCAGTGATACCTGCGGTGAGCACAGCTGCGGCTAGTTGTGTTTGTACACTTGCTATGGCAGCGTTGATAAAGCCATTAGCAGCTCCGCCTGTAAGAGCAGCTGCTACTACTTGTACGATAATTGCACCTAAACCACTAAGGGTGGTGGTGGATTCATCCCAGTTTTTGTTAGAGATGTTGACATCACTTAGGGTGATGCCTTGGGCTTTGAGTTGGGCTTGTAGGTTTTTATTTAAGCCATCGCTTGAGGTGAGTTTGGTTAGGATTTGTTGTTGAGTGGTGGTTAACTGTTTGTTGGTTAGTTGATTATTGGTTAGTTGCTGGTTGTTAATGATAAGTTTGTCATTGGCGTTTATTTCTGCGACTACTTTGGTTTGTTTGTTGTGGCCTTTATCGGTAATGGTCTTGGTTAAAAAACCTGATGATTCGGTTTGGATTTGTTTAAAGTCTAGGTCTTTGTCTGAGACTAGGTTGAGTAGCTCAGTGGTGATTTTGATGGTGTCTGCTTGGAGTTTGGAGGCTTGGACTTGGGTGAGTTTGTTAGTAATGTTAATATCTTTGGCTTGGAGGGTGCTTTGGATGTTATCTGTGGTACTGGTAGTGGTGGTATCGTCATGTCCACCGCCAAACAAGCCGCCTTTTGATTCTGAATGAAGTTGGGTGTATTTGGTGTCTTTGACTGAGGTAATGTTTAGTACTTTGCTTTGGATGTTGGTTTGGTTGTCTGCTTGGAGGTTTGTACCTTTGATGGTTACTTGCTCGTTAGCATTGATGTTGATATTACCTGCTTTGATTTGACTTTTAAGATTGGTGGTTGAGTTTTCTTTATAGTAGTTTTTGTTGTTGCCTGAGTAGAAGTCGGTTACTTGTTGGGTAGTGGTTAAGATGACATTATTAGCGTTTAAGTCTAGTTTGTTGTTGGCATTAATATTTGAACCAGCAAGGTTGATGGTTTTGTTAGTTGTTAACTTAATATCGTTGGTGGCTTGGATATTGGCTTGGTTGCCGATTATTTTTTTAATGTCTTTGGTGTTGCCTTGTGAGTAATCTACATTTTTCTCAAAGCGGACATTGTTAATGTTGCCGTTGATGCTGGTGAGGATGATGTCTTTTGCCTTAATATCAGCACTGATGTTGTTGATGTTGTTGTTTGCAAGCAGGGTTAGGGTGTTGTCTGCTTGGAGGGTGCCGCCTTGGTTAAGGATACTGTCTAATGCACTAACTGATAGATTGTCTCCTGCTTTGATGAGACCTGCGTTTTTGAGTTGGTTAACATTAAGGTTAATGTCTTTACCTGCAATAATTCTGCCACCCTCAACTTGATATTGATTGATGTTGGCTATGTAGACTCTTGGCACTAAAGCTTGGGTGGTGGTGCCATCGGCTAGGGTGATGGTTTGTGGTTCCATCCAGACCATGTCTTGGGTGAGTTGTGATATTTGGGCGGTGGTGAGGCTAATGCCAGGGATGAGCTCTAAATCTCTTTGCTGGTTGATGGCATTGTCCATCAGTCTTCGATATTGGGCGTTGTCGCTGGTGATGTCTTTTTGTAAAAAACGCTTGCCTGTTTGTGCTAAGAGTTGTTCTTTAATGAGTTTTTGTTCGTAGAAGCCATCGCCAATGCGTTTGAGTGTTTTATCAGGGTTAAAGTCAATGTGTTTAAGCAAGTAATCAGAGCTAATGAAGTTATCATAAAGGGTGAACTCTGGGTTGGTTTCTATGAGGTAGTCTGTTTGTGGGTCTTGGGCTTGGACGAATAAGCCTGTGGTGCCAGTGGGTAGCGTGATGGATAGTGGGGTTTGGGTAATTGCGGTTGGGGTGGTAGATTGGGTGTTGGGGGTTTGGGTTTGGGTGGCTACCTTATCTTTAGTAACAGCCGCTTGGTCGGTAGTTTGAGTTTGGGTGGTTGCGTTTACGACTGGGCTGAGTGCCAAATAAAAAGAGAAATAGGTGGTTAGCAGTTTTTTGAACATGAAGTATTTTAACTGGGTTTGGTGGGATGTTGGTTTAAAAAAATGCTTTGAGACTGGTTGTTTGTAGTGGGAGTGTAATTAATGTTTGTGTTTATTTGTCTTTTTGATTACTCTCTGAGCCTAATTTACTAATTTATTTTTACCTTGAGACCTTTGCGTAATTCATAATTTATTGCCTTAATTTCAGTTTGTCTGTTTTTCAAAAATATTTTCTAGAATCTACTGTATTTTTCTCATAAAAATCTTTGATTTATCTAGATTTTATCGCTTTATCTCTCTATTTTTACGCTTTCTCCGTTCATTGGATACAACAATCCCTCAGGTTGCGCATTCGCTTAAAAATATTCATCCCAGTTTTAAGATTATGACTTATGGCAATCAGTTGTGCTCTGGCTTTGTTGCGTTCTAACCCAAGGTATCTTGCTTTGCCTAAACCGTGATGAAGCTTTAGCAAGCCAAAGGTTCGCTCAACAATATAGCGAATAGATGAGCGTTGTTTATTCTCTTGTTTCTGCTCTTTGGTTAAAGGCTTGTTTCTGTAGGCACGGTGCAATATTTTATTGTTTTCTTTACCCAGTTTTTCATTATTATTTTTATTAGCATAGGCACTATCAGCAAAGACTTGTCCACAGGTTTTGCTTTTGCTTATATCAAGCAGTTTATCAAATTCTTTTGAGTCATGCACATTGCCAGGGGTATAGGTCATCTTTTTAACAAAGCCATCTTCATCAGTATTAGCATGCATCTTGAAGCCATAGGTGGTTTTCTTTTTGCCATCAGCTGCTGTTTTGACATTATAGCCAGCTTCTTTGTCTTGGGTATTGTTGCCATTCTTACCTTTGCGTTTTCTACATTGCTTGGCTTCAATGACAGTGGCATCAATAATGTTAATTGAGCCTAATGAGACAATGATTGAATTTTGTTCTAGATGAGTGTTGATTTGTTCTAGTAGAGGTTCTAAGAGTTTTTCAGTATTGAGTAGTTGTCTAAAATGCCAAATGCTGGAATGGTCTGGCACACTCTCAGATAATGATAAATCAATAAAACGTCTGAACATTAAGTCTCTAGCAATTTGTTTTTCTAGGGCTTCATCGCTAAGGCCATACCAAGCTTGAAGGATAAGAATTTTAAACATCATCAGTGGCGGATAGCTGGGTGCGCCGCGTACAGATGAATATAAGTTTGAAAGTGTTTGCTCTATCTCATTCCAGTTGATAATGTTATGCACATCATCAAGCTCTGATAGGGATTTGTGCTCTACAACGAGAGAATCTGCAAATGAGTTTTGTTTTGTGTTCTTCCAAGACATTTTTAGTATTTTTATGATTGATTTAGATGGGTGTTATTTTACCATATTGGTGGCTTTGGGTTGATTTATGCAAAGGTCTCAATTAGTATAAAATAGAAAAGATTAGCATTAAAACAAAACAAAATATTTGGCAGTTAAAAACAAACAGGAGAAAATATGAAAACTAGCGCCACAAAAACCAAAGCACAATTAAAAGCCATGCAGGCTAAAGCACAAGAGATTGCTAAAACTTTAAACAAAGAAGCAATTATTGTCAATAAAGGTGATAAACAACATATTGTTGTCAAGCCCGGCAATACTTATGAATTGAGCGTTAAAGACGGCGATGTTTTAAATAAAGATTTTGATGTTATTGCTAAAAAAGTAGGTGAGGATTTAGAAGTATTATTGCCTAATGACACTGTTGTTGTGTTTGATAATTATTTTGAGATTTGTGCCAGTGATTTATCTTGTTTAGTCTCCCTGCCAGCTGAAGGCAGTGTTTATTATGTTATTGAAGGTGGTTTTACAACTCTATCCGATGGTTCGCAAGTTGTGCATTTTTATGGCGATGAAGCCACACTTTCAACAATAGCAACAAACAATTTCTCCTCTGTTGCAGTTGCAGAGCTTCTACCAATGTTTGAGGCTGGTGTTTCATTCACCGCTCTTGGTGCTCTTGGCTTGACAGCGGTTGACTTGGCTGGTGCTGGTGCAACTGCGGCTGCCGATACTATTCTCTTTGGCGCAATTTTAATGGGCCCGGTGATCGAAGGCAACGGTCTTAGCGTTCAAGCATTTAAAGCCGATGGCAAAACCAAAGTTGGCGCTCTTACAAAGGTAAATGCTAATGGTAGTTTTACAGTTAATTTAGGCGATTATAAAGGCGTTGTTATCTTAAAAGTGATTGATGATAATGATGGCGCAGATTATGTTGATGAAGCAACGGGCGCTCAAGTTGATTTAGATATCACACTCCTTGCTGTCGTTGATGCATCATCAGGTGGTTCAATTAAAGTTGTGGTTACACCAGTAACAACACTTGCTGCTCAACAAGCAGGTGTTACTGAGAGTGGTGATGTTCCTTCAGAAACTACCCTTGATGCAACTACAGTTAATGCAGCAAATAAAGGTGTTGCAAATGCACTTGGACTGACTGATATTATTAATGATATCCCAGTAGCTATGATTAACACAGACGGCTCTAGTTCTAGCAGTTCTAATGCCTATGGTAAGGTATTAGCAGCACTTTCTGGTATGGATAAAAGTACTGGTGGCGTTGGTGAAACAATCAACACGCTAAAAAATGCTTTAACAGGTACTGGGTCAAGTCTAAGTTTAAGTACGACAGCAAAAAAAGATATTCTTGATGGCGCACAACAAGCAGAACTTGATAATGACAATATTAATTCTTTAACAACAGATAGTGCAATTACAGCAGCTACAACAGGTGCAACCTTAACAACAACGATTAAATTAGGCTTCCAAGATACAGGTAGTAGCCATACTGATGGTATTGTTAAAGCATATGACTTAGATGGTAGCGGTAGTGGTACTGATAAAGGGATCAAAATTAATGTTTCTGGTGTCACGGCAAATAACTGGGTATATACAACTGATGGCGGTACGACTTGGGCAGTAGGTTCTGGCACAAGTTTTGATTTACCTGAAAATTCAACTGCTTACAACAAATCAGACATTATGGTTCGAACAGGAACCAGCACTATAGCAGGTACAACAGGTTCGGTTGCATTAGCTGCTAGTGGCACTTTAACAGTTGATGGAACAGCCCCAACTATAACTATTAGTGGCGATGGTACACAAGGTTATCTCTCAGTTGGAGTAACGCAGGTTGACACTTGGGAATATTCGTTAGATAGCGGCACAACTTGGACAACAGGTTCTGGCGATAGAATTTATTTAGATGCTGGACAAAGTTGGACGGCAGGTGCTATACAAGTTAGAGGTAAAGATGTTGCCGGCAATGAAGGAAATGTTTCTAGTTCAGCAACTGTTACCACATCCACTGTAACACTATCTCTTGCAAACGATACAGGTTCTTTGAGTGATGATGGAAAAACTAATGATGCAACAGTCAATGTTAGTGTAAGCGGTTCTGTTGCATGGCAATACAGAACTACCAGTAGTGGAGCTTGGATTGATGCTACAGGTACATCTTTTGAGTTGCCTTCTGGCTCAACAGCCGCAAGTAATGTTCAAGTGAAAATTTCGGGTACTGCTGACGGAACGGCAGTAAACCTTGGTACTTTTATCTCTGCTAGTAGCGTAGAGGTTTCGACTTCTGCTCCAAGTGCACTCACAGTCACGCTTGTAGATACAGGTTCAGCTAGCGATGATTTTATTACTAGCAATAAAGTTGTTACTGTTGGTGGTATTACTGGCTCTAACACATGGGAATATTCAACTGATGGTGGTGCTAACTGGAAAACAGGAACATCAACATCTTTTGACTTATTAGATAATCGTTCTTATGTTGCAAACCAAATCCAAGTGAGACAAACTGATGAGTTTGGCAACAAATCTACTTTTGCAACTTTTAAAGATACAAATGCTAATGCAGTTGAGGTTAACATTGATACAACAGCACCAACAGTAACAGCGTTTAGTACTACAACAGCCGATGGTAGCTACAAAGTAGGTGACACAATTACAATTACCGCAACAACCAGTGAAAAAGTAGTCAGTGGTAGTACAATTACTGTGACATTAGATACAGGCGATACTGTTGATCTAACAGCATCTGCAGATGGTACAACGCTAACAGGCACTTATACAATTGACAGTAGTGATACAAGTGGTGATTTAACCGTTGTTAGCTTTACAATTGGCTCAACCACAAAAGACCTTGCAGGTAGTGCAATGACGGATACTACTGTCCCATCTGGAAAAAATATTTCAGATACAAGTGCGATTGTTGTAGATGGTACAGCGCCAACAATTACAGCATTTAGTGCGACAACAACTGACGGTAATTACAAAGTAGGCGACACAATTACAATTACCGCAACAACAAGTGAAGCAGTTAAGACTGGTGGTCAGATTACTGTAACACTAGACTCTGGCGGTACTGCAATACTAACTGCAGCATCTGATGGTACAACATTAACAGGCGTTTACACAGTTGGTAGTAGTGATACAAGTTCTGATTTAACTGTTACAAGTTTTGCAATTGGCTCAGGTGCTCAAGCGGTAACAGATGTTGCAGGTAATGCAATGACTGCTACTACGCTACCTTCTGGCAGTAATATCGAAGATTCTAAGGCTATTGTTATTGATACAACAGCACCAACTGCAACACTCAGTAGCAATATTGCACCGAGTGCAGATTTAACCATGACATTTGCAGAAACAGTCACTGCAGTTAGTGGTAAGAAGATTACACTTTATAAGAGCGATGGTACACAAATTGAACAGTTTGACGCAGCTGATAGATCTAAAGTAACATTTAGTGGTAACACAGTAAGTATCAATCCAGCAGATTTAGATGCGAATACTAACTACTATGTCCAAATAGACGCAGGCGCTTTCAAAGACACAGCTGGTAATGATTATGCAGGTATTAGTGATACAAGCTCTTGGAGCTTTACTGTTGCAGCCTTAACAACAAGTGCTGTATGGTCTAATGGCTCAACTGATGTATCATCAGATGGTATTAATATTGCTGAACTTAGCAATTTGTCAATTAAAGGTAGTATTACCAATCCAAGTGGTGCATCTAGTGTAACAATAAGTAGCATCATATTCAAAGCAACAGATGGTTCGGGGGATATTGCCATCGCTAATGACAAGATTCCTAGTATTAGTGGCACTACTTGGGAGTTAGTTAATGCTAGCATACCATCAAATTTGGTTGATGGAAAGACATATACAATTGAAGTGGGTTTGGCTGCTAGTGGTAGTATCACAGGTACTGGTGGCAACAGCACACCAGTTTTGATTGACAAGGCTGCACCAGCTACACCAACTATTGCTGCGGTTGCAACTGATGATGTGATTAATTTGTCTGAGAAGAATTCGGCTATTACAGGTACAACTGAGGCTGGTAGTACTGTGACGCTTTCAATTGGTGGTAATACTAGAACGGCTACTGTTACTAATACAACATGGAGTTATACCTTAACAGATGCTGATATTACTGCTATGGGTCAGGGTACTGAGAGTATTACCGCAACGGCAACAGATACTAATGGTAATACTGCAACTTCTAGCGCGAAGTCAATTACGGTTGATACGGTTGCACCAGCTACACCAACTATTGCTGCGGTTGCAACTGATGATGTGATTAATTTGTCTGAGAAGAATTCGGCTATTACAGGTACAACTGAGGCTGGTAGTACTGTGACGCTTTCAATTGGTGGTAATACTAGAACGGCTACTGTTACTAATACGACATGGAGTTATACCTTAACAGATGCTGATATTACTGCTATGGGTCAGGGTACTGAGAGTATTACCGCAACGGCAACGGATACTAATGGTAATACTGCAACTTCTAGCGCGAAGTCAATTACGGTTGATACGGTTGCACCAGCTACACCAACTATTGCTGCGGTTGCAACTGATGATGTGATTAATTTGTCTGAGAAGAATTCGGCTATTACAGGTACAACTGAGGCTGGTAGTACTGTGACGCTTTCAATTGGTGGTAATACTAGAACGGCTACTGTTACTAATACAACATGGAGTTATACCTTAACAGATGCTGATATTACTGCTATGGGTCAGGGTACTGAGAGTATTACCGCAACGGCAACAGATACTAATGGTAATACTGCAACTTCTAGCGCGAAGTCAATTACGGTTGATACGGTTGCACCAGCTACACCAACTATTGCTGCGGTTGCAACTGATGATGTGATTAATTTGTCTGAGAAGAATTCGGCTATTACAGGTACAACTGAGGCTGGTAGTACTGTGACGCTTTCAATTGGTGGTAATACTAGAACGGCTACTGTTACTAATACAACATGGAGTTATACCTTAACAGATGCTGATATTACTGCTATGGGTCAGGGTACTGAGAGTATTACCGTAACGGCAACAGATACTAATGGTAATACTGCAACTTCTAGCGCGAAGTCAATTACGGTTGATACGGTTGCACCAGCTACACCAACTATTGCTGCGGTTGCAACTGATGATGTGATTAATTTGTCTGAGAAGAATTCGGCTATTACAGGTACAACTGAGGCTGGTAGTACTGTGACGCTTTCAATTGGTGGTAATACTAGAACGGCTACTGTTACTAATACAACATGGAGTTATACCTTAACAGATGCAGATATCACGGCTATGGGTCAGGGTACTGAGAGTATTACCGCAACGGCAACAGATACTAATGGTAATACTGCAACTTCTAGCGCGAAGTCAATTACGGTTGATACGGTTGCACCAGCTACACCAACTATTGCTGCGGTTGCAACTGATGATGTGATTAATTTGTCTGAGAAGAATTCGGCTATTACAGGTACAACTGAGGCTGGTAGTACTGTGACGCTTTCAATTGGTGGTAATACTAGAACGGCTACTGTTACTAATACAACATGGAGTTATACCTTAACAGATGCAGATATCACGGCTATGGGTCAGGGTACTGAGAGTATTACCGCAACGGCAACAGATACTAATGGTAATACTGCAACTTCTAGCGCGAAGTCAATTACGGTTGATACGGTTGCACCAGCTACACCAACTATTGCTGCGGTTGCAACTGATGATGTGATTAATTTGTCTGAGAAGAATTCGGCTATTACAGGTACAACTGAGGCTGGTAGTACTGTGACGCTTTCAATTGCTAGCAATACTAGAGCGGCTACTGTTACGGGTACAACTTGGAGCTATACATTAACAGATGCAGACATCACGGCTATGGGTCAGGGTGCTGAGAGTATTACTGCAACAGCAACAGATACTGTTGGTAATACTGCAACTTCTGCTGCTAAGTCAATTACCATTGACACAACTGCGCCAACTGCGCCAACCGTGGATGCGCTAACAACTAATGACACCACGCCAGTCATTACAGGAACTACTGGCAGCAGTGCTGCACTGGCAACAGGTGAGAGCCTTAGTGTGACTATCTCGGGTGCTACTTATAGCGTTACCCCAGCATCAGACGGCACTTGGAGTCTTAATCTTGAAACTGCTATATCGACAAGCGGCAGACTTAGTGCATTAACAGATGGCAATCGTTATGAAGTTACAGCCACAGTTACAGATGCGGCTGACAATAGCA
This sequence comes from endosymbiont of Bathymodiolus septemdierum str. Myojin knoll, assembly GCF_001547755.1. Taxonomy (NCBI): domain Bacteria; kingdom Pseudomonadati; phylum Pseudomonadota; class Gammaproteobacteria; species Bathymodiolus septemdierum thioautotrophic gill symbiont. Next base: position 988,426 of record NZ_AP013042.1, on the reverse strand, counting down.
CATCAGATAGTAGCACTAATGAGATTAGTATTAATACCAACCCACCTACAATTAGCAGTGTTACAGATAACCAATCCAACACTGTTACGAGTTCAATAGTGACTTACACTGTGGTGTTTAGTCATGCTCTGGATCAAGACACTTTTGCAAGTGCTGATATTAAACTTATCAACGCTGCTGGTACAGACATTACTGCCAACTGGACAATTGGCACGCCAACAACCAGTGATGGTATTACTTGGACAGTTGCAGTGACACCACCAACGGGTGCAAATGCCATTGATGTGACTGCAGTGCGATTAAAGATTGATGCTGGTTCTATTGCTGATATCTATGGCAATGTTAATGCTGATCTGGTGCAATCAAGCTCTTCTCAAAGTTTCGATACTACACCACCTTTTGCATCAACACTAACACTCAATACAGACACAGGTAGTAATGCCAGTGATGGTATTACTAAAGATGGTGTTATGAATGTTGGTGGATTAGATACTAACCTTGGCTCTTGGCAGTATAGTATCAATGGTGGTTCTACTTGGACAATAGTCAGTAATGGTGATACTAGCTTTACTTTAGCACCTGGGACTTATGGTGCAAACTTAATTCGAATTAGACAAACTGATAGTGCTGGACAAACAAGTACCATTACTAAGTACACTTCTGCACTGACTGTAGATACTTCAATTGATGCGCCAATGCTCTCTTCAGCAGGTGGAGGTAATATCTCAACAAGTAGTAATCTTGTTCTAACCTTTGCAGAGAATGTAAGTGCGGTTGCGGGTAAGAATATTGTGATTAAAAATAGTAGTAACAATGCTGTTGTAGAAACTATTGCAGCAAACGGTGCTCAGGTAATAATCTCTAACGGAGTTGTTACTATTAATCCAACAGATGCTAATCTAGTTGCTGGCAATAATTATTACATTGAAGTAGATGCGGGTGCATTTACAGATAGTGCAGGTAATACCTCAGCAGTTATTGCTGCAAATGATTGGGATGTGAGTGTTAATGCGATGAGTACTAGTATTGCTGTTGCCACAGATAATAAAGTTAATGCTGCTGAGAATGGTGCTGATATTACGGTTAGTGTAACAGTTTCTGCTGATAGTAGTATATTGCCAGCTTTACTTGTGGGTGATTTTACAGTCACTGTTGTTAAGGATTCTGATGGTAGTGCAGTGACATTAACAGGTGCAAGTTATAACTCTGCAACAGGTGTTTGGAGTGCAACTATTACGGGTGGTGGGTTAACGGATGCTGAGGCTTATACGATTACGGCAGATGTGACGGGCTCAGCGGGTGCTGCTAGTGGTGTTAGTGCACCGCAGACAACGCAGGCTGTTACTGTGGATACGACGGTACCAACACTGGATACAACTACTATTGCAACCGATGCTAAGGTGAATATCTCTGAGGTGAGTGGTGGTTTTAGTATTACGGGTACAACTACAGGGTTAGAAACAGGAACGCAAGTAAGTGTGTTGCTTAATAGTGTTACTTATACTGCAAGTATACTTGCTAATGGTACTTGGAGTTTGAATGTGTATTCAATAGATGCGGCTAATCTTACTGATGGTTCTACTTATGCGGTGATTGTGAATGCGAGTGATGCTCATGGTAATCCTGCTACACAGGTGTTACAAAATATCACGGTTGATAGGACAGCGCCAGTGTCTACTGTGGCGATTGATGAGGTGATTACGAGTTTGCCTACGATTACGGGTCAGACTTCTGAGTCTAGTGTTGAGGTTAAGTTGGATTTGGATGGTGATGGTGTGTATGGTGAGGTTGGTGAAGGGACTTATACGGTGAGTGTGAGTGGTGGTAATTGGGCGCTTGATTTGTCGAGTGTGAATGCTGATGGCACTTCAAGTCCGATGAGTTATTCAGCTATTACTGCAAGCACCTTGGGTGTGCAAGTCACAGCCACTGATGATGCGGGTAATGCGACGATTAAGACGGAGGTGGTGACTAAGCAGGCATCTTCTTATTCTATTTCTGACTCAAAGGTGATTGAGGGTGAGACGGGTACTAAGACTATGACTTTTATTGTGACTAGGGAGGGTGATTTGTCTACTGCTGGCACAGTTAATTATGCGGTAGATACCACACTAAGTTCTGCTAAGACAGGTAGTGGTGTTGAGAATGACTATACGGGTACAGGCAGTGGTACAGTGAACTTTGCTGCGGGTGAAAATTTTAAAGAAATTACATTAACGATTAATGCTGATTATTATAAAGAAATTAACCAAAACATCATCGTGAAACTCAGTAACTCAACAGGTGGCGTGGTGTCAAAAGATACGGGTATTGGTGAGATTAATGAGATAGATGCATCTGCCATGGTATCGGCTTTTAGCCTTAAAGATGTTAATAGTGATTTAGTGACCAATGCGATTCGTGTTAGACGCTCAAGCGATGATGCGGAGATGGATATTGGTTTTGATAAATATGGTAATTTGGATACGCAAGCCTTATTGAAGTTTGTCAATAATAATGACGATGGTTCTGCGGTAACATGGGCTAAAGGCTTTGTTACCACTTGGTATGACCAATCCAGTCGGGCTGAAAACGCAGTGCAAAATACTTATAATAAACAACCAGTTATTGTTAATAACGGCGCTTTAGTCACACTTACTTCAACCGGTGAGGTGGCAGTTAGTTTTAATGAAGGGTTAAATGGTACACCCACATCTAAAAATTGGCTGGATACAGAGCGAGACGGTTTTCAAGTGAGTGATACTGACTCGAATACATTTACCAATGTTGTTATTTACGAGTCGATGGAATATACAACTACCGCACAATATTCTAATTCAATAGTTTTTGGATCGACCAGCATATACCCTAATTACAGAGGTAATTTATATTGGTATGCGGGATCAAATTCTGGACATGGAAGGTTAGCAATCACTAATGGCGCAGGCGCAATTAATACTAAACTTGATGTTGTCTTTGAAGCAAATTATAACAATGTGGGTAATACTGGTACTTCGTCTAAAAATTACACCGATGCAGCTCAGGGGATTTATATTAATGGTGTTTCAAAAGCTCGTGATGGCACGTTATTAGGTGGTGCAAGTGGTAGCCTTAATTTGGATAATGGTAGTGACGGCTGGACACTTCAAAATAACCAAGCCAAAATAACTGAAATGTTTATTTATGCGGCTAATGAACAAAGTACCTCCATAAAACAGTTCTTAGGCAGTTCAAATAACGATACCTTTACCTATGGTGGAGAATCGATAGTGACTGGTTACGATGGCAAAGCAGGCTATGACACCGTTTATATCTCTGGCGCTAATAACCTAGATTTAACCAATGCACAGTTTAGCAGTGGTATTAAATCTATTGAACTTGTCCATATGAAAAATACTGAAGCCAATGTACTCACCATTAACGATGCTCAGTTAACTACTAACGGCTCTATTCTTAGTGTGCTGATGGACAGTGGTGATAGTATTGTGTATAACAGTGCAACACTTAATCACAGTGCTACTCAAGAAGTTGTTACCTTTGGTACAACGGGTAATGATACGATTAATATGTCTTCATTTAATGAGTTAGTCTATGGTAGAGGTGGTAGTGATACTTTTGTTTATAAGTCTTGGAGTGATGCAGCAGCAAGCAGTAGTAATGACGCTATCGCTGACTTTACCATGGGTACGGGTGCTGGTAAGGATACGCTCAATCTAGCAGACTTGTTAACGGGTTATAGTTCTGCTAATTTGGCTGACTTCTTAAGCTTAAGTGATGATGGTACTAATAGTAGCATTGCCATTGATAGCAATGGCGATAGTTCTGGCACAGATTTGACCATTACTCTAACTGGTGTTACTGGGGTAAGTCTTGCAACTATGATTAGTGATGCTAATTTAATTCTTGAGTAATATGAAGTTAAGTTAGAATAAACTAACTGCCCTAAATACAAACACCCATTGCGACAAATAGTTGCAATGGGTGTTTTTTTTTGTAAAACTATAAAACTAAGCCCGGCTTACCTAAGCCGGGCTTAGTTTTGGCTGTATGTTTTAAAATACCAAAGAAGAATGGTAATGTATAATACGCAGTGAATTAAAATTATGTTAGGGTTTTTTTGTGTTACTTAGATATTTATCAATATTTTTATTAATCAGTTTTTCTTTGAGTGTTAATGCAAAGGCTAACAATTACAGTTTGGGTGGTTTAGTCGATATGGCGTTAAATTACCATCCTTCTATTGTGGCTAGTGTTCGCTTACAGAATGCTGCAGAACAAGGGGTTGATGCAGCAGAGTGGCAGTATTTTCCTACACCCAGTTTGTCAGTTAGTCAAGTTAAGGCTTCTGAGACAGATACCAATTTTAATGGCAACAATCGTGTTATTAAGTTAGGGCTTACTCAACCACTTTGGTCGGGCGGTAGTTTAGATGCTGATTTAGAAAAAGCAGAGGCTGAGTTAGAAATTAAAAAATCACAATCATTAATTGCTAGGCGCGATTTAGCGCTTAAAGTGATTAATTCTTATTCAACATGGCTAGCTTCTTATTTAAAGTTGAAAGCCTATCGCTCAAGTAAAGAAGAGCATCAATCATTAAAAGAAAGAATTAAACGCCGCATTAAACAAGGGCTTTCTTCAGGTAGTGACTTAGCCTTGGTAAGTAGTCGCTTGCTACAAGTCAAGTCCAGTTTAAATTCAGCTGAAATTCGTCATAAAAATTCTTTATTACAGTTAGAAGAAAGTGTCGGCAAGGCATTGGATTTAAAAAACATAGTGGCTAATATTTCTGCTGACTATCCTGTTAAAGGAGAGTTGCAATCATTGCTTGCAAATGCACTAATTATCGATCCACAGTTAATAGGGCTGCATGCTAAAATAAAGTCTTTAAGGGCAACGCATAAAGCAAGTAAGGCGAGTTTACAACCGCTAGTTAATTTAAAGTTAGAGCGTCAATGGGGAAACTTTAATAATAAAAATGCAAAAGCTGAAAATCGTGTATATATTGATCTGGTGAGTCGTTTTGGTGCGGGGCTTAGCAGTTTTTCTAAGATTAAACAAGCGAAGTTTGAGCAGCAATCTTCTGAATTTGAGATTAAAAGTATTAGAGATTCTCTTAAACAGAAATTTGAGGGAGAGTGGCTTTCTGTGAAATCGTTAATTAAACAAAAGGCAATATTGAGTGATGCATTAATAGCATCGAAAAAAATACAAAAATCTTGGTATCGTCAATTCTTAGCAGGCAGAAAACAATGGCAAGATGTGATGAATGCTATTCGTGAAGTAGCGCAATTAGAGTCTCAGTTAGCAGATGCGACCGCAGAGTCTTTACTGATCAGTTGGCGCATGGGTATCCGTATTAACGGTGTGTTGAAATTAGTACACAATGATGTCCCGCCAAGGTCTTTTATTGAAACGGGTAATGAAAAACTGTTGGATGATGATTCACCAATAACTACCTCTAAAACAGCCAAGATGATACCTGACAAACCTATTATTACTAAAGAAATAGTGCAAGCGCCAAAATTAATTAGGGCGATTAAAAAGGTTGAGAATTCTTCTGCGGCTAAAGTTGAGAGCATAAAACAGCTTAGTTCTACTAAGCAACCTGTTGTTAAGAAAGTAGAAAAGACCAAAGTAATAACATCTGAGAATATTACAGTGGAATCTGACTTAAAAACAGGAAAAAGTACTGCAAATAGAGTGGTTTGGCGCCCTTCTAAACAGGGCTATAAGTCTAAATTTTTAGATTTAAATGATAGGCCATTAAAGCCCCATGTTGTTAAATTGCCAATAGCGCCAGCTAATTTGGATTTATTTAAATTAAAAATATTGCCCAAGATGAAAATACATAGAGATAAAAAAGTGCGCAATGAAAAAAATCGAACAAAAATATTTTGGAGAAGGCATTACTAATAACGGCAATAACCATTATAATGCCGTATAATTATGTGCTATTTTTATATTAATTAAGGAGGTTGTGTATGTCGTTTGTTGCAAAATATGTTGTTGTGTTTTTATCTGTGTTAATGCTTTCTAGTTGTACTTTTTTAGGCTTTAATTCTAAGGTCTCTAGTTTTGGTTTAGTAATTGAAAAACCCGTTGAATCAAAAAAAGAACCCACTAAAAAAGCGCCAAGAGTAAAAAAAGTTCGAGATTCGGTTGCTAATCAACTAAGTACACAGTATGCTAAATTAACACCCGAAGCAAAACAGTGTATGCAGAAGTATTATGTAGGCTATGAGTATGCATTATGTTTGTATAAAAATGGAGATATGAATAGTGCTGCCGACTATCTTGGTGGGTTTAATTCTGACAATCAATTAGCAGCTGAATTGTTACAAAAAATTAACCAGCCCTTGGCTTATATTGTTAATAAAGCCAATCAACAGACAGATAAGTGGTTAAACAGAAAAACAAAACTGGGGAAATTCACACTACAACCACCTACACTACCTAAGAGTTTGTCGAAGACACGCTCTTTGTCTTTGGTTAAAGGGGAGTTTGAAACAACAATTGATTTCAAACAAAGGGTTGCATTGGCGAAAAAAGAAATAGCAGAAAAAGAGGCGTTGATAGAAAAACATTATCAAGAGAAATTAGCGGCTTACAATCAGGCGTTAAATGCTTATAACACCGATCTTGAAAAAGAAAAGAAAGAAAGAGAGTTGCGCAGTTTAGATGTGTATCTTGATTATGTTAATAGTAATATTGACAATGTGCTGGGAGAACCTTATTTCTCTGATCCAATTTATGATGCAGATAAACAGCAAATGTTTTGCAACTTGCTTTCTAATAAAAGTAACTTTCGTCAACCGGTTGTGATAAATGTGGCACTTGAAGGTGCCAAGGTTTTTAAGCAGAATCTTGCTAAAGTTTTTCCAGTATTGAAATTTGATGCTACTAGAGAATCATTGACCATTGCCAGTATTGGTGCAGAGTTAAACGGTAAAATTTACAAGGCTCAACTTTTAGACAATAATCAACACGCAACATCACTGCGTAATAAGGTTGTTAACGTCAACATCACCTCTGATCGCTAATATTATCATCAATATATTATAAATTAGAGTGAAAAATAGTTTACTTTTTAGTTTTCAACGCCTGTCGCAGTTGCAGCGTGCACGCATTGATAAGGTGGAATTACAGCAAGTTATTGATGACGAATATGATGAGTCATCCAGTAAACTGGTGAACCTAAAAGGGATTTGTTCGGGATTGTTATTGTCTGCACCTAAGGCATTAAAAACCATTAAAGACCCTTCTGTATTACCTTTATTAATTTTTGATTCAGAGCAGGGTTGGGGTGTTCTTAACAGTCAGAACACTAAGGGCGAATGGATTGGCGAATGGTTTTCTGTGGAAAACGGCTCATGGTTAGAGTTGGTTATTGACAATCTTGCTGAATACGAAATATTTTCTTTAAAAACCAAGAAAAATTTTAATGCTGGCAACAGTCGAATTTTTCAGATGGTAAAAAGTGAAATTATTATCCATAAAAAATGGTTGATTGACGCCTCTTTGGCGGGTATATTTATCAATGTTATTGCTGTAGCCAGTGCGTTTTATTCAATGCAAGTGTATGACCGAGTTGTGCCAACGGGTGCTTTTCAAACGCTAATGGTATTGACTATTGGTGTATTAGCATTAACAATATTGGATTTTATTTCCAAATTAGTGCGTGCAGGTTTGTATGAAAAACTGATTGAAAATATTGATAGGCGTTTATCCCGAGATGTTTATAAGCGATTTTTATCCTTGCGTATGGACCAATTACCCAAAAGTGTGGGTAGTTTGGCGTCGCAAATGCGTGGTTATGAATCAGTACGCGCTTTTTTATCGACAATTACCACTTATCTAGTGGTAGATGTGCCCTTTATTTTGTTCTATGTTTTGTTGATTGTAATTATTGCCGGTAAATTGGCATTTGTACCAATGGCATTTTTTGTTATTGCAACCTTAACAGGTTTGTATTTCCATAAAAGAATTGAAAGTTTAGCGGACAATATTAACGAATCCGTCAATCTTAAAGTGGGTTTGTTGGTTGAATCAGTCGAAGGTGCAGAAACCATTAAATCAGGACAAGGTGGTTGGCGTATGCTCTCTAATTGGATGAATGTTACCGATGAAGGGCGAGGCTACGATTTAGAAATGAAACGAATGACTGACCAGTCTCAATATATGGTGGCATTATTTCAACAATCTTCCTTTATAATTATGGTTGCATCAGGTGCAACGATGATTGGCAGTGGCGCTTTGACTATGGGTGGACTTATTGCCTGTTCTATCTTGTCGGGGCGTATTCTCGCACCAGTAGCACAAATTCCAGCGCAGTTGGTACAATGGGCAAACACCAAGTCGGCCATTCGTTCATTGGATGTGATTTGGGATCTTAAATGTGACCATGATGGCATTGAGCAGCCAATTGTTCCTGAAAATTTACACAGTAATTATTTGATTGAAGATAAAACCCAGTTGAATTATGGTGAAAAAGTCGCTCTAATATCGCCAGAATTAAGAATTAATCCAGGTGAAAAAATCGGTGTTTTAGGTCCAATTGGCTCTGGAAAAACTTCGCTACTGCGCTTATTGAGCGGTATGTACAAACCCAATACAGGCAGGGTAATGCTCAATGATATTGATTTGGCACATATCTCTAAACCAGTTTTAGCCGAAAATATTGGCTTCTTACAACAAGAAGGACGCCTGTTTAAAGGCACGGTGAGAGAAAACCTAATTTTGGGTTTGGTTGACCCTGGGGATGAAAAGATTTTAGAGGCTTGTAAAATAACGGGATTGTTAGACAGTGTTATTTCTGCCAGTGAAAAAGGTTTGGAGCATGAAATATTTGAAGGCGGACTGGGCTTGTCTGGTGGACAGAGGCAACTCGTTAATTTAACTCGTGTGGTATTGCGTAAGCCAAAAGTTTGGCTTTTAGACGAACCTACTGCATCAGTAGATAGAAACTTAGAGGCCTTGTTAATCAATATGTTTAAAGAAGTTATTAAACCTGAAGACACATTGGTATTAGTCACACATAAGATGGAGATGATAGAATTGGTAGATCGTTTGATTGTAGTGAATAAAAATCAAATAATAATGGATGGACCAAAAGCTGATGTTATTGCACAGCTTTCAGGTAAACCACAAAATGCACCTAAAACACAGTCGCAAGAGGTTTAATAATGAGTTTAGAGAAGTTTTTGTTAAAAATAGAGCATTCATTTTCGATTGTTTATGTATTTTTAGGGGGGTTGGTTGTTTTTATTCTATGGGCAACTCTGTTTGATATTGATGAAACGATACGCTCTCAGGGAAAAGTGGTGGCAAATGGCAGCACTCAAATCATTCAAGTGGCAGATGGAGGTGTTCTGTCTAAATTATTAGTCAAAGAAGGGGAAATTGTCGTTCAAGGACAACTGTTGGCAACACTTGAAAAAGAGCGTGCACAAGCAGGCTATTATGAAGTAAGGTCTCAAGTGGCACATTTAAAGTCAGCACTAGCAAGAGCCAATGCAGAACTTTTGGAAAAGCCTATTGTGTTCGATGAATTAACGCAAAATTACCCTGATTTTATGAATGCACAAAAGGCCTTATATGTGCAAAAGAAGCGTTCTCTAAATCAAGAAGTATCGGTATTAGAAGAAAGTCTCGCAATGAGTACTAAAGAGTGGGAAATTACACAAAGTTTAGAAAAAACAGGTGATGTTGGTCAATTAGAAGTTTTGAGAGCAAGGCAAAAAGTATTAGACTTTAAACGCAAGGTGGCGGATACTAAAAATAAGTATTATGAAAGAACTGGTACTGAGATTGAAAAGTTAGAGGGTGAGTTGGCTAAACAACTACACATGCTTAAAAAACAAAAAAGCGTTTTAGAATATACCGATATTCATTCCCCTGTATCGGGTATTGTTAAAGAGTTAAAGGTGACAACTGTTGGTGGTGTGTTGCGGTCAGGTGAGCAATTAATGGAAATATCTCCTTTGAAGGGAGGAGTTGTTTTGGAATTAAAAGTCAATCCTGTTGATATTGGTCGATTAAGACTTGGTATGTTAGCCACTATTAAGTTAGATGCGTTTGATTATACGATTTTTGGCGGTTTAAAAGGTGTGGTTACTTACATCAGTTCAGATACTTTATTAGATAAAGATCCTTCAGGCAGGGAAATGGCTTTTTACCAAGTTAATATTAAAATAGAAGGTCCAGAGCATGACGATAATGAAAAGTCTAAACTTATTAAGCCAAAATTAGGTATGTCAGCTACGGTTGATATTAAAGTTGGCGAACGCTCATTATTTACTTATCTTATTAAGCCTATCTCCAGAGGATTCAGCGGCGCCCTTAACGAAAAATAACCTAAGCCCGGCTTAGTTAAGCCGGGCTTAGGGTTTATGTTATAATTTTAAATGTAGATGGGAATCTGGTGGGAAATTATGTCGATAAGAAAAGTTGAGTTGGTTAATAAAGAGTATTATCATGTGTTTAATCGCGGGGTTGAGCGGCGTGATATTTTTATTGATTCAGAAGATTTGCAATTCTTTTTTAATGGGTTGCTGATTTTTAATAAGGTGGATACCAGCCCATTTACCCAAAGTCCAGAAAAATTTGTTGATATTGTTGCTTATTGCTTATTGCCCAATCATTTTCATTTGTTGTTGAGACAGGTCTCCGATGAGGGGATTTCTAGATTTATGCAAAAATTATGCACTTCCTATGCTAAGTTTTTTAATAAAAAATACAAAAGAAATGGTTCACTTTTTCAAGGGCGATTTAAAGCAAATCATTTGAATGGAGAGTATGCCTTGCCCACATTGGCAAGTTATGTTAATTTAAACTACAAGCACCATAAAATAGACAGACAAACAAGAATGGTTAAGTCGAGTATTTTTGAATATCTGGATATGGAAATGGGTAGGCGTATTTGCTCAGAGAATGAAATTAATAATATTTTAAATGAAGTTGGCGGTCTGGAAGAGTATAAAAAATATGCTACAAACGCCTCTATTTCTTTTGCTGATAATAAAAATATTAATTTAGAAAATGAAGATTTTTCTTTTTAACCCTAAGCCCAACCCTAAGCCCGGCTTAGGTAAGCCGGGCTTAGGGTTTTTATTTCTATTTATAGTGGTATCGGTTGGCGCTCAGCCATCGTGGCAATCTAAAGATTACATTAAAAAAGCTTTTTTTGAAATCGCTTATAAAAATGAATACAACCAAGAACTTAAGGTTGACAAACTAAGACGCTGGGAAAAATCTATTCACTATAAGGTTGATTATTTTAAGTTTCCAGCTGTTTTGGAGATAGCTGAAAATATGATTGATAACCATTTTAAAGATTTGTCTGATATTACGGCTTTGCCGATTGCCAAAAGTAATGAAAACCCTAATTTTAGAGTCATACTCACCAAGCGAACGCATTATAAAGAGGCTATTGACAAATACACCGATAGCAAGATAAAAAATCTTGATACCGAAAGCAATTGTTTATTATCTTTTAAGTATTTATACTATCAAATAGTTGGGGCTACCGTTATTATTCCTGTTGATCATACAATGAAGTATGGTCTTTTGCCTGCTTGTATCGTTGAAGAATTAACGCAGGCAATGGGTTTGCCAAATGACTCTGATTGGGTGAATCCATCAGTAGCAAACGATAAAAGTGTCTTAGATTTATTGACGGGATTAGATTATTTAATGTTAAAAATACTCTATGATAGGCGCCTTGCAGTTGGTATGGGTGTTAAACAGAGTGGTGCTATTATTGATGAGATATTGCTAGATTTTGAGCAACAAAACTTAATTAAAAATGCCATATCGAAAGCCAGAAAACTTCGTCTTAGTCAACAATTAGAACTCTTTTAATTTCTAAGCCCGGCTTACCTAAGCCGGGCTTAGGGCTGTTCAATGATAATGTTATAGTTGGGTAGGGCGTTGAGTAGTTGTTTGCCGTAGAATTTTGTTACCATGCGATTGTCAAAAATAGTGATTTTTCCACTGTCGGTTTCGGTGCGAATTAAACGACCACAGGCTTGAATAAGTTTGAGGGAAGCATCTGGTAGGGAGATTTCCATAAAAGGATTGCGATTTTGTGATTGCAAGTAATCAGCAAGGGTTTTGTCAATCGGTGAGGTTGGGACGCTAAAGCGCAATTTAGCGATGATAACATGAGTGAGGTTGTTGCCTTTGAGGTCTACACCTTCGGCAAAACTATCAAGTCCGAAAATGACAGAACCTTGACCTTGTTTACGCAGGTTGATGTGTTTTTCTAAAATTAATTTCTTTGAAAATTCGCCTTGCACTAATAAGTGTGGCTCTAATTTTTTCTCAACTAAATCTGCCACCATTTGCATTTGTTTATTGGAAGCGAATAAAACCAAGCTGCCTTCGTTGCTATCAATGCGCTCTAGGAGTTGTGTGGCAACTTCCTGAGTGTGTTCGTAGATTTGAGTTGGGTTAGCTTGGAATTTAGCGACGATAAAATCAACTTTTTCAAATTTAAATGGAGAGGGTAGGCGTAAATATTGGTTTTCTGTCTTGATTAAGCCGAGTTGATTATTGAGTCGCTCGAAACTGCCGAGTGAGGATAAGGTGGCAGAGGTAAGGATGCACCCCGCGGCTTTTGACCAGATGAGTTTGTCTAAATTGGTGGAAATATCGGTTTGGGCGCTGTTAATGCTGTAGTTGATTTTTTTGTTGACAGTATTTTTGGAAATCCAGCGAGAATAAGGGGTTTTCGTGTCATTGTCGGTTTTTAAGAAGGACATAAGTAATTCAATGATACCAACCAAATGTTGCTCGACTTCGCCGATGGCGTTGTTAAGGGGGTCGGCGATGTGTTTGTCTAAAGGCTTGAGTTTTAGACAGTCCTCCCACGATTTTTTTAATTGTTGAAAACGGTTAGCGGTGACGGTAATAAGGGTATTGAGTTGCGTGGAAATTTGAGCAATACTTGCATCTACTTGCCCTTGGTTAAATAGATGAGTGTCATCATCATAAGGCAAACCTTTGAATATCATTGTTAAATCTTGTAGATGCTCATCAATTTGCTTAATGTCGATTTCGATGTCATTCTGCTCGGTAATTTTACAGATTTGTTCGCTGACGCTTTTGGCTTGACGGATGCTGATTTTAATGAATTCGGTGCTGGTGCTAAGGGAGAAATGTGACAATGCCTTAGCGTTTAAATGGTGTGCTTCGTCAAAAATGAAAATAGCATCTTCGACATTGGGGAGCACGGTATTACCAGTAGATAAATCGGCTAAGACCAGGTCATGATTGGCGACGATGACATCGGCTTGAGTGATTTTTTTGCGCGCTTTAAAGAAGGAACAGTCTTGGTAAAATTCGCAGTTTTTGGCAGTGCAAGTGAAGCGATTGCAGGCGATTTTTTGCCAAACCATAGAATCAGGCGTGCGTATTAAATCATCGATTTCGCCATTCCATTCTTGCTCTGAGTAGTCGCGAAGTAAGTCTGCCATTTGTTGGATTTGGTATTGTGCAGGGGGTTCATCGAATAGAACGCCTGCCGCCAAAGATTCGTCAGTTGCATTGTCTTCTGTTAAATTGATGAGGTTGCGAATGCAGACATAGCGGGAGCGACCTTTAACCAGTTCATATTTGAATTCGGCTTGGCAATATTTACTGGCTTCGGGTAAATCTTTAACCAATAATTGTTCTTGCAAGGCGACATTGGCACTGGAAATAATCAGTTTCTTCTTGTTGGCTTTGGCGATGGGAATGGCAGAAAGTAAGTAAGCGAAGGTTTTTCCTGTGCCTGTTGGGGCTTCTACACATAAGATTTTGTTATTGTCTTTATATTCTCCCGCTAAAGTCTTAGAGATTTCTGCAATCATTTTATTTTGTGCGCCTCGCAATTGAAAGCCATCCATATCGTCTTTTAAAGCGATAAAAGAATCACGAATTTGCCCTTTTAAATCCTCAGATAGTGGCATTTAAGACCTGCGCTGTAGTGACAAATCGCACAGAGCGATGAGCGCGTCTTTGTAGTCAGAATTTTTAATAATAGTCAGTGATTGTTTGGCTAAATCGGCTGATTTTTGCGCTTGTTCTCGGGTGTAGTCAAAGGCATTGACGGATTGTAAAATGTCAATGACTTGTTGGATTTTAGAATTATCAGCGTTATTGATGGCATCCTCTAAGAGTTGTCTATCTTTACCTGAGGTGTTTTCCAAGGCGTAAATCATCGGTAAAGTGGTCTTACCTTCGCTTAAATCATCACCGACTTCTTTGCCCATTGTTTTGCTGTCAGATTGGTAATCCAAAACATCGTCAATGATTTGAAAGGCGTTGCCGAGATGTAAACCATAATCTTTCAAAGCCCTCTCTTGCGCTTCATCAACTTCGGATAAGATACCGCCGATTTGCGTGGCTGCTTGAAACAATACTGCCGTTTTGCGCTTGATGACTTGATAGTATTCGGCTTCAGTGATAGCGGCATTTTGGCAATTTAATAATTGCAAAACCTCCCCTTGTGCGATCTCATTGGTGGCTTTGGAAAGAAGTTCCATGATACGCATCGATTCAGGTTTGACCATCATTTCAAAAGCACGAGAGTATAGAAAATCACCAACGAGTACGCTGGCAGCATTACCCCAAACTTCATTTGCAGTGTCTTTGCCACGACGCATATCTGATTCATCAACGATGTCATCGTGTAGCAAAGTTGCAGTATGAATGAGTTCAATGACCACTGCCATTAAATGATGGTGCGTGCCTTGATAATTCGTTGCACGCGCACAAAGTAATAACAATAGGGGGCGCAGGCGCTTACCACCTGCATTAATAATATAGCCACTCATTTGATTAATGAGGGCAACATCAGAGCTCAAATGCTCAACCAGTACCTTATCAGTCTTAGTGATATCATCTTGGAGTAAATTTTGAATGTCTGTGAATTTCATAAAGGTTATTTTAACAATATTCACCCGTCATTGGGCAAAGGGTAGTGTGTTATTTTAAAGAGACTTCAAAGTGCTGGCTAACAAATAAACTTCTTTAGAGCGAGCACGAGAGGCTTTAGGTTTGCGGATGATGACTTTAGCAAAGGCAGCGCGACAGGCTTTAACATATTCGTCAAACCCCACGCCCTGAAAGACTTTGACAAAGAAATAGCCATTTGGTGTTAGGGTTTTAACAGCCATATCTAGGGCTAATTCACATAAATATAGAGATTTTGGAATATCAACGGATAGTTGCCCACTCATGTTGGGTGCCATATCGCTCAATACCACATTAACTTTTTTGCCTTTGGTGAGTGTGAGTAATGCTCCGTAAACTTCCAATTTAGTAAAGTCGCCTTGTAAAAAATCGACATTATCAATCGGCTCAATATCCAAAATATCACTGGCAATCACTTGTCCTTTTTTACCTACAATTTTAATGGCCACTTGGCTCCACCCACCTGGGGCTGCACCTAAATCTAATAGGGTATCACCCGGTTTGATAAATCTATCTTTATCAATTGCTTCGATAAGTTTGTAAACTGCACGCGAACGATAGCCTTCTTTTTGTGCGCGTTTCACATATTCATCACTCATATGCTCGCTCATCCAACGCCCTGAACTGCCCTTATTTTTTGCCATAATTGATTATATTGAGACCTTTGCGGTCTCTACATTATTGAGTACTAATATTGTTCGATATTATAGGCAGTTTAGGGGATAATAATGCCTTTTTCATTATCATCATAATCTTATGAACGAGAAACTCAGAAATATTGCTATTATTGCCCATGTTGACCACGGAAAAACTACTTTGGTTGACAAACTTTTGGAGCAGTCACAAACTTTTGACGAGCGTTTCGAGTCTTCAGACAGAATGATGGATTCTAATGATTTGGAAAAAGAACGCGGTATCACAATTTCAAGTAAGAATACAGCAATTAAGTGGAACGATTACCACATTAATATCGTTGACACCCCTGGACACGCGGACTTTGGTGGTGAGGTAGAGCGAGTTTTATCTATGGTAGATTCGGTTTTACTATTAGTTGATGCACAGGAAGGGCCGATGCCACAGACGCGTTTTGTCACTAAAAAGGCGTTTGACCAAGGGTTGAATCCGATTGTAGTGATTAATAAAATTGATAAAGATGCAGCGCGCCCTGACTGGGTAATTGACCAAGTGTTTGATTTGTTTGACCAACTTGGTGCAACGGATGAGCAGTTAGATTTCCCTATTATTTATGCCTCAAGCATTAATGGTTACGCGTCTTTAGAAAACAATGTGCGCGCGGGCGACATGACACCAATGTTTGAAACGATTATTGAGAAAGTTGAGGCACCAGAAGTGGATGTTGATGCACCGTTGCAAATGCAAATTACAGCGTTAGATTATTCTTCATTTGTGGGTGCAATTGGTATTGGTCGCATTACCCGAGGTACAATTAAGAGAAATCAACAAGTGATAGTGATTGGCGCAGATGGTAAAGAACGAAAAGCGAAAATTGCAAATTTGATGGGCTTTATGGGTTTGGAAAAAGTAGATGTTGCTAGCGCAGAAGCGGGTAATATTGCTTGTATCGTTGGCATTGAAGGTATTTCTATTTCGGATACGGTTTGCGATGTGGAAGGTGCGGAGGCTCTGCCGCCACTCAGTGTTGATGAGCCGACAGTATCGATGGCATTCCGCGTCAATGACTCGCCGTTTGCGGGGCAAGATGGCAAGTATATTACTTCTCGTAATATTCGTGACCGCTTAGATAAAGAACTAATCTACAATGTAGCGTTGCGTGTTGCCAATACTGACGACCCATCAGAATTTATTGTTTCAGGTCGTGGCGAGTTGCACTTATCTATCTTGATTGAGACTATGCGCCGCGAGGGTTTTGAATTAGCAGTGGGTCGTCCGCAAGTGATTTTAAAAGAGATTGATGGGGTGATGTGTGAGCCCTTTGAAGATTTAAGTGTGGATGTTGAAAGTCAGCATCAAGGCACAGTAATGGAGAAATTGGGCGAGAGAAAAGCAGAATTAACGAATATGGTGCCAGATGGCAATGGTCGTGTGAAATTAGATTTTAATATTCCTGCTCGTGGTTTAATTGGCTTTAGAACCGAGTTCTTAACGGCTACAACAGGCACAGGCTTGATGAACTCAACTTTTGATGGTTATAAGCCACAAAAAGACGGCATTATTGGTCAGCGAAATAACGGCTCATTGATTTCAATGACACAAGGTCAAGCTGTTGCCTATGCAATTTTTAACTTACAAAAATCAGGTAAATTCTTCGTTGAACACAACACCGATATTTATGAAGGTATGGTTGTTGGTATTCACACGCGTGAAAATGATTTGGTTGTCAATGTAATGAAGGGCAAGCAATTAACCAATGTCCGTGCTTCAGGTACGGATGAGGCAGTTTCATTGACGCCAGCGATTAAGTTGGATCTTGAGCAAGCCTTAGAATTCATCGATGACGATGAGTTGGTAGAGGTTACCCCGAACAATATCCGTATTCGTAAGCGCTTATTGAACGAAACGGAAAGAAAACGCGCAAAGCCTAAGGCTAAAGCTAAGTAGTTACTTTTTGAATTAGATGTAAGTATAGAATATTTTTTTTGATATACTGACCACTTATGGATAATTTTCTCAATTTTTTTGTTAAGCAAAAAAAACTGGCACTGGCTTTCACCATTAGCATTATCAGTGTTGGCTTGCTTATTTTAAACGGCATTCAGCGTAATCAATTTCCTATTGTGGATTTAGAAATAATGATTGTTACCACGGCTTATCCAGGTGCTTCACCTGAAGATGTTGAGAAAAATGTAACCAATCTGATTGAAGATGAACTTAGGGGTGTTACGGGTATTGATAAATATACCTCCACTTCCAGCGAAGGTCTCTCTGTTATTGTCATTACCTTAGACCAAGATTTGGACGACACCAAAAGCGTCAAACAAGAAGTGCGTGAAGCAATTAATCGGGTGCGTAGTTTTCCGGTAGAAGTGGTGGATTTACCTAAAGTGACTGATGCGCAACCTTCACGGGGGATTTTGCGTGTTGGCATTGGCGCCAAATATCTTAATTACGAACAATTGCGCAATAAAGTGGACGATATCAGTCATTATCTTGAGCGTGTTGAGGGGGTTTCTGAAGTTGCAAAAGATGGTTACCTAGATAAACAAATACAAATCCACCTTAATCCAGATAAACTCAACCAATACAAACTTTCATTGAATGAGGTTATTAATAGCGTTAGTAGTCGCAATAAGCGCTATACCGTAGGCACCAATCATAACAAAATAAATGAAAAGAATATTGTTGTTTTGGCAAAATTTGGCAACGATGCGCCGCTTGAAGATGTGGTGCTTAAATCCACTTTTAACGGACCTGTGATTCATTTGAGTGATGTTGCCACTATTGTTGATGGCAATGTCGAACAAACTGATATTGTGCGTATTAATGGCAAGAAAGGTTTTATTTTGACAATCTTTAAGCATGATTATGCTGATGTGATTGACACGGTGGATTTGGTCCAAAATGAATTAGAAGCATTCAATCAAAAAAACAATAACCAATTGCAGTTTTCTTATTCATCAAACGAATCTTCACGGGTGAAAAATCGTTTAGAGATTGTGACCAACAATGGTGCAATTGGTTTGTTAATGGTGTTGATTGTTTTGAGTGTGTTTTTAAATTTAAAAACCGCATTTTGGGTGGCACTTAGTTTGCCAGTGAGTTTACTCGGAACGGTTCTTTTGCTAGGTGTTTTTGGTGAAAATATCAATCTCATCTCTTTGGCGGCAATGATTTTGGTGCTCGGAATTGTGGTGGATGATTCAATCGTCGTAGCAGAAAGTATTCATCATTACAAGCAAAAAGGTTTGCGTGGTGTTGAGGCAGCAGTTATTGGCTTAAAGCGTGTGATTATGCCGGTAATTACCACTATTACCACCACTATTTTGGTATTTTCTTCCATGTTTTTAATGGGTGGCACCATGGGTAAATTTATCTATGTGATTCCATTGGTGGTGATTTTTGCTTTGTTATTGTCTTTATCGGAAGTTCTGATTGCACTGCCTGCGCACTTGGTAAGTACAAAAGAAGAGATTGTGCAAAAATCTTGGTTCAACAAAGTTGAATCTTATTTTTCAGTGGTGATTGCTCGGGTTTTAAAATGGCGTTATTTAGCCGTCGGAGTATTTGTTTTTGTATTGGGATTTTCGTTGTATTTTGCTAAAAATAATATGCAATTTGTGTTGTTCCCAGCGATTGGTGCTGACAGTATTCATGCAAAAATGCAGATGTCAAAGAGCAGTTCTTTGTCCCACACTGAAATTACTTCTAAACAAGTTGAAGCATTGATTAATGAAGTAGTGGGTGAGAATATTCGCAGTGTTTCTAATGATGTTAGCAGGACAAAGGCTGCATTTAATATTGATTTGATTAATGTAAATCAGCGTACAGAAAGTGCCATGACCTTGTTAAAACGACTAAAAGCTCGAGCTTACGAAGTGAAAGGTGTTGAAAAACTCACTTTTTCCGTTAAACGACCTGGTCCGCCGCAAGGGGAAGATATTCAAATCGGTTTGATTGGCAGTAACGATATTCAACGACAGTCCGCCAGTAATCAATTAGAGCAAATTATGTCAAATATTACTGGCATTGATAACCTTGATCGGGACGATGAACCAGGCAAAGAGCGTCTTGAAGTGGTGCTTGATTTTGCCAAGATGGCGCGTTTGAATGTTGATTTATTGAGTGTTAGTAATTATTTAAAAACAGCCTTTACTGGTATTGATATTACACATGTTCGTCAAGGGCAAACAGATGTCAGTTTTAGATTGTATTTGGGTGATGGTGAAAATTCTCAAGCCTTCATTAAGCAACTAAAAATCAGTAATAAAACTGGAAATTTAGTGCCCATTACCCAATTTTCAAAAGTTAGGTTAATTCAAGGGGAGCCCAATTTTAACCATTTTGACGGTCAGCGTGCAACGGTTATTAGTGCCAGTGTTAACGATGAAATTATCAATTTGAGTGGTGTTACAAAAAAAATCCTAACCCAATTAAATGCAGGTGAGAATTACCTAGATATTGAGGTAAAAGTTGAAGGTGGGAGTGAGGATACACAAAAATCAATGCAAGATTTTATCAAAGCCTTTATTTTCTCAATACTCGGCATCTATTTATTATTACTGCTGTTGTTTAATTCTTACACGCAGCCTTTGTTGGTTTTAAGTGCCATTCCCTTTGCGTTGGTTGGGGTTATTTGGGCATTTTTCTTACATGGAGAGCCCCTTAGTTTTTTTGCAGTTTTAGGTACATTGGCATTGGTTGGCGTGATTGTGAATGATTCACTTGTTTTGGTTAATCATTTGAATTTTCTCAAACAACAAGATCCGACGCTTGACATACACAAATGGATTGTCCAGGGTACCACCGACCGCTTGCGGGCAGTGGTATTGACAACATTAACCACCTTGGCAGGTATTATTCCACTTGCCTATGGTATTGGCGGCGTGGATTTTTTGCTACAGCCAATGGCATTAGCATTGGGCTATGGTTTACTATTCGGCACATTAATGACTTTAGTCTTGTTACCGTGCCTGTATTTGATGAATTATGATTTCGTGAACTGGATTGCCAGATTCCGTAAACAAAATACCTAAGCCCGGCTTACCTAAGCCGGGCTTAGGTTGATTATTTATTTTGCAAAGCGTGACGAATTAGTTCTTCGGTTGAAAGACTATCGCCGCTAACGCTAGCAATCATTTTCTCTGCTTCTTTGACTTTAAATCCAAGAGATTGCAAGGCAGCTAAGGCTTGATTGCTATTTGGATTTTTGTTGTTAATCGTTGTCGCTTGATTACTTGCTTTAATAAGATTGAGTTTTGCCAGGCGGTCTTTGAGCTCTACAATGAGCTTTTGTGCCGTTTTCTTACCAATGCCTGGTGTTTTAGCCAATAATACATCATCGTCATTTGCAACCGCACTCATTAAGGAACCAATATCTAAATGTGACAAAATTGCCAAAGCAACCTTTGGTCCAACGCCATTTACTCTGATGAGCTCTCTAAAAATGGTTTTTTCATCTTTTGTGATGAAACCATACAAGGTGTGTGAGTCTTCTTTAACGCTAAGATGCGTGTAAAGTGAAATATTCACCTCGTTGCCCATTGCATAAAAACTTGACATCGGGCACAAAATCTCATAGCCAATACCACCGACTTCTAAAAGAAGTTCAGGTTGGTTTTTTTCTAAAATCGTGCCTGTGAGTTTTCCAATCATAACCAGCTGTATTTGCTGAAGTAATTTCTTTCAAAGGTTTTGATATCATCTTCATATTGCAAGGTTAAACCGATGTCATCAAGCCCATTTATTAAGCGTCTTTTTCGTTCAGTATCCACTTCAAAAGTGTATTTTTCACCATTTGCTACGATGCTTTGCTTGTCTAAATCAATGCTAATTTTTCCATCAAAAGAAAATAACACATCCATCACCGTATTATTTTGAACAATTGGCAAAATGCCATTTTTAAAGCAGTTATTGTAAAAAATATCTGCAAAACTTGGTGCAATAATGACGCGAAACCCATAATCTGATAATGCCCATGGTGCATGTTCTCGTGATGATCCACAACCAAAATTCTCCCGTGCTAATAATATCTGTGCACCCTCGTATTTTGGATTATTCAAAACAAAATCTTTATTAATAGGGCGCTTGGAATTATCCATTCCCACCTCCCCGTGGTCTAAATAACGCCATTCATCAAAAAGATTAACGCCGAAACCTGAGCGTTTAATTGATTTTAAAAATTGCTTAGGGATAATTGCATCGGTATCCACATTTGCTCTATCAAGGGGTACAGCAATGGAAGTTAAAGTAGTAAATTTATTCATTATTTAATCTCCGAAAAATGACCAGCAATAGCGCTAGCGGTGGCAATAGCGGGACTAACTAAATGGGTAAACGAGCCTTGACCCTGACGACCTTCAAAGTTGCGATTAGAAGTAGAGGCGCAGCGTTCACCCACCTCTAATTTGTCGGCGTTCATTGCTAAGCACATTGAACAGCCTGCTTCACGCCATTCAAAACCCGCTTCAATAAAAATTTTATCTAAACCTTCTTTTTCAGCTTGTTGTTTGATTAAACCCGATCCAGGCACTACTAAGGCAAGTTTGATATTATCAGCGATGCGCTTGCCTTTTGCAACTTTAGCGGCAATGCGTAAATCTTCAATACGAGCGTTGGTGCAAGAGCCAATAAAAACTTTGTCGATTTTAATATCAGTGATTTTGATGTCGGCTTTTAGATGTGTGTAGGATAACGCATTTTCCCAACTGGTTTTCTGTACATCGCTTTTGGCATTTTTTGGATTGGGCACACACTCATCAATAGCGACAACCATTTCTGGGGAAGTGCCCCAAGTGACTTGGGGCTTAATATTGGCAGCATCAAAACGAATAGTTTTATCAAAAAAAGCACCTTTGTCTGAGTGTAAGGTTTTCCAGTATTCAACAGCTTTATCCCACTCTTTACCTGTTGGCGCCATTGGACGACCTTTGACATAGTCAATGGTTTTGTCATCTACAGCGACCATGCCCACGCGTGCACCCGCTTCGATTGCCATATTACACAAAGTCATCCTACCTTCAATGGATAAATTTTGAATGGTGTTGCCAGTGAATTCAATTGCAAAACCTGTGCCACCTGCAGTGCCGATTTTACCGATGACATATAGGGCAATATCTTTGGCGCTCACATATTGATTTAATGTGCCAGTGATTTCAATATTTAGGTTTTTAGATTTAGACTGCCATAGACAGCCTGTTGCCAAAACATGCTCAACTTCAGAAGTACCGATACCGAATGCAAGCGCACCGAGGGCACCATGTGTTGAAGTGTGTGAGTCACCACAGACGATACTCATACCAGGTAGGGTAGCACCTTGTTCGGGGCCGACCACATGGACGATACCTTGACGAATATCATTCATGGTGATTTCATCGATGCCGAAAGTATCGCAATTCTTATCCAGAGTTTCAATTTGTAATTTAGAAATCGGATCTTTAATGCCACTCACACCCGACAAGCGTTCGGTCGTTGGCACATTGTGGTCAGGCACAGCTAAGTTTGCCTTTAATCGCCACGGTTTTCTGCCCGCCATTTGTAAACCCTCAAAGGCTTGAGGAGAAGTAACTTCATGAATCAGTTGGCGGTCAATATAAATAAGTGTACCGGTATCGTCTTCGCGCACAATATGTGCATTCATTAATTTGTCGTAAAGTGTGTAAGTCATTGCTTGAATTAGCGATAAAATAACCTATTTTACATTTTCATTAAACCTATGTGCGGAATTTGTGGACAATTAAGATTCGATAATCGGGCAGTGCAGACGAATGATTTAAAAACGATGATGAAAAAGATTGCTCGTCGTGGTCCTGATGATGAGGGTGTGTGGCAGGACAAAACACTGGGCTTTGGGCATCGGCGATTGAGTATTATCGATTTATCTAATCATGCCCATCAGCCGATGGTGGATGAGACGCTGGGCTTGACCCTGGTGTTTAATGGCACGATTTATAACTACCAGTCCTTGCGACGAGATTTGATTAAACAGGGTTATGTGTTTTTTTCTACCTCAGATACTGAGGTGATACTTAAAGCCTATCATTATTGGGGTCAAGATTGCGTTAAACATCTTGATGGCATGTTTGCATTTTCTATTTGGGACGGTGAGCAGTTGTTTGTGGCGCGCGATAGAATGGGGATTAAGCCGTTGTATTTTAATTTAACCAGTGATGCATTTAGTTTTGCTTCTAACACGCAAGCATTGGTGGCAATTGGCGTGGATACGGAGATTAATTCGGTGGCGTTACAGCAGCAATTGTCTTTACATGGTGTGGTACCTGCACCGAATACCATTCTTAATGGGGTGAATAAAATCAAACCTGCAACGACGCTGATGATTGACGCACAAGGTGTAATTACGGAAAAAACTTATTGGCAGCCAAAGGCGCAAAGAACAGGGTTGAGTAACGAAGAATACCTAGAAAAAACCCGAGAATTATTGATTAAAGCCGTCGACAAAAGAATGTTGGCTACTGATGTGCCGATTGGGGTTTTGCTCTCAGGTGGGTTAGATTCTTCTTTATTGGTTGGGCTTTTGAGTGAGGCAGGGCACCAAGATATTCGCACTTTTTCCATTGGCTTTGAAGACATTGATGATGAAGCAGGATCAGAATTTGAATATTCTGACCAGATTGTAAAGCAATTTAATACCAGGCACGAAAAATATGTTATTAGCAACTCACAAGTCTTGCCACGATTGGGCGAGGCGGTGGCAAATATGGCGGAGCCGATGGTAGGACAGGATGCAGTGGCGTTTTATCTATTGTCCGAACAGGTATCAAAGCATATTAAAGTAGTATTATCAGGACAGGGGGCTGATGAAGCGTTCTCGGGCTATTTTTGGTATCCGCGGATGTTAAAGGAATCAGGCAGTGAATTTGAACGCTTTGCCAAGCATTATGTCGATAGACCTTATGAAGAATATTTGCAGACTGTGAATACGCAATACCATACGGGTGACCACACGCAAGAATGGCTCAACAAAGAATTTGCCAAAGCCAATGCTGATGAATTTATGGACAAAGTATTCCGCACTGACATTACTCGATTGGTGGTTGATGACCCAGTTAAACGCGTTGATAACATGACTATGGCGTGGGGTTTAGAGGCACGCGTACCGTTTATGGATGCCGCATTAGTAGAGCATGCACTGAGTATGCCGACTGCGTTAAAAATGCAAGAAGAGGGTAAGTATCCACTAAAAAAAATCGCTCGTGGATTATTGCCTGACAGTGTAATTGACAGAAAAAAAGGGTATTTTCCAATGCCTGCGTTGAAATATGTACGCGGTGAGTTTTTAGAATTTATGTCCGATATTTTGAATTCCAGTCAATGTATTAATAGAGGGGTTTATAATCAAGATTTTGTACAAAAAGTGATTAATCAACCTGAGCAATATATGACAGCACTTAATGGTTCTCGACTTTGGCACTTAGCACTATTAGAATATTGGTTACAGGTAAATATAGATGAATAAGATATTGATATACACAGATGGCGGATGCCGTGGCAATCCAGGTGTGGGTGGTTGGGGCGTTTGGTTAAGGTATAAAGGCGCAGAAAAAAAACTTAAAGGCGCAGAAAAAGACACGACCAATAATCGCATGGAACTCACAGCGGCAATCAAAGCACTGGAAGCGTTAAAATCTGACGAAATTGAGGTAGATTTATATACCGATTCGAAATATGTAATGAATGGTATTAACGATTGGATTGTCAATTGGAAGAAGAAGAATTGGAAAACAGCAGGCAAAAGACTTGTAAAAAATGTGGACTTATGGCAAAAACTTGACACATTAAACGCAAAATATTCAGTTAATTGGCATTGGGTGAAAGGGCATAGTGACGATAAAGGTAATGACATGGCGGATTTATTAGCCAATCAGGCGATGAATGAATTCCATTAGAATATCGTAATATTAACAAATATAGATAGACTTGCAAAGTGATTTTATTTGTGAATAATGGGGTATCTTTAATTAAATAAACACCTAGGGGTAACGATGAAAAAATTAGTTTTATTATTTGGATTGGCATTCGCATTAAACTTTACTGTATTAGCAGATGCACAAGATGGCGTTGCTGCTTTGGGTGATGAGGCAACTGAGGCACAAATGCAAGCGGTTAGAGATGGCGCAAAAGTGCGTTGCGAAGATATTGACGATGATGACAAGCGCGAGGTTTGCGTGGTTGATTATTATGCGCAGCATAATTTAGAAGAAGAGCCAAGCTGCGATTAAACAAGATTAACAACGAATTTGTAGTTCTACATTACGGGGGAGCTACCAATAACGACTCATGGTGAGTCATTTTTATATATAAAAAAGAGGAAAAAATAAGATGAAACTTAAAACATTAGTAGTAAGTGCTGCATCAGTAGCATTGTTAGCATCAACGGCTGTAACAGCTAAGCCAGTTGGTATCGTTAAAGGCGTTATGGAAGTTGCGGGTATTAGTCGTAACCAAGATAACAAAGCAACTATTCATCCGGCGTTCGCAAAGACTTCGCGTCCTTGTCCACCGTTTTGTATTCAGCCGACAAATCCGTTTGCACCGGCAGCAGTTGACACAGTCAGTGAGCTAGATATTATTCACGCTGTTCGTGATATGAATAAAGGTGCTAACATTATGGTTATTGACGCTCGTACCCCAGTTTGGACTACCGCGAAGAAAGGTGGGACCATCAAAGGTGCAGTTAATATTCCATTTAACAAGTTAAATTCTAAAGCAGTTGCTAAAGACCCAGACGCAGTAATGGACATTTTAACGGGTAAATTTGGCGTTACTGAGCAAGATGGCATCTTTAACTTTACTAAAGCGAAGACTTTGTATTTGTTCTGTAATGGTCTATGGTGTGGTCAATCACCTGCAGCGATTAGAGCGTTACTTTCTTTAGGTTATCCTGAGTCTAAACTTAAATATTACCGTTCTGGTATGAATGCATGGCATTCATTAGGTCTTAGTACTGTTGGTAAATAAATTTAGTTTTTCGAACATAGGGCAGATTTTATAACTGCCCTATTTTTTTTGTAATTCATAGGAGATTATTGTGAAAATTAAGTTATTATTGATTGCGATAACAGCTTTATTCTTAACAGCTTGTGGCGACACAGGGACCAAGAGTGCCATAAAAGGCAAAGTTGCTATTGTTAAAGGCGTGCATGAAGTTGCGGGTATTTCTCGCAATCAAAACACCAAGGCTACTATTCACCCAGCGTTTGCAAAGACTTCGCGTCCTTGCCCACCATTCTGTATTCAGCCATCACATCCGTTTTGGCCTGCGAAAGTAGATACGGTAACAGAGTTGGATATTATTCATGCTATTCGTGATATGAATAATGGTGCTAACATTATGGTAATTGACGCTCGTACTCCAGTTTGGACTACCGCTAAAAAAGGTGGCACAATCAAAGGTGCAGTTAATATTCCATTTAACAAGTTAAATTCTAAAGCAGTTGCTAAAGACCCAGATGCAGTGATGGAAATCCTAACTGGCAAGTTTGGTGTTACTGAGCAAGACGGTGTGTTTAACTTTAGCAATGCTAAGACTTTGTACTTGTTCTGCAATGGACTATGGTGTGGTCAATCACCTGCAGCGATTAGAGCACTACTTTCGTTAGGTTATCCTGATAGCAAGTTAAAGTACTATCGTGAAGGTATGAATGCATGGCATTCATTAGGACTTAGTACCGTTGGTAAGTAATCTTTGATTGTTTTATTAAAGGAAAAAAGGGTGCTGTTAGCGCCCTTTTTTTTCATTTTCATAATGTCGTCGCTATCGGTTGCCGCTGATACGCGTGCAGACTTGTGGTATAAAATTGGCTACGATTACTCGCAGCGAAAACGCAATGACGAAGCTTTTAGATATATGCTTCGTGCTGCCGATGTAGGGCATAGCGCAGCTCAAAATAATATTGGATTGAGTTACTTGCATGGGCTGGGTGTGGAAAAAGATAAAAAGCGGGCGTTTGTGTGGTTTGAAAAAGCTGCCAAACAAGGGTTGTCGTATGCACAAAGCGAATTGGCAATGCTCTATTATCAACAAGGTAATATAAAGCAAGCGCAAAAGTGGTGGCTAATAGCGGCGAATTTGAACGATGAATATGCGCAGTTTAATTTGGCATCGTTATTTTTAGAGCAAAAGAAGAGGAAGCGGGCGATTTATTGGTTTCAACAAGCAAGTAAAAATAAACACCCTCAGGCGCAAGCCGCATTAGAGGCATTAAAGGAGAAAAAATAATGAAAAAAATATTACTACTAGCAAGTTTACTGTTGACACAAGGTGTCTTCGCATCTTTTTCAATGCCATCATGGATGCCTAGTATTCCAGGGATGACAAATGCACCAAAATTACCAATGTTTAATGGCTTTGATCCTAATACATTACGCGCTAATTTTAATCAATTTGTTGGTGTTGAACCTGATTTTGCCAGGGAAAGGCGCGTCGTTAGCCAGATTGAGGATTCGGTAATAGAAGGTGATGTGGAATTTTTACCCCTTAAAAAAGGCAGAGAGGTTTTTTCAATTTACATGGAAAGCGAATCGGATAAGCCAAAAGGCGGTGTAATTATTTTGCACAACCGTGGGCATCATCCTAATTGGGGTGACACGATTAAACCATTGCGGGTTGGATTAACGGAAAAGGGCTGGCATACTTTATCTGTGCAAATGCCGGTATTGAATAAACATGCAAAATATTATGACTATGTGCCAATTTTTCCTTACTCGCACGAACGCATTGATGCGGCGATTGCGTTTTATAAAAAGAAGGGTGTGACCAATATTGTCATCGTTGCCCATGGTTGTGGTGCACATATGGCAATGAGTTATTTTGATAAATATGGTGATGATAAAATCAAAGGCTTTGTTGGTATCGGCATAGGGGCAACAGATTATAGACAAAAAATGATAAATGAATTTCCATTTTATAAAATGCGGGTGCCGATTTTAGATATTTATGCAGATGCAGATTTTTCCGGTGTTAGAAAATTAGCAACCGATAGGTTGGCGTTAATCAGACTAGCAGATAATAAAAAATCTAGGCAAATGATTGTTAAAGAGGCAGATCATTATTATAAAAACGATAAGGCTATACAGGGCTTAATTAATAAAGTGGGCGATTGGTTGAATGCGCTATAGGTAGCAACTAAGCCCGGCTTACCTAAGCCCGGCTTAGGTTCGTAAGTAATAATTGGATTTTTTAGATTTATAATTGTTGTAAATAGTTTAATTCTTGTTGGGAAAAATTTGCCAGTTTTCTGGCTTTAATGTTAAATGGTCCGCGCAGTTCGGAGCCAATGTGTTTTTTAACCAACTGATCAAAGGTTTCTAAAGGATTGATTTTTCTTTGTTGGCATACATAATGGAACCAGTGATTGCCAATTTTTACATGTTCAATTTCGTCCTTAAAGATGATGTCTAAAATATCTGACATTTTGCTAAACGCTGATTTTTTAAAACGGGCTTTAATTTTTGGTGTAGCATCTAAACCTCTTGCTTCTAATACTCTCGGTACTAACGCCATTCGTGCCAATACATCGTAATCGGTATCTTTAGTCATTTTCCACAAGCCATTATGCCCATCAAAGTCACCGTATTGATAGTCCAACTCTATTAAGTAGTCGCTCAATAATTTAAAATGTTGGGATTCTTCAAAAGCCACTTGAATCCAATCTTGATAAAATTTCTTGGGCATACCTTGAAAGCGATAGACCGCATCCAAAGCCAAATTAATCGCATTAAATTCAATGTGACAAATTGCGTGAATGGTATTGATAAGCCCAATATCTGATTTTCCTCGTTTTGGCACCGATTGAAACCTAACTAATTTTGGTTTTTTAGGTCTGCCAGGGCTAGGTATTGGCTCAATTGGAAAATTATCAAATGATAATTTTTGATTGGCGTTAAGGATGTGCAAATGTTGAGTAAGATTAATTTTATCATTAATAACTTCATTCATTAAAGCACGGTGGGCAAGTTCAAAAGCGTTCATATTTTCCTAATGCGATGTCGCCTAATTTCCAATCACCTATTCGTGTGCGAATCAATCTCAGCGTCGGAAAGCCAACCGCCGCCGTCATTCGCCTTACTTGACGATTTTTACCTTCGGTAATT
The DNA here is from genome assembly GCF_001547755.1 of endosymbiont of Bathymodiolus septemdierum str. Myojin knoll. NCBI lineage: Bacteria > Pseudomonadati > Pseudomonadota > Gammaproteobacteria > Bathymodiolus septemdierum thioautotrophic gill symbiont. The sequence continues at coordinate 958,744 of NZ_AP013042.1, read as the reverse complement.
TTGAGTTCAATCCACGAAGTTGGAATATTTTTTCGCATCCGAATTGGTGGCACTCTACGCCATAACCAATCAGGGTGTTCAGTGATTTTTACTTTGGCAGGTTTGGTTAATCCATCTTTAAGTCTCACACCTTTGCGTAATTGCCAAATGGCTTCTTCAGTTACCTTGCCCTCTACCTGTACAAGGTAGGTTTTTTCTTTGTCAAATTTTGGATGTGAGATTTGATGTTGCAATTTTCCGTTATTGGTCAGTAGTAACAAGCCCTCCGAATCTTTATCAAGGCGACCCGCAGGGTAAAAATCTTTTTCATTAATATAGTGAGAAAGGTTTTTCATATTGCCACTGAATTGACACAGAATGCCAAATGGTTTATTAAATAAGAGAATGGAATTGGAATTAGCCATAGACTTGTTTGGCTCTAGCGACAAATGCGTCAAGTTGTGCATTAGAAATTGCAGTAAAAATCGGAGCAATGGCAATATCTATCAAACGCGAAGCAAAACTAAATTCTAATTCAAGGCTGACTTTACAAGCCGACTGGTTCAACGGCGTGAAAATCCAAGTACCTTGTAATTGCTTAAATGGACCATCTTTAAGTTGCATATCGATACGCGTATCAGGGGTTAAAGTGTTTACCGTGGTAAATGACTGATTAAAAGCACTTTTATTAATCGTTACCGAAGCGATGATTTCGTACTCAGTTTGATTTAAAATACTCGCAGAGGAGCACCAATTGAGAAATTGTGGGTAATCATTAATTTGATTGACCAATTGATACATTTGACTGCATGAATAAGAAACGATAGCACTTTTAGAGATGTGATGCATAATGGCAAAGAAAAAGAAAAAAACAAGTTCAAATACGATTGTCGTCAATAAAAAGGCACGACACGACTATTTTATAGAACAAAGTCTGGAAGCTGGCGTTTCTTTACAGGGTTGGGAAGTGAAAAGCCTACGAGATAACAAGGTGCAAATTAAAGAAAGTTATGTGATTTTAAAAAATAATGAACTGTTTTTATTTGGTAGTCACATCTCGCCCTTAAACACAGCATCCACCCATGTTAATGCAGATCCTACTAGAACGCGTAAGTTATTGTTAAATCGTATAGAAATTAACAGAATAAAAGATAAGATTGATCAAAAGGGTGCAACCGTCGTTCCACTTAAGCTTTATTGGGTCCGAGGCAAGGTAAAACTAGAAATCGGCGTAGCCAAAGGAAAAAAATCCCACGATAAACGACAAGACATCAAAGAAAAAGACTGGCAAAGAGATAAGCAAAGACTTTTAAAAGAAAGTCTTAAGTGATAAATTTAAAAAAAAAGCGTTGACAGGGGTGCGTTTTTGTTTATAATTGACGGCACTAAATGAAGAGATGTGAGTAATAATTTTTTATTTTCATCTTCCATCAGTGAGCTTTTAGTACTTTTTAAATAAAATCTTTCGAGGAGAATGAAAAATGAATAAATCAGAATTAATTGATGCAATCGCATCAGCAGCAAATCTTTCTAAAGCGGACGCAGGTCGTGCGTTGAACGCTACTACAGGTGCTATCACTAGTGCTATGGCTAAAGGCGACGGCGTACAGTTGACTGGCTTTGGCTCTTTCGTAGTTAGAGACCGTGCAGCACGCACAGGTCGCAATCCACAGACTGGTGCTGCAATTCAAATTAAAGCATCTAAAGTGGCTGCATTTAAAGCTGGAAAAGCACTTAAAGACGCTGTAAACGGTTAATATTTAACCGTTTTATGGAAAAAGCACCCCTTTGGGTGCTTTTTTTTCGGTATGTCAAAAAAAGATAAGCTAAATCTACTAGGGTTAAATCAAGAATCGCTCACTAAACTGTTTGAATCGTTAGGTGAAAAACCCTATCGCGTCAAACAATTGATGCAATGGATTTATAAATACCATGAGCTTGATTTTGACAAGATGCTTAATTTCAGTAAAAATCTCAGACAGCAATTGAGCGAGATGGCTTGTATTGAATTGCCCAAGGTAGCCAAGCAAGATCATGCACTTGATGGGGTAATTAAGTGGGTGATTGACACGGGCAGGGATAATTTTATTGAAACTGTGTATATTCCTTCAGACGATAGAGGAACATTGTGCATCTCTTCGCAAGTAGGTTGTTCATTGGATTGTACTTTTTGCTCAACAGGTATGCAAGGCTTTAATCGTAACCTCAGCGTGGCAGAAATTATCGGACAGGTAATGCTGGCGAATCATTATTTAAAAGACAAGAGTAAAAGAATCTCCAATGTGGTGTTTATGGGAATGGGCGAACCTTTGTTGAATGAAAAAGCAGTATATCCTGCCTGTGATTTGTTGTTAGATGGCTTGGCATTTGGACTTTCAAGGCGTAAAGTCACTGTTTCAACTTCGGGTGTGGTGCCAGCCTTATTACGAATGGCAGATAGAGTGCCAGTGAGTTTGGCAGTTTCTTTGCATGCGGCAGACGATTCATTGCGTGATGAATTGGTGCCAATTAACCAAAAATACCCTATTAAAGATTTATTGGAGGCTTGTAAGGTTTATCTTAATGCAGGCACTCAAGAACGACATATTTTGTTTGAATATGTGATGTTGGATGGGGTAAATGATAGTGTTGCACAGGCAAAAAAATTAGTAACAGTATTAAAGGGAATGTCAGCAAAAGTGAACTTAATTCCTTTTAACCCCTTTCCAGAAACTCAATATAAAACCTCAAAAGAGGTTACAATTAAGAATTTCCAAGATGTGTTGTTTGCTGGTGGCATTCGCACCACCACTCGGCGTACGAGGGGTGAAGATGTGAATGCGGCTTGCGGACAATTGGCAGGACAAGTGGTTGATAAAACCAAACGCACTAAAAAAATATTATGATAGAAGGTATTGACTATTACCCTAAGCGGGGAAGAAAAAATAACAAAAGTAAAATTAAGCTGGGTGTTGTAATATTTATGCTTACTCTGCTTGCGTTTTACTTTTCTTTTGACGATAGTCAAACACCAAAAGCCTCACAAACCAATTTGATTGTGATTAAAGAAGCAGAAGTTAAAAAAACCCAGGTAGTTATCACGCCTATCAACGACGAAATTGGCGATATTCAAGCCAAGCCTAAACAGCCTGAAATTTTAGAAAACTTAGATGAAATAAACCAAGAGCGTTAATAAAAAACTATGAAATCAACCCATATCATTACCCGAAGAAAATCTAGACAAATTTTTGTTGGCGATGTTGCGATTGGTGGCAATGCACCGATTGTCGTGCAAAGCATGACTAATACTAATACCAATGATATAAAGGCGACGGTTGCACAAATTGAGTCTATTCAAAAGGCAGGAGGAGATTTGGTGCGTGTTTCTGTACCAACGATGGAAACAGCAGAAGCTTTTAAAATTATTAAGAAAAAAACCAGTATTCCATTAATTGCTGACATTCATTTTGATTATAAAATTGCCCTAAAAGTAGCAGAATATGGCGCCGATTGTTTGCGTATTAACCCAGGTAATATCGGACGCAAGGATAGAGTAAAAGAAGTGATAGCGTCCGCTTTAGATCATAATATTCCTATTCGTATCGGTGTTAACGCAGGCTCATTGGAAAAAGATTTACAAAAGAAATACACAGAACCCACGCCTGAAGCGATGGTGGAATCTGCTTTTAGGCATATTGATATTTTAGACAAGTTGAATTTTGATAATTACAAAATATCACTTAAGGCTTCTGAAGTTTTTATGACTGTTTTTGCTTATAAGCAATTAGCCTCACAAATTGACAACCCTTTACATCTTGGTATTACTGAAGCAGGGTCACTCAGAGCGGGCTCGGTAAAATCTTCAGTAGGTCTAGGCTTGTTACTTGCAGAAGGTATTGGCGATACCATTCGCGTCTCTTTGGCATCCGATCCTGTGGATGAAATTAAAGTTGGTTTTGACATTCTTAAGTCTCTTGGATTGCGACAAAAAGGCGTTAATTTAATCGCCTGCCCCTCATGTTCTCGTCAAAAATTTGATGTGATTAAAGTGGTTAATGAATTAGAAGCCCGCTTAGAAGATATTACCGAACCAATTGACGCTGCAGTGATTGGCTGTGTGGTAAATGGACCCGGTGAAGCTAAGGCAGTATCGGTTGGCTTAACCGGCGGAGAACCTAATTTGATGTATATTAATGGGTTAACGCATTCCAAAGTCAGTAATGAAAGTTTGGTTGATACCCTTGAAGCACAAATCCGATCCCAACTCAAAAGTTAACCAATTCTAAGCCCGGCTTAGGTAAGCCGGGCTTAGAATTTTAGAATTGGTTAACTCTTTTGTAAGCCTTGTATCGATAGATAATCTGAATACCGAAATAACCCAGTGCTGAACTCATCACAGAAATAATTAAACAACCCAATAAGAAAGGTTGCCAAATGATATCAAATACCTGCCACACATAATCAAGTGACATGATAAAGTCTTGCTCAATACCAACACTTAAAATCCATGCACCTAATTTATAACAACCATAAAAAATCGGTGGCATAGTTAGTGGGTTGGTAATCCAAACCAAGGCAACAGAAATCGGTAAATTTGCACTAAATACAACGGCAGCAGGTGCTGCTAATAACATTTGAAAGGGCACGGGTACAAAGGCGCAAAATAAACCTACGGCAAAGGCTTTAGAGATGGATTTTCGATTGAAATTCCACAAACTTGCATTATGTAAATGTTTGCCTAGCCAGCCAAGATTTTTATGGTTTTTTAGTTCGCTTGGGTTGGGCGTATAGCGTCTAAAGAATTTTTTCATGATGAGGCTGCCTTGATAATATCTTGAGCGGTTAATCCGTATTTCTGGTACAACTCTATTTGCGAGCCTTGTTCAGTGAAATCATCGGGCAAACCTAAGATTTGTAGCGTCGTGGTGATTTTTTGTTGCTGTAGATACTCTCCAATAGCACCACCAGCACCACCAGCAATTGCATTATCTTCAATAGAGATTAATTGTTGGTGACTATTTGCCATTTCACTGATTAGCGTAGTATCCAAAGGTTTGACAAAACGCATATCAATGACGGTTGCACCAAGTTCCTTGCCCGCTGTTAAGGCGGTTTCAACAAAGTTACCATAAGCAAAAATAGCAGTTTTCCTACCTTTTAATAAAACTTTTGCCCTGCCAATTTCAATTACCTCTTGCGTTTCATAACGCTCAATATTTGCCGTGCCACGCGGATAGCGGACGCAAACAGGGCCAGTCATTGTTAAGGCGGTATTTAACATTTGATACATTTCTAAGCCATCACTCGGCACCATAATTGTCAGATTAGGAATGCAGCGTAAAAAACTCAAATCAAAACTGCCTGCATGTGTCGCACCATCTGCACCTACCAAGCCCGCACGATCAATAGCAAAAATAACATTTAGATTTTGCAGGGCGATATCATGAATTAACTGGTCGTAGCCTCGTTGTAGAAAGGTAGAATAAATAGCCACCACAGGCTTCAAACCTTGCGTTGCTAAGCCCCCTGCAAAAGTGATAGCATGCTGCTCAGCAATCCCCACATCAAAATATTGTTCGGGAAATTTTTGTTCAAATTCACTCATGCCAGAGCCAGTGCACATTGCTGGGGTGATGGCAATTAATTTTTTATTGTTGACCGCAGTATTTATCAGCCAGCGTCCAAAGACATTGCTATAACTGTCTAAGGGGATGGCACTATTTACACTGTCAGTCACAGGGGCAATGCCGTGGAACTTACAAGGGTCATTTTCTGCACTGTCTAAACCATAGCCTTTTTTGGTGATAATATGCAACAATCTGGGTTTATTTTGTGTTTTTAGATTTTGTAATGTTTTTACCAAAGTCGGTAAATCATGCCCATCAATCGGACCATAATAATCCAGTCCCAATTCTTCAAACAAAGTACTTGGCAAAATCATGCCTTTCAAGTGCTCTTCTGAGCGTTTAGCAAATTCGCGTAAGTTTGGCATTTTTTCTAAAATACCTAACGATTTATTTTTCATGGTTGAATAAATCTTGCCAGAGATGAGTTTGGTGAGGTACTTACTCATTGCGCCGACATTTTTAGAGATACTCATATCGTTATCATTCAGAATAATCAACAAATCTGCATCGCTATCCCCCGCATGATTGAGCGCTTCAAATGACATGCCACCCGTGAGTGCACCATCGCCAATTACTGCAATTGATTTATGGTTATTGTTATTAATCTTGTTGCCAATGGCAATACCGAGTGCTGCACTGATAGAAGTAGAAGAATGTCCAGCGCCAAAGGCGTCATGCTCACTTTCCGCGCGTTTGGTAAAGCCTGACAGTCCATCTTTTTGGCGCAGCGTATCCATCTTATCCTTACGCCCCGTCAGAATTTTGTGCGTATAAGCCTGATGCCCAACATCAAAAACAAAGCTGTCTTTGGGTGTGTCAAAAACATAATGCATTGCAATCGACATTTCGACCGTACCCAAATTTGGTGCAAGATGTCCACCTGTTTTTTGAATGTTTTCAATCAAAAATTCACGAATTTCATCCGCCAAAGACTGTAGTTGCTTTAAATCAAGTTGTTTAATGTCTGCAGGGTAATGGATGGAGTCAAGCACAGAATTGAAAAGGTATTTTTTTAAAGTATCTTATTATACGCTGACAGCTGTGTGTTTTATATGTGAGGAGGTTAAATCCCTAATCCAAAAATAGAAAACGCAAATCTGACGCCAATCCTTACCACCATAGCACTTTTAAAAAATCGCCGTGGAACCACTGGGTGGCACTAAGATTTTTTACAAAGCACTGTGATAGCAAGGCTTAACGCCATATTCACACTTTCTATCTTTGGATTAGGGTAAATAAATAACCTTTTATTTTTATGGTTTATTGTAAAATAAACAATTTTATTGAATAATAGATTTCTATGTTTACTGTTTGTGCCCTATATCAGTTTGTTCGTCTTGATAATTTTGAAGAATTCCGCACCCCGCTAAGACAATTATTAGTGGATTTAAATATTAAAGGCACGCTTCTTTTGGCTTTAGAAGGTTTAAATGGTACGGTGTCAGGCACACAAGAATCCATTAATAAATTGGTGCAATTTTTAGAAGAAGACGGTCGTTTCAACAACTTAGAAATCAAGTTTTCTCAAAGTGAAAGCCTACCGTTTAAACGCCTAAAGGTAAAACTCAAAAAAGAAATCGTGACTTTGGGCGTAGAGCATATTGACCCATTGTCATCTGTTGGTACTTATGTTAAACCCAAAGATTGGAACGCCTTGATCAGCGACCCCGATGTAATATTGATTGATACTCGTAATGATTATGAATACGGCATTGGTAGCTTTAAAGGTGCAATTAACCCAAATACCGAAACTTTCAGAGAATTTCCAAGTTATACTAAAGAAAATTTAGAGCAATATCGTCATAAAAAAGTTGCTATGTTTTGCACTGGCGGTATTCGTTGTGAAAAATCCACAGCTTATTTAAAATCACAAGGGTTTAAAGAAGTTTATCATCTGCACGGCGGCGTATTGAAATATCTTGAAGAGGTGGAAGAATCTGACAGCCTATGGGAGGGCGAATGTTTTGTTTTTGATGAGCGTGTTGCGGTTAAGCACAATTTAGAGCAGGGGCAATACGACCAATGTCATGCCTGTCGCTATCCAATTACTGATATTGATAAACAACACGAACATTATGTAAAAGGCGTTTCTTGTCCTCGTTGCCATGGCACGCATTCTGAGAAACAAATCAATCGTTACCAAGAAAGACAAAAACAAATTGAATTAGCAAAAGCACGCGGTGAAGAGCATATTGGCGATAATGCTGCACAGGTTATTATGGCAAAAGCTAAGAAAAAAGCCAAGAAAGCCCAACAATCTTAAAGGTATTTTATTATGTTTTTTAGAAGTGATATTCCTAAACTCAAGCAAGATCTTACGCTGCAAACCCATTTGTTAGGTTGTGATTTAACATTAAAAACCCGCTGGGGTGTGTTTTCCCCGCGGGCAATTGATGATGGTACTATATTATTAATGAAACATTTGAAAATCGAAGAAACTGACAAATGTTTAGACCTTGGCTGTGGTTACGGTCCCATTGGTTTAGCAGTTGCCAAATCTTGTTCAAAAGGTGAAGTGCATATGGTTGATAAAGATTTTGTCGCTGTTGAGTTGTCCAATGCTAATGCAAAGCTCAACCATTTAGACAATGCCAAAGCCTACTTATCTGATGCTTTTTCAAATGTCAACAAAAGCGAATATTTTGATCAGGTAATTTCCAATGTTCCTGCTAAAGTTGGCAGAGAGCAACTTAGTATTATCCTTTACGATGCTTACGACGCACTCAAACCAGGCGGTAAAATTGTTTTTGTCACTATTAATGGTTTACGCAATTTCATCAAAGATAATTTTAAATCTGTTTTTGGTAATTATAAGAAAATAAAACAAGGACAAAAATATACCATTGCTGAGGCAATCAAAGTAAAATAGTCAAGTATTTAAAATAAGGAGTAACTTATGGATATCATGGAAAGAATTCAAAAACAAGTGGACAGTGCTGCAATTGTTTTATATATGAAAGGCACACCACAATTTCCACGATGTGGTTTTTCCTCTACCGCTGTAAAAACCTTAGCCTCAACAGGTGTTGAGTTTGCCTATGTCAATATCTTTGAAGACCAAGAAGTTATGCAAAATTTACCCGCTTTTGCAGACTGGCCAACTTTCCCGCAAATCTATATGAACGGTGAGCTCGTCGGCGGCGGAGATATTATTGTTGAAATGGCAGAAATGGGTACGCTTAAAGGTGAAATGGAAAATGCCACTGAGAAGTTTAACAACAAATAAACTTTTACAAGTTGTGTAAAGTTTGACTGTGCTTTTTGAGCCATATATCGGCTTGTTTGTGTTCAGGCATCATTTCAGTCAATAGGGCGTAAAAATCCTTGGAATGATTTTTGTGGATGATGTGGGCTAATTCATGGGCAATAACCATAGTGATGACGGATATTGGCGCCATGACTAACAGGTAGTTTAGGTTGATGTTATTACTGGCACTGCAAGAGCCCCAGCGACTTTTTTGTGCCTTGAAGCGGACTTCTTTGTAATTTAAATCGTATTTTTTGGCTAACTGCTCAAGGATTGGGGTGGCAATTTTGATGAATTCTTTTTTATAGAACCAGTGAAAGGCTTTGTTGCCTTCGTAATTCGTGTTGAGTGAGAAAGCCTGATTGTCAAAATTGATGGGATTGCCAGATTGCGTGTGTTGTAAGGGGTATGATTTGCCTAATAATAGATATTTATTGCCGATTGCATAGGTTTGTTTTGGGGGTAGATTGCTTTTGATTTCGGATTGTTTTTTCTCAATCCAACTTTGCTTTTCGTTAATAAAATCCTCAATTTTTTTAACACTTAAACGCATCGGTGCCCGCACAGATAGCCGCGCTTGTTTGTCAATCTGCAGGGAAAGTGTTTTGCGTTTGGAGCGAATGAGTTGATAATCAATCAATCGTTACCCAACCCAAATTCTGGCATTTTCAAACATTCTCATCCAAGGGCTTCGCTCAATCCAATCTTTTGGATGATGGGAGTTTTGCACAGTTCTGATAACACGCTCTGGGTGTGGCATCATAATGGTTACCTGTCCAGATTTGTTGGTTAGACCAGCAACGGCATTATCAGAGCCGTTTGGATTATGTGGGTAACTTTGGGTTGGGTTAGCATTATGATCTACATATTGTAGGGCAATGTTGTTGGATGGCTCAGCAGTAAAGATGGCACGACCTTCACCGTGAGCAATAGCAATTGGCATCACCGAATCTTCCATGCCATCTAAGAAAATAGAATTAGATTTGCCAATTTTAACCGAAGAAAAGCGTGCTTCAAATTGCTCTGAAACATTACGCTTAAAACTCGGCCAGTTTTGTGAACCTGGAATGATATCGGTTAAATTAGACATCATTTGGCAGCCGTTACAAACGCCCAAAGAAAAGCTATCATCACGATTAAAGAAGGCTTCAAATTCGCCTTTAGCACGGGGATTATAAAGAATAGAGTTCGCCCAACCACGACCCGCACCCAGTACATCGCCATACGAGAAGCCACCACAAGCGACCAAACCTTTAAAGTCAGCTAATGACAAGCGACCTGATAAAATGTCGCTCATATGTACATCAGTAGCTTCAAAACCTGCTTTGTCAAATGCTGCTGCCATTTCTATTTGTCCGTTAATACCTTGTTCACGCAATATGGCTATTTTCGGGCGACTACTTAAAATAGCAGGCGCTTGATTAATGTCAAAAGTCAGTTTGGTTTGCAAGCCTGCGGTGTTCTCACCGACCAAATCAAATTCTTGTTGGGCGCATTCTGGATTGTCTCTGAGTTTAGCAATCTGGTAAGAAGTAGTACTCCATAGTTGCTGTAGGGTTGCGCGTTTTTCACTATAATCACCAATGTTAATTGTATCGGTACTATTAAGTGTTGCAATTGTATCAGTGCAATCTGCTAATCCTGCCTTGGATAGGGCGTCAATGACAGTATCTTTATTGCTATTTTCTACTTGAATCACGCAGCCTAACTCTTCGTTGAATAGTGTTTCAATATCGTGTTTAATAATATCTAAGCCACAATGAGAGGCGAATGCCATTTCTAATAAAGTGGTAATGACACCACCATCGCTACGGTCATGATAGGCACTGATTAATCCTTCTTTATTCAGTTGGTTGATGGTTGTAAAGAAATTCTTAAATACGGCTGAATTGTCAAGGTTTGGTGAAATATCACCAATTTGATTGTAAACTTGTGCCAAGCACGAGCCACCCATGCGATTTTTACCAAAACCTAAATCAATTAACAGCAACTCACTGCCAATTTCGGTGTCTAATAAAGGCGTAATTTGTGCTCTGACATCAGGGGTCTTAGAGAAGGCAGTGACCACTAAAGAGAGTGGAGAGGTGACAGATTTGTCCTTGCCATTTTCTGTCCATGCGCTTTTCATGCTCATTGAATCTTTGCCGACTGGCACAGTTAAGCCAAGTTCAGGGCATAAATCCATGCCCACCGCTTTCACTGCTTCAAAAAGTTTTACATCTTCACCCGCATGGCCACTTGCACTCATCCAATTCGCACTCAAACTGATGTGATGAATGTCTTCTACAAAACCGCCCAACATATTGGTTAAGGCTTCGCCAATCGTCATTCTTGCTGCTGCATTTGCATCACATAAAGCCAATGGCGCGCGCTCGCCTAAAGACATAATCTCGCCTTTGTAGCCTATGTAATCAGAAATAGAAATTGCACAATCTGCCACTGGCATTTGCCACGGTCCGACGAATTGGTCACGAGCCACCATGCCAGTTACACTGCGGTCACCAATGGTGATTAAAAAGTTTTTACTGGCAACAGTTGGCAGTTGTAAAGTTCTTGAAATTGCATCATCAAGTTTTATCGAACTGGTGTCTAAAGTGTTCAATTTAATAGGTTGCGTGACGGCATCAATTGAGGTTTTTGGTGGATTGCCCAATAATACTGCCATCGGCATTTCAATCGGATTATTGTCAAATAAGTCATCACTTAAAATCAATTCTTGCTCTTTAGTGGATTCGCCCAAAATGGCAAAAGGTGTGCGTTCCCGCTGACAAATATCGCTGAATAATGCCACGCTTTCATTGGCAATTGCTAGCACATAGCGTTCTTGTGACTCATTACACCACACTTCTAATGGCGACATTTTTTTATCATCATTTGGAATTTTCCGCAGTTTGAATTTTCCGCCTTTGCCTGAATCATTGACCAATTCAGGTAAGCCATTGGACAAACCGCCTGCACCAATATCGTGAATGGAAATAATTGGGTTTTTATCAGCAAAATTAGCACAACAGTCGATCACTTCTTGTGCACGGCGTTCCATTTCTGGGTTAGCGCGTTGCACGGATGCAAAATCCAAATCTTCACTTTGCTCGCCACTCTTAATACTTGACGCCGCACCGCCACCAAGGCCAATTAACATCGCAGGACCGCCAAGCACGATGATTTTACTGCCGACAGGGATGTTGCCTTTTTCAATATGTTGCTCTTGAATATGCCCCAAGCCACCCGCTAACATAATTGGCTTATGGTAGCCTCGTATATCGCCATCAGGCGTTTTTTGTTCGTAAGTTCGGAAGTAACCCAAGGTATTTGGGCGACCAAATTCATTGTTAAAACTCGCCGCACCAATCGGACCTTCAATCATAATATCTAACGCTGATTGTATTTGACTTGGCTTGCCATTATCAATTTCCCACGGTTGCATAGCATCGTTAATTTTTAAATTAGAAACACTAAACCCACACAGTCCAACTTTGGGTTTTGAGCCTTTACCCGTTGCACCTTCATCACGAATTTCACCGCCAGAGCCCGTTGCCGCACCTGGGTGAGGAGCAATAGCAGTAGGGTGGTTATGTGTTTCCACTTTCATTAAAATCGCTCTGTGTTCAGTCGAATTTACATATTTTCCATCGGCATCCGCATAAAAACGACTCCCCTCATAACCTGCCATTACCGCAGAGTTGTCTGAATAAACGCTCAACAAACCTTCTGGATGCTGGTGATAAGTATTGCGAATCATCGCAAACAAACTTTTCGCTTGCAACTCACCGTCAATGCTCCAATCGGCATTAAAAATCTTATGGCGACAATGCTCAGAATTCGCTTGTGCAAACATCATTAATTCCACATCCGTCGGATTGCGTTTTAATTGCGTAAAACTGTTCACTAAATATTCAATTTCACCCGCTGACAATGCCAAGCCTAAAGTTGCATTTGCCTGTTCCAATGCAGATTTTCCTTTGCTTAAAATATCAATACGACTAAATGGCTGTGGCTCAAAATCATCAAAAATTGCCTGCGCTTCATTCATCGAAGTCAACTCAGATTCTGTCATTTTATCCATCACAATCGCCAAGACTGCTGACTTATCCATAATCGCTTTATCAAAGTGATAAATTATGCCCCGTTCAATGCGTTTGACTTTTTTCAACCCACACAAATGCAAAATATCACTGGCTTTCGATGACCAAGGTGATATCGTGCCTAATCTTGGGATAACCACGACTTCCTCAACACCTGAAACCTTAATAGATTGTTCATAACCCAACAATTTTTCAAGCATCAAAGACTCGTCATTACTCAATACCTCTGTGCAATTCGCAAAATGTACAAATTCCACGCCCGTCAATTGTACGCCCAAAGGCAATAATTTTTTATTCAGCGCGTCTTGCTTGAAGGCGCCTAACGCGCGAATATTCTTAAAGGTTGTTATCATTGTTACAATTGTGCCATCACTTCATCAGAAATATCCGCATTGTGATAGACTTCTTGTGTATCGTCTAAATCTTCTAATCGTTCAATCAGTTTCATAAACTTTTCTGCATCGCCAAGATTGAGCTCAATGCGGTTGGCAGGCTCCATTGTTACTTCAGAATGACTTGCTTCAAGTCCAGCAGCCGTTAATGCATCTTTGACAGTAAAGAAATATTCTGGTGTGGTAATCACATCAATAGAGCCGTCGTCATTGGTAATCACATCTTCAGCACCCGCATCCAATGCAATCTCCATAATAGTGTCTTCATCACCCGATTCAAAACTGATAAAACCTTGCTTATTAAATAAGTAAGATACTGAGCCATCTGTGCCAAGATTGCCCCCGTGTTTAGTAAATGCGTGTCGCACATCAGCAACGGTGCGATTGCGATTATCCGTCAGCGTGTCCACCATTACCGCAGTACCGCCCAATCCATAGCCCTCATAACGCACTTCATCATAATTTTCGCCATCAAGGTCTCCAGAACCGCGTTTAACCGCATTTTCAATGGTATCGCGTTTCATATTCGCTGCCAATGCTTTATCAATCACCATCCTCAAAGAAGGGTTGTTCTCAATCACGCCACCGCCTTGCTTAGCAGCAATGACAATTTCCTTGATTAATTTAGTAAAGATTTTGCCGCGTTTTGCATCCTGTGCGCCTTTACGATGTTGAATGTTATGCCATTTACTGTGTCCAGCCATCAGATTTTCTCCATTTTTTCAATCGTTTTATTTTACCCTAATCCAAAGATAGAAGGTGTGAATATGGCGTTAAGCCTTGCTATCACAGTGCTTTGTAAAAAATCTTAGTGCCACCCAGTGGTTCCACGGCGATTTTTTGAAAGTGCTGTGGTGGTAAGGGTTGGCGTCAGATTTGCATTTTCTATCTTTGGATTAGGGTTTTGCCTCATGCGGTAAAGTCTAATAATTTTTGTATTGATTTTTTCGCCTGAATTGCCACCGATTCTTCAATAGTTATTTCGTGGGTTTTATTTTGAATAGCATTTAGGCAATTTTCTAAATCATTCATTGCCATCCATTCACAATGCGCACAGCTCTCACAGTCTGCTCCCACACCCATAGTCGGCGCTTCAATCAGGATTTTATTCGGTGCCACTTCACGCATTTTGTGAAAAATACCGTTATCAGTGGCAATAATAAAAGTTGATTCTTTTCTGTCTCTAACTGCATTAATGAGTGCTGTAGTTGAGCCTATTATATCTGCTAAATCTACGACTGCTTGCGGGGATTCTGGGTGCACCAAAACTGCCGCTTGAGGGTGTTTTTCTTTGAGTGTAAGCAGAGCATCTGCTTTAAAACGCTCATGTACCACGCAAGAACCTTGCCAGAGCAACATATCTGCACCTGTTTGATTTTGCACGAAATTACCTAAATGTTTGTCGGGCGCCCAAAGAATTTTCTCACCTTTTTCGTGTAAATGCTTTACCACTGTCAACGCACTACCTGAAGTGACTACCCAATCTGCCCGTGCTTTAACCGCAGCTGAAGTATTGGCGTAAACCACCACCGTTCTATCGGTATGTTGGTCGCAAAATTTAGAAAATTCGTCAATTGGACAATCTTCATCTAATGAACAAGTGGCTTTGTCGTCTAATACCAAAACGGTTTTTTCAGGGGATAGAATTTTAGCAGTTTCCCCCATAAACTTAACACCCGCAACGATAATAATGTCTGCATCACAGTTCTGTCCAAACCGTGCCATCTCCAAACTATCGGAAACTATACCGCCAGTTTCTTCCGCTAAGGTTTGCAATTCACCACTGACATAGTAGTGTGCTACTAATACAGCATTTTTATCCTTGAGTTTGGCCTTGATTTGGTCTTGGATTGACACTTTAGCTGTCTTTTTCGGGAAGGCTTACTTTAACGCTCAATTCTCTTAATACTTTGTTTGGCACAGCGGCAGGAGCAGAAGTCAATAAGCAGGCGGCAGTTTGAGTTTTAGGGAAGGCAATGACATCGCGGATAGAGTCACTGCCAGTCATAATCATCACCAGGCGGTCTAAGCCGAATGCCATACCGCCATGGGGTGGACAGCCGTACTCTAAAGCGTCAAGCAGGAAGCCGAATTTATCTTTGGCTTCTTCGTCGGAAATGCCCAGCAATTTTAATACCGTTTGTTGCATCTCTACCTGATGGATACGGATAGATCCACCACCAACTTCACTGCCATTAATGACTAAATCGTAGGCGCGAGATAGGGCGGTGGCTGCAGTGGCTTCCAAGGTTTTTGCATCGACGCTTGGCGCGGTGAAAGGGTGATGAATAGCACTTAAAGAACCGTCTTCGTTTTGGTCAAACATTGGGAAGTCAATCACCCAAATTGGCGCCCATTTACAAGTGTAAAGGTCTAAATCCTTGGCGATTTGCTCACGCAAGTTACCGAGTGCCTCGTTGACGATTTTGATTTTGTCAGCACCGAAGAAAATAATATCGCCCGTTTTAGCGTCGGTCATTTCGATGATTTGATTGGTGACATCGTCGCCTAAGAATTTCAAAATTGGCGAAGCAGGACCCTCTTCGTTCAGTTTGATATATGCCAAGCCTTTGGCGCCGTAAATACTGACATATTTGGTATATTTGTCGATATCTTTACGGCTGATGCTCGCACCACCTGGGATTTTAAGGGCGGCAACGCGAGAATCATCAGCACTGGCTGGACCTGAGAATACATTAAAATCCACACCTTTCATAATCTCGTTCACGCATACCAATTTCATCGGAATACGCATATCAGGACGGTCAACGCCGTAAGTGGACATTGCATCATTATAAGTGATGGTTGGGAATTTGTCACCAAGGTCAACCTCAATCACCTCTTTGAATAAACCGCGTGTCATTTCCTCCATCATAGACATAATTTCACCTTCACTCATAAACGAAGTTTCTACATCTAATTGGGTAAATTCTGGTTGGCGATCAGCGCGTAAATCTTCATCTCGGAAGCATTTAACGATTTGATAGTATCGCTCAAAACCCGACATCATTAACAACTGCTTAAATAATTGTGGTGATTGTGGTAGGGCAAAAAACTCACCCGGATAAGTACGCGAAGGCACTAAATAATCGCGCGCGCCCTCAGGTGTCGCCTTAGTTAAAAACGGCGTTTCAATATCCAAGAAATCATTGTTATCCATAAATTCGCGCATAAAATGCGTCACTTTTGAACGCAAACGCATCCGTTGTTGCATAACATTAGTGCGTAAATCCAAGTAACGATATTTGAGACGCACTTCTTCTGAGGTATCAACGGCATCAATCTGGAAAGGTACTGGTTTAGAAGTATTTAGAATTTCAATCTTATTGGCAACAATTTCAATCTCACCAGTATCAAGTTTTGGGTTAATTAAATTATCCGCCCTGGCAATGACTTCACCCGTGATTTTTAATACGAATTCATTGCGAATCGTTTCTGCTAACGCAAAATCATTATTGTCAGGATTAATCACCACTTGAACGATGCCGCGTTTATCACGCATATCCAAAAAAATAACACCGCCGTGGTCACGACGACGATTGGTCCAGCCACAAATCTCAACGCTTTGACCAATGTTCTCTTTGCGTAATTCACCGCAATAATCTGTTCTCATACTCATAGTTTTTTCCTTGTTATTTCGGCTTTACCACGCCAGTAGAAATAATTAATTTAAAGGCCTCATCGACATTCATATCCAACTCTATCACATCGTCTTTCGGCAACATAATAAAAAATCCAGAAGTCGGGTTTGGGGTTGTTGGGACATAAATATTGACGATTTCTTTGCCAATTTTTTTACTGACTTCACCTTGATAGTCCCCTGTTTGAAAAGCAATTGTCCACATACCTTTACGCGGATATTCGACCAACAATGCTTTTTTAAAACTATTGCCAGAAGGACTAAGCACCGTATCTGACAATTGTTTTAAAGCATTATAAATACCTCTAAAGCCAGGGATGTGATTTAAGAATTTATCCCAAAGTGCCAATAATTGACGCCCAATAAAATTATTCACCAGGGCACCTGTTATCAGCATAATGATTAATATTAGCATAATGCCTAAGCCTGGAATGTCGTGCGTAACATTCAATAATGATTTTGGTAAATATTGCACAGGAATAATATTATCAACAAATTGCAAGAAGAATTTGACAACAATAACGCTCAGAGCAAGCGGTATCCAAAATAATAGACCAGAGATAAAATAATTGCGTAAGCGCTTCATAAAGTTAAAAAAAGAATTTTAAGGCGTTATTTTAGCATTTATTTAATATATTCTTCATCACGAATTGTTAGAATTTCATAACCGTCTTTGGTTACTAAAATCGTATGCTCCCATTGCGCTGAAAGCGAACGGTCTTTGGTTGTTACCGTCCATCCATCTTTTTGTGAAGTTGTAACTTCCCATTTTCCTAAATTTACCATCGGTTCAATAGTAAATGACATTCCTGCCTCTAAGATTTGGCTATTTTTAATGCCGCCATCGTCATAATGCACCACCTGTGGCTCAGTGTGGAACAAACGACCAATCCCATGTCCACAATAATCACGCACGATTGCGCAATTATTTTTAATTGCATGTGCACCAATCGCCTTACCAATCTCGCCAAGATGAATACCTGGTTTGACTTTTTTAATGCCAATATATAAGCATTCTTGTGCAATGCGACAAATACGCTGTGCTTTAATGCTAGACTTTCCAATGATAAACATTTTAGAAGTGTCACCATGATAGCCATCTTTAATTACGGTAATGTCAATATTAACAATATCACCTTTTTTGAGTTTTTTATCACCTGGGATGCCGTGACAGACAACATTGTTAACACTGGTGCAAATTGACTTTGGAAATCCATGGTAATTTAATGGGGCAGGAATAGTGCCTTGTACATTGACCATAAAATTGTGACAAATTTTGTCCAATTCATCTGTAGTAACATCTGCTTTCACATACGGTGCGATCATGTCCAACACATCGGCAGCCAAACGCCCGGCAACGCGCATTTTTGTTATTTCATCCGCAGATTTAATATCAATTGACACAGTTTATTTATTTTGAATTCTGTTAATGCGTTCTTTAAGTGGTGGGTGAGTGGCAAACAACTCTCCACCAATACCAAACATCATCGCATGTGCGTATTCTTTAGAGGAAGGGTTTTCCATTTTGCTTGATTTTCCCCCATTTTCTAACACCTCAAAAGCTTGCACTAGACCCTGAGGATAACGGGTAAATTGTACCGCGCTGGCATCGGCTAGATATTCTCGTTGCCGACTCATGGCTGCTTGCAGAATGCGACCAAGCCACACAGTAAGCGCACCAATAATACCGATAACGGTAGCCACTGCAAACATAATCAGTTTTGCACGCCCATCCATTCTGCGATTATAAGCAGCTTGATAAAATACAAATCTGGCTAAGAAGAATAGAGCGGTAAAGCCAAATACAAAGGCAGATATTTGAATATTGAGTTTAATATCTTGGTTGACAATATGCCCAATTTCATGGGCAATAACGCCCGATAATTCATTTCTATTGAAGTTATCCATTGCGCCTTGGGTGATTGCGACAATGGCATCGTCGCTTTTTTTACCAGCGGCAAAAGCGTTAATACCCTGTTCTGGAATAAGATATAGACTTGGCGTTGGAATGCTGGCAGCCAGCGCCTGTTCAGTAACAATATTCAGCGCTTGTTTTTGTTCTAATGTTTCAGCACTGTCTTCATTGATTAAAATACCGCCAAAGGCGAGTGCCACTTTATGTCCGTTTGATTTTTTCATAAAACCAAATACCGTGGTTAGCCCTTGAACGATAAAAGCGATGGCAGAAATGCCTAGTAAAGTCGTGATTTGTTTAGCGTTAAAGGCGTAACGATTGCTGGCTAAAAACTTATCTAAAAAACCATATTTTTCATAGCCAGGCTGATAAAGTTCTGCTAAATTTAAGCCGACAAGCAAAGTCCAGCCGATTAAAAACGAAGAAACCAACAATAATAAAATATATAAAAACCAAATAATTCGGCTATTTTTTTTAGCGCGATCTTGATGCTCTCTGAAGTCCATTCTTTATTTAAACAAATCTTTCGGTGCTTCATTGAGTTGCTCAATGTTTTCACTAAACTCTAAGTTTTGTGCATCATTACCAAAGCCAAACAAACCTGCAAAAACAACATTAGGAAATGATTTTTTATATTCGTTAAATTTTTGCACTAAATCGTTATATCCTTGTCGTGCTGCTGCAATTCTGTTTTCTGTGCTGGTCATTTCTTCACTCAGTTGCATCATATTGTCGCTGGCTTTTAATTCGGGATAGTCTTCCATTTTTAAATTAAACCCACCCATTGCACTTTCCATAGCAACTTGTGAAGTGGCTAAATTTGCCATTACGCCAGTATCACCAGGGTTGCCTTCAGCGGCTTGCGTGGCTTGTAAAAGCCCCGACCTAGCCTGAGTAACTGCCATTAGCGTTTCTTTTTCATGTTCCATGTATTTTTTAGCGGCATCAACCAAATTGCCAATTAAATCTAAGCGGCGTTTGAGTTGCACTGAAATTTGCTCAAAACCATTTTGGTATTGCGTTTTATAAGAAACTAAGTTGTTGTAAATTTTAACAACCCAAATAACCGCAACCACGATAATAGCAATTGCCAACCAATTTTGTGTAATGAATTCCATATGTATATCTCGTCATTATAAAAAGTAATATTATAGCATAATTTTTTTGTTTTCCGCTAATACTAAGGCTATATCCTTTTTATCAATAGGGCAATTGAACGCCAATGAAATGGCTTGCAATTGCAAATTTTCTGGATAATTTTTTGGGGCATTGCCATACATTCTATCGCCGATAATCGCAAAGCCAAATGCACTCAAGTGTTTGCGAATTTGATGCTTTCTACCAGTTTCAATTTCCACTTTTAGCAACGACCTGCCATCTGATTTTTCTAATAATGAAACATGACTCAACGCCGTTTTCCCGTCAATTTTGTCGTCAATACTAACTGTTTTATTTGGAAATTCGCCATTCACAATTGCTAAATATACCTTGTTAATTTGGCGTTTTGCAAAAAGCTTGGAGAACGCTGCCGCCATTTTTTTATTATGTGCAATCACCATTATTCCACTGGTTGCACGGTCTAACCGATGCACGAGAAAACTATCACGATGGGTTATTTTTTCCACCAGTCGCGTCAGTGCACAATGGTCACCCCATTTTGACCCTTGTGCAAATACGCCTGCAGGTTTAAACCACACACTATATGTTTGTTTATCTAGCAACAACTCAGGTTTTGTTGGAATAGAGGAAAGAATATTTTCGTTAAAATAGAGAAAAACTTCACTGCCTTTTTTTAACGGCTTTTTCACCCGACGCACCCGATTGATTTTTTTTCCTGTTTTTAACCACACGCAACCCTTATCCAATGCTGATTTCAGCACTTGTTTGGACAAATCTGTATGATTTGACAATGCGTCAATGAGCGATATGTTCTCATCTTTGATAATAATTTTCTTTTCAATGACATTCATAAACTAAAATAATACTATGAAAAATGCACACACAAAATTTTTATTTAAAGAATTGGATATTCGTGGGCAGCACTTGTCCATTAATAGCGCTTGGCAAGCGATGATTAAAGACCGTGGTTATTCCGAGCAAATTAGACAATTGTTTGGCGAAATGAGTGCTTTGGCATTGATGCTTGCTAGTGGTATGAAGCATACGGGTAAATTCACCTTGCAATCACAAGGTGATGGTATGGTTGATTTGCTACTCGTTGAGGTAACGCATGATTTAAAAATTCGTGGCATGGTGCGTGCAGGCACTGATATAACGCCCAAGCAAACCCTGTCTGAAATTCTTGGTAACGGGCAAATCGTTGCCACCTTATATAATGCTCAAACCGATAGCAATTTTCAATCCTTGGTTGCTATTAATGAGCGGGGCTTACTACCAACCTTTGAGGATTATTTTACCCAATCAGAGCAATTGCCATCTAAATTGTGGGTCAGTTCTACCAAGGAAAACCTATCCGCAATGTTGATTCAAAAAATGCCAGAATCCACAAGTAACGATCCCGAAGGCTGGCATCGAGTCAAGATATTAGCGGATACGGTAACAGATAAAGAATTATGCGAATTAGCCATTGAACCTTTACTTTATCGTCTTTTTCACCAAGAAACAATCGAACACTTTGCGTCAACTGCTATTAACTACGAATGTCAAAACGACAAACAACGCTTTGAAAAAGTTATCCTAAGTCTTGGCGAGCAAGAAGCTAGGATACTGCTCAAAGAACGCAATGAAATTGCCATTTACAACGAAATTTGCAATCAGCATTTATTTTTTAATGAAGGCGATGTTGATAGATTATTTTCCACATAAAAGTACATTTGTAGTAAAAAAACAAATATTTGTCTCTTTTTTACAAAAAAGTGTTGACATTAGAAAGCAAGTTGTTATAATTGCGTCATCTACTGCAATCTCGTGGCAGATATTTTTTATACAACTTAGGAAACTAAAATGAAAAAATTAATGATCGCAGCAGTTGCTGCAACAATGGCATCAGCTTCTCAGGCTGATATTTCAATCAAAGGTGACGCATATATCCAGTATGCTGATAATGCAATTGGCAGGACAGCAGCTTCTGCTGATACGACTGCTAACCGTAAGCGTGTCAACTTAAACATCACTGGTAAATCTGGTGCTACTACAGTTGTTATTAGTCTTAGAAATGATGACAACAATAACACAGGTGCTGTTGGAGGTACTGGCGCTTCTGGTGGTACTATTAAAACGCATCAATTCTATATGACTACTAAAGTCGGTCCTGTGAATGTTAAAGTGGGTGACTTTTATGGTACAATTGGCTTAGGTGCAACTTCTAAAGGCGCTTCTAAGAAAGATGCCTTAGTATTGTCAACTAAATTTGGCGCTACTAAAGTAGGTCTTTATACTCATGATAATTCTAATGCTGCAGGTTCTACTAATGTTTTTGCTTCTACCAAAATTTCAGGTGCAACGGTTAAAGTGCAGCATAATCCTAATAGTGAAGCGGGTTGGACTAACTTAATGGCTAAAGGTACTTTTGGTGGTATTTTAGTTGCCGCTGAAAAATTAAGCGCTAAAGCCGCTAATTCAGACACAACTTTAATCCACATCGGTGGTAAAGCAAGCGGCGTTAAATGGGATGTTGCTCACCTTAAGAACGGTACAGCTATCAATGATGGCAACGCAAAGTTTGCCCCATTAGGCTCTATGCTTGTTGGTACGGGTGCTCGTGGTGGTACATCAACAGCAGTGGCTAACTCTAATGATTTCTCTAAAATCACAGGTCTTGCTGTTAGCACTAAAGTAGCAGGTAACACAATCAAGGCTATTTTTACTAGCCTGAAGACTGCTTCAACTGGTGCCTCTCCTACTGGTGTATTGGAAGACACAGTAAAGGGTGCAGAGTTAATCTTAACGCGTGCTATGTCTGGCGGTAAGTTAACGGTTAACTTGGGTAAGCTTAGTGGCTCTACTAACACTGACGCTAACGCAACTAACAAAGGTCTTAGATTTGATGTTAAATTCTAATCTTAGTTGTTAGAAGTTTGATTTAAGACTTCGGTTTTAAGTCTCACTTAAAAACCCCAGCTTTGGCTGGGGTTTTTTTTTGCCCTAAAGAAAGGAAGTTTAAAATATGACTTGCTTATAATGATTAGGGTATAATCAATTTAGGGGGTAAATAGCGCTAAAGTAGTTGAGGCTTTTGCAATACAAAGGTTTTGCTATTTTAGTAATTTTTTACATAAAATCAAAGGTAATACAATGAAAAAATTAATGATCGCAGCAGTTGCTGCAACAATGGCATCAGCTTCTATGGCTGATATTTCAATCAAAGGTGACGCATATATCCAGTATGCTGATAATGCAATTGGCAGGACAGCAGCTTCTGCTGATACGACTGCTAACCGTAAGCGTATCAACTTAGATATCACTGGTAAATCTGGTGCTACTACAGTTGTTATTAGTCTTAGAAATGATGACAACAATAACACAGGTGCTGTTGAAGGTACTGGCGCTTCTGGCGGCACTATTAAAACGCACCAATTCTATATGACTACTAAAGTCGGTCCTGTGAATGTTAAAGCGGGTGACTTCTACTATACTTATGGTTTGGGTGCATGGTCTAAAGGTGGTTCTAATAAAGACGCATTAGACATCTCAACTGAGTTTGGCAATACGACAGTAGGTATTTTTACTGCTGATAACTCTTTGTCAGCTGGGACAACTGAGGTTTATGCTGCTACTAAAATTAAAGGCTTTGATGTGACAATAGATCACAATCCTAATTCTGAAGAGGGTTATACGGATTTTTCTGTTAAAGGCACGGTCAATGGTATTTTAGTTGCCGCTGAAAAGTTAAGCGCTAAAGTCGCTAATTCAGACACAACTTTAATTCACATCGGTGGTAAAGCAAGCGGTATTAAATGGGATGTTGCTCACCTTAAGAACGGTACAGCTATCAATGATGGCAACGCAAAGTTTGCCCCATTAGGCTCTATGCTTGTTGGTACAGCTGCTCGTGGTGGTACATCAATAGCAGTGGCTAACTCTAATGATTTCTCTAAAATCACAGGTCTTGCTGTTAGCACTAAAGTAGCAGGTAACACAATCAAGGCTATTTTTACTAGCCTGAAGACTGCTTCAACTGGCACTTCTCCTACTACTGTTGTCAACGACACGGTAAATGGTGCAGAGTTAATCTTAACACGCGCTATGTCTGGCGGTAAGTTAACGGTTAACTTGGGCAACCTTAGTGGATCTACTAACACTGACGCTAACACAACTAATAAAGGTCTTAGATTTGATGTTAAATTCTAATCTTAGTTGTTAGAAGTTTGATTTAAGACTTCGGTTTTAAGTCTCACTTAAAAACCCCAGCTTTGGCTGGGGTTTTTTTTGCCTTAAAGAAAGAAGGGCGCCGTGCATAATTCAAATATCTTAATAAGTGTCTTAAGGTATTTTCAACCGTTGTTTGGAAGATGAGTATTACAACTTATAAGCCCGGCGTATAAGTTGTACGCCGGGCTTATAAGCTGTTAATATAGACAAATAAAAAAACCCCTGCATAGCAAGGGTTGGAGAGTGGTTGAATATATGGTGCGCCCTTCAGGATTCGAACCTGAGGCCTACGGCTTAGAAGGCCGTTGCTCTATCCAGCTGAGCTAAGGGCGCAAATTGATACTTTTAGAAGTTATGTAATTTATTATTACATTTAAAGAGTCTCTGAAAAGCTTAATAAAAATGGTCGGAGTGGAGGGATTTGAACCCCCGACCACCTGGTCCCAAACCAGGTACGCTGCCAAACTGCGCTACACTCCGAAAAAACGATAATTATACTGTGTTAAAGGGGGTAATGTTTGATTTATTTTTCAAAATAAGTGTTATGTTTTTTTAGTTCTTCTTTGTTAGCAAGGACGACCTTAATTTGAGCGCGATTAGAAGACACTTTTGAAATTGAAAGTCTTTCATTTTCTGTGTTATGTGCTTCGCCAAATAGGTGAAATTGCCCGCCTGTCATTGCCAAATAAACTTGTGCCAAGATTTTTGCATCTAACAACGCACCATGGACTGTTCGTTCACTGGCATCAATCTCAAAGCGACGGCATAGCGTATCAAGGTTGTGCATACCCCCAGGGCGCTGCTCTTTGGACAACTCTAAAGAGTCAATGATAGTACAACTGTCTTCAATGCGCTGCTCAGAACCCATTAACATTAATTCATGATTGAGAAACCCAAGGTCAAAAGGTGCATTGTGAATCACCAAAGTAGCACCCTCAATATATTCTAAAAATTCTTCGGCAATTTCTTCAAATCTGGGTTTTCCTTTTAAAAAAGCGTCTTTAATGCCGTGAATTCGTTCAGAATCCCCCACCATGCGGCCTGGATTAATATACTGATGATACTCATTGTCTTTGGTGATTTCCCTGTTAACAATTTCCGTGCAACCGATTTCAATGATACGATGTCCTTCACTGGGTTCAATACCTGTGGTTTCCGTATCTAAAACAATGTACCTTTCCATGTGCAATTCTCGTGTAAAATTACTTCATTTTATCGTATTTGAAGTTGGAAGGTTAAACCATGGCAAGAGTAACTGTTGAAGAATGTTTGGATTTTGTAGAAAATCGTTTTGAATTAGTATTGGTCGCAGCTAAGCGTGCACATCAATTAAGTTCTGGCGGGCATCGATCTACTTTAGACACGGGCAAGGATAAGCCAACCGTTGTTGCATTAAGAGAAATTGAAGCGGGTTTGATAAATGCATCCATCTTAACCGAAGCGAATGCTTTAGAAACAGAATTGTCCGCCCAAGAGAAAAAAGCCGATAGCGAAAAGATGGCAGAAGTTGAAGCAGAATTATCGCAGACAGCGGTTGATAAAGTTGCTGATGAAATGACAGAGGTAACAGACGCATAACTTTTTTTATTTTTTCTCATTCAAAAATGACGCATTTGCGTCATTTTTTTGTTTTAAAATAAAAATTATGTATCCAATTGCTAAATCCGACAGAAGACCTTTAATTAATGAGGCTAAATATCTTGCAATGTATCAAGATTCTATTGAGAATTCTGATGAGTTTTGGGCGTTGCAAGCTAAGGAATTTTTGGATTGGGATAAGGACTGGGCGACTATCTCCAATGTGGATTACAACATCGGTTTGATTGAGTGGTTTAAGGGCGGTGAGTTAAATGTAGCGTACAACTGTATTGACCGTCATTTGCCACAACGAGCCAATCAGACCGCAATTATTTGGGAGGGTGACAACCCAAAAGACAGTCAAAAAGTGACTTACCAGGCATTGCATGACGAAGTAGCAAAATTGGCGAATGGCTTGAAAAAACTCGGCGTTAAAAAGGGCGATAGAGTCTGTATTTATATGCCGATGATTTTGCAAGCAAGTTATGCAATGTTGGCATGCGCAAGAATTGGTGCAATTCACTCTGTGGTTTTCGCTGGCTTTTCGCCCGAGGCGTTAAAAGACAGAATTTTGGATTCACAGTGTAAGGTTGTGATTACTGCCGATGAAGGCATGCGAGGCGGTAGGGCAACAGCGCTTAAAACCAATGTTGATAAAGCAATTGAATTTTGTGATTGCGTTGAGGCAGTCATCGTAGTGCAAAATACCAAGGGCAATGTGGATTGGGGTAAGCGCGATGTTTGGTATCATGATTTAGTCGCTGAAGTTTCTACTAACTGCCCGTGTGAGTCATTCGATGCAGAAACCCCGTTATTCATCCTTTACACCTCGGGCTCCACTGGCAAGCCAAAAGGCGTTTTGCATACCACAGGTGGTTATTTGCTTTATGCTGCCATCACGCATAAATATGTTTTTGATTATCAAGACGGCGATATTTATTGGTGTACTGCCGATGTTGGCTGGGTTACAGGGCATTCTTATATTGTCTATGGTCCGCTCGCAAACGGCGCAACTACATTGATGTTTGAAGGTATTCCGACTTATCCAGATGCGGCGCGTTTTTGGCAGGTTATTGACAAACATCAGGTTAATGCATTTTATACCGCGCCAACTGCTATTCGTGCACTCATGGGTGCAGGTGATGATTTCGTTGCAAAAACCGAGCGTTCAAGTTTGCGCATTCTTGGTACTGTTGGTGAGCCAATCAATCCTGAGGCGTGGGAATGGTACTACCATAAAATCGGTAATGGTAATTGTCCAATCGTTGATACTTGGTGGCAAACTGAAACAGGTGGGCATATGATTACCCCACTGCCGTATGCCACTGCCTTAAAGCCAGGCTCTGCCAGTAAGCCATTCTTCGGCATTGAACCGCAAGTGGTCAATGAATTAGGCCAAGTATTAAAAGGTGAAGCGGAAGGTATCTTGGTTTTAGCCCGCTCATGGCCTGGACAAATGCGTGGACTTTATAATAATCATGAACGCTTTATGGAAGCCTATTTCTCTACTTTCAAAGGTAAATATTTTGCCGGTGATGGTGTTCGTCGTGATGCAGACGGTTACTATTGGATTACCGGCAGAGTTGATGATGTCCTCAACATTTCTGGACACCGACTCGGTACTGCAGAAATAGAATCCGCCTTGGTGCTACACAAAAATGTCTCTGAATCCGCTGTCGTCGGCTACCCCCACGATATCAAAGGTCAGGCTATTTACGCCTATGTTTCCCTCATTAATGGTATAGAGCCAAGCGATGCGTTAAAAGTCGAATTGGTTAAATTAGTTCGCAGTGAAATCGGACCAATTGCCACCGTCGATAAAATCCAATTTGCCAATCGACTGCCAAAAACCCGCAGTGGCAAAATAATGCGTCGTATTTTAAGAAAAATTTCCGAAGGTGATTATGGTAACTTAGGTGACACTTCAACGCTAGCAGAGCCAGAGGTGGTAGATGATTTGATTGAGAATAGAATATAAAAATGGTATCATATTTTAAAATATGGTATCATTTAAATATATGAATAATAAGCATAGGAAAACACTTGATAGATTATTAACAAAACCAGCGTTAAAGAATATTAAATTTAGTGATATTGATAATTTATTGATTGCTATTGGATTAGTAAGAAGCGAAGGTAGTGGTTCAAGGATTGTGTTTAGATTTGGTGATGCGTTTATTGTTTTACATAAGCCACATCCGAATAACGAAGTTAAAACCTATGTGATAAAACAGTTACAAAATTTTTTGAAAGATATTGGAGTTAAATAATGGAATACAAGGGTTATAAGGCACAAGTAAACTTTAGCGAAGAGGACCAAATATTTTGGGGTGAAGTGATTAATATCGGCAAGAATAAAATCCTTTTTGAAAGTGATAACGCCAAAAAAATTTATGATGAATTTAAAGCATCTGTTGACTTTTATCTCGAAACTTGCAAGAAAAATAATAATCAGGTTGTTAAACCAGCATCTGGAAAATTCTCTCTGCGTATAGACCCAAAAGAACATGCGCAATTAACGCAAGTTGCCCGACAGCGTAAAATGAGCGTTAATGCTTTAGTGCGTAACTTTATTACAGATAGACTAAGGTCTTATCAGTAGAAAATTAAAGTTAATTCTTTAACCAAATTGCCACTTGTTTAGCATAGTAAGTCAAAACCGCATCTGCACCAGCTCGCTTAAAAGACAGTAGCGTTTCAAGTACGACTTTTTCTTCATTAATCCAACCATTTTGTGCCGTCGCTTTAAGCATAGAATATTCTCCACTGACATGGTAGGCAAAAGTTGGCATGCCGAAAGTTTGCTTAATACGATAGACGATATCAAGATAGGGCAAGCCAGGCTTTATCATTACCATATCGGCACCTTCATCAATGTCTAGACTGACTTCGCGGATAGCTTCGTCGGCGTTGGCGGGGTCCATTTGGTAGGTTTCTTTACTGGATGTGCCTAAATTTTTGGCGGAGCCGACGGCGTCGCGGAAAGGACCGTAGTAACTAGAGGCATATTTGGCGGCGTAAGCAAGAATGTTGGTATGAATGAAATTGTTTTCTTCTAAGGCCTCACGGATGGCGCCAATACGACCATCCATCATATCACTTGGGGCAACGATGTCAGCACCTGCTTGCGCATGAGAAAGCGCTTGTTTGACGAGAACCTTGGTGGTTTCATCATTGAGCACATAGCCTTTATCGTTAATTAAACCATCTTGTCCATGGGTGGTAAATGGGTCGAGAGCGACATCGGTGATGACGGCTAATTCTGGATATTTTTTCTTTAAAGCACGGACGGCGCGTTGTGCCAAACCGTCTTTATTGTAAGCCTCTTCGGCAGTTAATGACTTTTTATCCTCGCTGACGACGGGGAAAAGTGCCACAGCGCAAATACCTAAGGTGACAATTTCGCCCGCTTCAATTAGTAATTGGTCAATACTCAGACGCTCTACGGCTGGCATAGAATCAATATTTTCGCGTTTATTTTCCCCTTCTATAACGAAAATCGGCAGGATTAAATCCTCGACAGTCAGTATGTTTTCACGCATTAATTTACGGGTATATGCGTGTTTTCTCATACGACGCGGTCTATGGGTTAAAATTGTCATAATTATAAAAATTCATTTCATTTAATAAGGCAATTATACAACAATGACAACTGCAAGCAAAACCTTAAACAAAATGTCCAATGTGGACGCCTCTTTTATTAAGCCATTACCAAATTCAACGAAAACTTATGTTGAGGGGTCGCGTGCTGATATTCAAGTACCAATGCGTAAAATTACGCTAACGGATACCATTGGTGAATTGGCTGAAAAAAATGACCCAATTTATGTGTATGATACTTCGGGTGTGTATACCGACCCTAAGGTAGAAATCAACCTGCGTAAGGGATTGGGTAGCGTTCGTTCGGCTTGGATTGAAGAACGAAATGATACCGAATTACTGGACGGACTGAGTTCAAACTTTTCCAGTGAACGCCGTAACAACGGTGATTTGGATGAATTGCGTTTTGAGCATTTACAAGCACCTCGTCGAGCAAAAGCGGGCAAAAATGTAACGCAAATGCATTACGCACGCCAGGGTATTATCACTCCAGAGATGGAATATATTGCCATTCGTGAGAATTGTAAATGGCAAGATTACAAAGATAAAATTGGACAACATAAAGGGGAATCGTTCGGTGCCAGCATTTCAAAGATGATTACCCCTGAGTTTGTACGCGATGAAGTGGCACGAGGTCGTGCGGTGATACCTGCGAATATCAATCATCCTGAAAGCGAGCCGATGATTATTGGTCGTAACTTTATGGTCAAAATTAACGGCAATATCGGTAATTCAGCCTTAGGATCAAGTATCGACGAAGAAGTGGATAAAATGGTGTGGGGTATTCGTTGGGGTGCTGATACAATTATGGATTTATCCACGGGAAAAAATATTCATGAAACGCGTGAGTGGATTATTCGTAATTCACCTGTTCCGATTGGCACTGTGCCGATTTATCAAGCATTAGAAAAAGTCAATGGTATTGCTGAAGATTTAACTTGGGCGGTGTTCCGAGACACTTTAATCGAGCAAGCCGAACAAGGTGTGGATTATTTTACCATTCACGCAGGTGTACGCTTGCAACATGTGCCATTGACGATTAATAGGGTGACGGGCATCGTTTCTCGTGGTGGCTCCATTATGGCAAAATGGTGTTTGGCACATCACACTGAGAGTTTCATCTATACGCATTTTGAAGAAATTTGTGCCATCATGAAAGCCTACGACATCACTTTCTCGCTTGGTGATGGGTTGCGTCCAGGCTGTATTGCCGATGCCAACGATGCTGCGCAATTCGGCGAGTTAGAAACACTGGGTGAATTGACAAAAATCGCCTGGAAGCATGATGTGCAGACTTTTATTGAAGGTCCAGGTCATGTGCCAATGCAGATGATTAAAGAGAATATGGAGAAGCAACTGGACGAATGTGGTGAGGCGCCATTCTATACCTTGGGTCCATTGACGACTGACATTGCACCGGGATACGACCACATTACTTCTGCCATTGGTGCAGCGCAAATCGGTTGGTATGGTTGTGCAATGTTATGTTATGTAACCCCAAAAGAACACCTCGGGCTGCCTAATCAAGACGATGTTAAACAAGGTATTATTGCCTACAAAATCGCCGCTCATGCGGCTGACCTTGCCAAAGGACATCCGGGGGCACAAATTCGTGATAACGCCCTATCCAAAGCGCGCTTTGAATTTAGATGGGAAGACCAGTTTAATTTAGGGCTAGATCCAGATACAGCAAGAAAATACCACGATGAAACCCTGCCAAAACAAGCGGCAAAGACTTCACATTTCTGCTCAATGTGTGGGCCAAAATTCTGCTCAATGAAGATTACGCAAGAAATTAAAACTATGGATGCGGAAGAGCTTGCCAAGATTGATGCAGTTGTTCGGCTGGGCATGGATAAAAAATCAGACGAATTCTTACAAAATGATAGTGAGATTTATTTAAAGAACACATAATTGAGGTTACCATGAGAAAACTGACTTTATTTTCAATACTGTGTTTTTCTAGTCTGATTTTTGCGGGCGTGCATCCTTCTAAGCCTTGGGTTGAAATCAACTATCCGCAAGACAAAGAAAAACGCTGGTGGGATGATGCATGGTGGAAAGAAGGGCGATTATCTGTGCCGCAGAATTATCAAGTTTCTATGCAAGGAGTGACTTATATGGACGGTGATGTTGAGGTTGAGGCTTATTTATTTAAGCCGACAAAACCCGGTAAATATTTACCAATTTTGTTTCAGCATGGTCGTCGTGGTTTAGATTCTTGGACATTGCCGAGGATTAAACGCTTGGCAGCCCGTGGTTTTATTGTGTTAGCCCCGAATATGTTTGGCACTTATCTCAAACCACCATTTCCAAATAAACACACACCTGCTTACGACCATCATGTAGCAAAAGGCATTGATATCCTGCTGGAACGCGATGATATTATCGGTAATAAAGTCTGCACAGTTGCACATACTCGTGGCGGTTACATGACGCTAAAAGCCTTAGTAACACATAAAAAACAAGAAGATAAGGTAGCGTGTTATGTTGGCTATTATCCACATTGGCAAGACCCTGATGGTTCAGAAGTTGAGCAAGTTTATCAATATGCGCCAGAAATTGATAAACTCAAAGTGCCAACTTTGGTATTTATCGGTGAATACGAACAATATCAAAGACTGCGCCCGATTTTCTTAGCAACCAAAGTGTTGAAAGAAAAAGGTGTCGATGTTGAATTAATTGTCTACCCAGGTGTTGGCAGAGGTTTTGATTTCCGTCCAGAGCATGTGCGAACTTTTGCCGATGATTTAGCTGCCAAAGATGCCAATCAGAGGACGGCAGATTTTGTCAGAAAACATTTACAGTAGGTTAGTCTGTTACAGCACCTTCAGAGGCTGATTTCGCCAATTTTGCAAACTTAGCCAGCACACCTTTGGTGTAGTTCGGTTTCGGCTGTGTCCACTTAGATAAGCGTTCATCAATCACACTTTGCGCAACCAATAATTCTAATTTGTTGTTTTCTGCATCGATGAGAATTCCATCGCCATCTTCTACGATTGCTAGCACACCACCTTTAAAGGCTTCTGGAGTGATGTGACCCACCACAAATCCGTGGGTGCCACCTGAGAAGCGACCATCGGTAATTAAGGCAACTTCGCCACCTAAGCCTTTACCCATCACGGCGGAAGTCGGGGCAAGCATTTCACGCATACCTGGGCCACCAGCGGGACCTTCATAGCGGATAACAATGACATCGCCTGATTTAATTTCGTCGTTGAGAACAGCGGATAACGCCTCTTCTTCACGGCCGAAGCATTTGGCGGTGCCCTGAAAACTTAAGCCTTCTTTGCCCGTGATTTTTGCCACTGCACCTTCTTCTGCAAGGTTACCTCGTAGGATGCGTAAGTGTGAATCCTTTTTGATTGGATTGTCTAAGGCTCTGATAATTTCTTGTGAATCTGCATAAGGTTTTACATTTTTTAAGTTTTCAGCCATGGTGTGACCTGTTACCGTGATACAGTCACCGTGTAACAAACCTGCGTCTAATAACATCTTCATCAATGGCAGGGTGCCACCGATTTTAACCAACTCACTCATCATATATTTTCCTGATGGTTTAAGGTCAGCGATAACAGGGACATTTTTACCGATACGAGTGAAATCATCTATATTTAAATCAACCCCAGCGGCGTAAGCCATGGCAATTAAGTGTAGCACCGCATTGGTAGAGCCACCAAGGGCAATAATAACGGTAATCGCATTTTCAAATGCTTTCATTGTCATAATATCATTCGGCTTAATGTCTTTTTCTAATAAATTAAGAACAGCTTCACCTGCACGCACACAGTCATTGTTTTTTTCATCTGAAATGGCATCTTGCGCTGAAGAATTTGGCAAACTCATACCCAATGCTTCAATTGCACTCGCCATAGTATTTGCCGTGTACATACCACCACAAGAGCCCGGACCAGGAATGGCCGTCTTTTCAATATTCTCCAATTCAATCGCATCAATCGTATTGTTGGCAAATTGTCCAACTGCCTCAAACACGCTAACCACATCGGTATGACCTTTACCTGGCTGAATGGTGCCACCGTAAACAAAAATACCTGGACGATTAAGCCGAGCAAGACCGATAATGCAACCAGGCATATTTTTGTCGCAACCACCAATGGCAACAACGCCATCAAAACCTTGACAACCAACAACCGTCTCAATGGAATCTGCAATCACTTCACGAGAAACCAAGGAATATTTCATACCTTCTGAGCCCATAGAAATACCGTCTGAAATGGTAATGGTATTAAAAATAACCCCTTTACCACCCGCACTATTGACGCCTTTTTCCGCTTCATCGGCTAATTTATTGATGTGCATGTTACACGGTGTAACCATCGACCAAGTAGAAGCAATACCGACTTGCGGCTTTTTAAAGTCCTCCTTTTTGAAACCAACAGGGTAAAGCATTGCGCGACTGGGTGCGCGTTCGTAACCATCAACGACTTGTGAGGAATATTTCCTTGAACTTGAGGACATAATATATTTGTATGAATGTAAAGTGTTAAATTTTAGACTAAAATAGAGGTTTTCTCAAAGCCTTTTTTGACCCAAATTGGATACAGCACAGCAAATATTAGATTTGATTGCGCCTTTTGTTGCAGAGGGTAGGATATTACCCCGTACTTACGCACAAATTAGCGACAATATCGCGGATTTTGTCATATTAGAGCAATCTGGTATTGTGATTGCCTGTGCAGGCTTAAAAAATTGCCAAGAGGGTGGTATGGGGGAAATTTATGCACTTGCTGTGTCAAAAAATATGCAAAATCAAGGTATTTCGGATAAACTAATGGTTAAAGTAATGCAAAAGGCAAAAGTTGATAATTTCTCTAAAATTTTTGCCTTGTCGAAGCACAATGCACTTTGGTTTTTAAAGCAAGGTTTTGTGCAAATGGAAATAAGTGAATTGCCAAAAAACAGGCAAAAATTATTTGACCATCAGCGTAATTCGTCTATCTTTTTTAAAGGAATAACCAATGCAAATTAAAGACCGTATAAGGGGTTATTTACCCGTTGTTATTGATATTGAAACTGCAGGTTTTAATGCACAGACCGATGCAATGCTCGAAATTTGTGCGATTACAATTGGCGTCAATGAAAAGGGTGTTTTTTACCCAAAAAAACCTAAACATTTTCATATAACTCCTTTTAAAGGGAGCGTGTTAGAGGCATCAGCCCTTAAATTCAATGGTATTGATGTGGACAATCCTCTGCGTATGGCAGTGAGCGAAAAATCGGCATTGAGTGAAATTTTTCAATCCGTTCGTACCGAAGTAAAGACAGAAGAGTGCACCCGTGCTATCCTAGTTGGGCATAATGCTTTTTTTGATTTGGGATTTTTATATGCAGCTGGCAATCGCTCAAAATTAAAAAATCCATTTCATCAATTTTCAACCATTGACACCGTTAGTCTTTCTGCTTTGTATTATGGGGAGACGGTATTGGCAAAAGCGATGCGCGTGGCAAATATTGAATGGGACGATGCCAGTGCACATTCGGCGTTATATGACACACAAAAAACAGCAGAACTTTTTTGTCAAATATTTAATGCTCAGCAATATTCTTAGCGGTTTTTTCAGTCCAGTCTTTTATTTCTTTAATCAATACACTCGCCGATTTACCTTCAACAGAAATCGGCTTACCGATAACAACAGTAATCGTGCCTGATTGTTTAATAAAACTACCTTTAGCCCATAATATACCTGCATTGTGACATACAGGTGAAATGTCACAGTTGGCTTTTTTAGCAATAGCAACCCCTCCCTTTTGGTATTCACCAAGTTGCCCATAAGGTTGACGAGTGCCCTCTGGAAATATCACGATAAAAATACCTTTAGAAACTCGATCAGCACCTTGTTTGATAACTTTTCTCAATGCTTTTAACTTCTCGCCACGATTGATAATAACGGGTTTGAGAAGTGCCAACCCCCAACCAAATACAGGAATTAATAGTAATTCTTGTTTTAATACCCAGGTTTGATGTGGATAAATGGTTTGCAGGGCGATGGTTTCCCAGGTAGATTGATGGTTAGAGATAATTACACAGGGCGTTGTTGGGATGTTTTCTTTACCAATGAGTTTGAGTTTAATGTTGAGCGTAATGCGTAACCACCAAATGCAAAACTTAGACCAATTCACTAAAAGACCGTAACGCACCTTGATTGGCATGAAGAATAATGGTATTGAAATAACAACCAACACAATTAAAACAAGTGCCGACCCTAAAAAGTAAAGCAGAGATCTTAAAAATAGCATTGGTATGTGGTTATAATTTACGAACTTAAGATTTTAATGATTTTTATGGCAATTAACACGCTTCTTTTTGATTTAGACGGTACACTGATTGATACTGCACCTGATTTGGCGTTCGCATTAAATACTTTACTGTTGGAAAATGGTATGCCAGAAAAACCCTATGCAGATATCAAACCGTTAGTGGCATTTGGCGGAAAAACCTTGGTAAGTATGGGTTTTGACTGCGATGAGTTGCACCCTAAGTTTGACAGTAGGCACCAAAGATTGCTGCAGATTTACACCGATAATATCGATAAATACGCAAAAACTTTTGAGGGTATTGACGATTTATTGGGTGTTATAAAGGCAAAAGGCTTGCTTTGGGGTATTGTTACCAATAAGCCTGAAAATTTAACCCATTTATTGTTAGATAAAATGGATATCAAACCTGATGTTATTGTTTGTGGTGATACACTAGAGCATAACAAGCCGCATCCTGCGCCGCTACTTTATGCTTGTGCAAGATTGGCAGTTGACCCAGTATCGTGTTTGTTTATTGGCGATGATAAAAATGATATGTTAGCAGGTAAAAATGCAGGCATCAAAACTGTGGCAGTGGCTTATGGCTACGGGAAAGTGACAGATGATTGGAATTATGATTATTTGGTTGAGCATCCGCAGGATATACAGGAGTTGATTTAATGGAAATATTATTAGGGATATTGCTAGGGCTTGCAATCGGCGCAAGTGTTGTATTTTTTCGTTTTGGAAAATTCAAAGATAAGTTCATGCAGTTGTCCACTGAAAAAGCGCAGTTAATAACAAAATTAGAAGAGCAAGCCAAAACCTTTGATTTTATGCAAAGTTCAAAAGAACAAATGGATCGGACTTTTGAAAAGATTTCTGCGGTAGTGCTAAAGAAAGACAGCCAAAATTTAAGTGAAAAAAATGCTGATTTACTCAATCCACTTAAAATCCAAATTGAAGAATTCCGTAAAAAAATGGAAGGACTTTCCGTTGATCAAGCCAAGGATAGAAGCGCATTGGAGCAACAAATAAAGGCATTGGCAGATGCGCATAAAAACACATTGGAAGGTACGGAAAAACTTACCAATGCACTGACTTATGATAACAAGCAGCAGGGCGATTGGGGTGAAATGATTTTAGAGTCAATTTTGAAGGATTCTGGACTTAAAAAAAATGAGCAATATCACATACAGGTAACCTTAAAAGATGAAGAGGGTAAGAATTCAAGACCCGATGTAATTGTGCATTTACCCGATGGTAAAGATATTATTATTGATTCCAAGGTATCACTTAAAGATTATCAAAACTATGTTTCAGGTGATACAGATGCGATTAATGCACACATTAAATCGATTGATAATCACATTAAAAATATCTCACTTAAATCCTATGAAAATTTAGAAGGGGTAAATACCTTGGACTATATTTTTGTGTTCTTCCCGATTGAAGCATCGCTATTAGTGGCGTTAGAGAAAAAGCCAAATTTGTTTAATGACGCCTTAAAGAAAAATGTTGCCCTGGTGTCACCTTCAACGCTAATGATGAGCCTTAAAACCGTGCATCATATTTGGAACACAGAAAGGCAAAATAAGAATACTGAAGAAATTGTGCGTCAAGCAGGGGCAATGTATGACAAGGTTTCTGGGTTTATTAAATCAATGGATGATATGGAAAAACACTTAAATAAAGCCAAAGACAGTTATGATACAGCGAGAAATAGATTGTCAGACGGCAAGGGCAGTATCTTGAGTGTTGCAGGTAAATTAAAAACCTTAGGTGTTACTTCAAAAAAGGAGATTAAAGAATGAATATTCCAACCAATTATAAAATCATAGGTAATGAATTAACAGACAAAATTATTCTTGTTACTGGTGCCAATCGTGGCTTTGGTAGAGCAATGACGCTAGATTTAGCCAAAGCGGGTGCCACCGTCATTATGTTGGGGCGTGATTTAGCCTCGCTTGAAGCGGTATATGACGAAGTGACGGATGCAGGTTATCAAGAGCCGATGCTTTACCCTTTAGATTTAGAGGGTGCAACGCCTGAGCATTATGAGCAATTGCAAGCAGATTTATTGACAAATTTTGGTCATTTGGATGGATTAATTCACAATGCGGGTATTATCGGCACAATGATGCCGATTGAACAATATGATATCAAACTTTGGTATTCGGTGATGCAAATCAATGTTAATGCCGTGTTTATGCTTACGCAAGCACTAATCCCCGTGTTGAATAAATCCAAAGATGCAAGAGTGTTGTTTTTATCTTCCTCAGTAGGGCGTGATGCCCGAGCTTATTGGGGTGCTTATGGGGTAAGTAAATTTGCCATTGAAGGATTAAGCAAAACCCTCTCAGAAGAGTTGGAAAAAACCAATATTCGTGTTAATTCGCTAGATCCAGGACGCATGAGAACTGAGATGAGACGCACAGCTTATCCTGCGGAAAATGCGGATAAAAACCCATTGCCAGAGAACAAATCTTTGGCAATCGTTTATCTAATGAGCGAGACTGCAGAGGGGATAAATGGCGAGCAACTATCGTTGTAAGTCCGCAGTAAGGTGCGGATGAATGGTCTTTAAAATTGCTTTAAATACTGCCTCATTACCAGCGACAACATTACCTGTTTCTAGGTATTTATCCCTACCTGAAAAATCGCCAATGTAACCACCTGCCTCTTTGACAATTAATGCGCCAGCAGCAATGTCCCAGATATTGAGTTCAATTTCCCAAAATCCGTCCATTCTGCCCGCTGCTAACCAAGCCAAATCTAATGCAGCAGAGCCTGCACGACGAATGCCAGATACTTGTGGATGGATGGCTTTGAACATATCTAAGTAAGCATCTAAATGCTGTGGTGCTTTGAACGGGAAACCAGTACCAATGAGTGTATTTTCAAAACCTCGGGTACTGGTCATGCGAATTCTTTGCTCGTTCAAATAAGCGCCATCGCCTTTTGAAGCGGTAAATAATTCTTCTTTGAATGGGTCATAAACGACAGCGTGTCTGGCTTCATTATCAATATATAAAGCAATTGAAACCGAATACTGCGGGAACCCGTGTAAATAGTTAGTGGTGCCGTCTAATGGGTCAATAATCCACTGAAAGCGGTCGTCGCCTAAAATCTCGCCATTTTCTTCACCTAAAATCGAATGATCGGGAAAAGCGTATTTCAACTCGTCTATAATAGCATCTTCGGCAGCCTTGTCCACTTCGGAAACAAAGTCATTGGCTGCTTTATTTTCAATCGTTAGCAAGTCAATTTGATTGTGGTATCTTAAAATGATGTCACCGGCTTTGCGAGCGGCTTTGATGGCGATATTAAGCGTAGGATGCATAAAAATAGACAAAATGACAAAAGAAACAAATTATACCTTTGATAGTGTACGAATAGTAATGGTTAATACCACGGAACCTGGGAATATTGGCGCGGCAGCCCGCGCAATGAAAAACATGAATTTATCGCGGTTGTATTTGGTCAATCCAAGAGGTTATCCGTCCGCCGTTGCTACTGCCAGAGCAAGTGGTGCAGACGATGTGTTATCTCAAGCTGTTGTTTGTAATTCTCTAGAGGAGGCTTTACAAGGTACACACCTCGTCATCGGTGCCAGTGCCCGTCAACGCAATATAAAATGGCGACAAATGGATGTGGTTAGTGCTTGTGCTGAAATTAAACAAACCACCGGCATTAAGGGGCAAGAAGTGGCTGTTGTATTCGGTACAGAAAAATTTGGCTTAACCAATGAAGAGTTAGATTTGTGTCAAATCCTAATGACCATCCCTGGTAACCCTAATTACTTTTCACTTAATGTCGCCTCTGCCATTCAAGTTTTCGCTTATCAAAATTATGTCTATAACACCACGACAGAATTTGAAAAAAGTGAAAATGTATTGGCCAGTTATCAGGAGTTAGAAGGTTTCTACGCACACTTTTCTCAAGTATTAGAGTATATTGAATACTTTGAAGATAAGCGTCCAAAGGCTTTATTAATGCGGCGATTGCGGCGATTTTTCGGTAGAGCAGAGCCTGAAAAAGAAGAAGTGGCAATTTTTAGAGGGATCCTTAGAAACATCAAACCTTATTTAAAGTAAGGTTATAATTATTTAGATGTAAGAAGTAATAATTGCAAAGGTATTTTGATGATATGTTTTATTAAAACTTGTATTGTGTCCGCCCAACTCTTAAATAGTGGAAGTTATAATAATGCAACTTTAACTACAGTTGTTGACAGTAATAATGTTGTTCATGATATTTCAACATTTTACAAAGTCCAAAATAATCAATTTAACTTGAGAGGTTATTTGATATTTAATTCAAATACTAGAGTTGATTTGTATTTTGACAGTGGGTTAAAATCTCAGAAGCGAAACAGGAGCAAGGCGCTAATAGCAGGGGTAACACAATTAGTGATTACCAGTAATAATAGCCACATAAGTTTTGGTGTATCTACAAAATTTGGCGGCAAAACAACCGAAGTTGCGTGTACAGACGATAGCGGAACGGGCAGGCAATTTTTTTGTGATAATTTAGCTACATTAGAGCCATTTACACAGCCTAAGAACAATGTAAATACAAAGGTTGAGCTTAAATATAGGTATAAATTTTAATTAGGTTATTTGTATGAGCATGAAGATATTAATCACAATGGGAATAATAGGGTCGGTATTGTTAACTGGCTGTGGCGGCGGGTCAAAAAAGGTTATAGATACAACAGGGTTTGACAAAACCGAGGGGATTGCAGATTCTAAAAAAGGAGTGATTTATCTACAGGAATTCTTGACAGCGAATAGCGCTAGTCAAGACACAGTAGCCGACTTATATACAAGGCTTAATATTCCTGGCGTGGAGCAGGCGCATAAAGATGGTTGGACAGGCAAAGGAAAGACCGTTAGTATTCTCGATGTTTTTAATAGTAGTGAGGATCATGGCAGGATTGTTAGTGATATTGTCTATGTAACAGCCCCAGGCATAACAAGAAATGAATTTAATCTTGGGGCTTTGGATGATTCTGCTAAAAATTTAAAAACTATGTCCTCTAATGTAATAACAACCTCATCAGGATATTCACCGTCATCGTTGTTATCTGACTCGAATCTTAATAAGTATGTTGAGGGGCTGATAGTAGATTTTAAAGCTTCTGACGCCCTTATAACAGTGGCAGCACAACATAGTAATTGGAGTGGGACTCGAGACGATAGTCCAGGTAGAACAGGTCGCGGTGGATTTGTCAATTGCCCAAATGACGCCGCTATGACAGTAGAGAAATGCAACGGCTGGGCGGTAAAAGGCTTTAATTCAAATAATTTAATTTATGTTGGCGAGGTTGACAGTAACAACAAGATTCCACCGTGGTCCAATCAAGCTGGAGCAGCTCATAAAAATCAATTTATCGTTACTTCGTCTGACTACATAACAGTTGATAGCGATGGGGGTGCACACGGCAATTCATTTTCCACGCCTAGGGTTGCTGGTGCTGGTGCATTAACTCGCCATAAATTTCCAAATCTTAGCGGCTCCCAGACAGCCACGATAATTTTGAATACAGCCGATGATTTAGGTGTAGAAGGTGTGGACGATGTTTATGGGCATGGGAAACTAAATATAGGTGCCGCACTAGCGCCAATTGGTAGTTTGCACTAAAGTGTAACTTTAAAGTTTTAAAAAGTGATAAAAAAAAGCCCGATTTCTCGGGCTTTTTTTTGTTCGTTAGTTACTAAGTCAATTGATCAATTTATTCATGCGTTTTACAAACTCAGCAGGGTCTTTTAATTGCCCACCTTCGCTTAATAGCGCCTGATCAAACAACACATTTACCAAATCCTCATCAACTTTAGTTTTGAGTTTTTTAACTAAAGGGTGTTTTGGATTGATTTCAAGAATTGGCTTGGTATCAGGCACATCTTGACCGAGTGATTTCATAATACGCTCCATGTTACCACCCATTTCATTTTCATCAGCAATAAGGCAAGAAGGGGATTCGCTCAAGCGAGAAGATACTTTAATTTCCTTGACTTGCGCATCAAGAATTTTTTGCATATCTTTAATGACTTTCTCAAAGTCTTTAGCTACTTTTTCTTTTTCCTTTTTGTCTTCTTTAGAGTCTAAATCTTCTAAGTCACCTTTGGCAATTGATTTAAGCGGAATACCGTCAAATTCTCCAAAATTACTTACCATCCACTCGTCCACACGGTCAGATAACAATAAAACTTCAATGTCTTTCTTGTTGAATACCTCCAAATGTGGTGAGCCTTTGGCAGCTTCATAAGTCTCAGCAGTGATGTAGTAAATTGCCTTTTGGTCTTTTTGCATGCTTTTGACATAACATTCAAGCGTTGCAGTTTGCGTAGCATTGTCGCTTTTATTAGTTGCAAAACGCAGTAATTTAGCGATTTTATCTTTATTGGAAAAATCCTCAACTACGCCTTCTTTCATCACCATGCCAAATTCTTTCCAAAAAGTTGCATA
This sequence comes from endosymbiont of Bathymodiolus septemdierum str. Myojin knoll, assembly GCF_001547755.1. Lineage (NCBI taxonomy): Bacteria > Pseudomonadati > Pseudomonadota > Gammaproteobacteria > Bathymodiolus septemdierum thioautotrophic gill symbiont. The sequence continues at coordinate 916,645 of NZ_AP013042.1, read as the reverse complement.
TTTTTCAGGCTTATTTTTTGCCATTTTTTCCAATTCTTTAAGAATGCGGCTAACAGATGCTTTGCGAATCGTATCGACAACTTTACTGCCCTGTAAAATCTCACGCGAAACATTCAGGGATAGGTCAGCTGTATCAATCACACCCTTGACGAATCGCAAATAAAGGGGCATTAATTCTTCGTTATCTTCCATAACAAAGACGCGTTTTGCATACAACTTAATCCCACCTTTGCGTTTTGGCTCCCACATATCAAAAGGCGCTTTAGAGGGTATGTAAAGTAGAGAAGTGTAGTTAAGATTACCCTCAACCTTGTTATGCAATTGCGTCAATGGCGCCTCAAAATCAAAAGTCAATGACTTGTAAAATTCATCATAATCCTTTTGCTTTAAATCAGCTTTGTCCTGTGCCCAAAACGCATTCGCCTTATTTACTGCTTCATATTCAATATCATCACTCTTTTCTGAGTGCTTAACCATCATAATCGGTACGGTAATGTGGTCAGAATATTTACTAATAATACCTCGCAGACGCTGTTCGTCTAAAAACTCAGCCTCATCGTCTTTAATGTGCAACACAATCTTAGTACCAAAATCAGGGCAATCCACTTTCTCAATAGAGTATTTACCTTTGCCAGCTGAAGTCCATTGTATGCCTTTTTTACCTTTAGCACCTGCTTTCCTTGTTATTAGTGTTACCTTATCGGCTACAATAAATGCTGAATAAAAGCCCACGCCGAACTGACCAATTAAATTAGAATCCTGTGCTTGCTTCTCGTTCATTCCTTTTAAGAATTTTTTAGTACCAGAATTCGCAATAGTGCCAATATTTTTATTGACTTCCGATTCTGTCATGCCAATACCGTTATCAGTAATGGTAATGGTCTTTTTGGCTTTATCGACTTCAACAAAAACGGATAAATCTTCCTTACCTTCCACCATTGTATCGTTAGAAAGTGACTCAAACTTCAATTTATCAATCGCATCAGATGCGTTAGAAATCAACTCACGCAAAAAAATCTCCTTATTTGAGTATAAAGAGTGAATCATTAAGTCTAACAATTGAGAGACTTCCGTCTGAAAAGTATGTGTTTGTTTTTCTGCCATTTTTTAACTCCATGTTGTGCGTAAAATACCTAAATATAGACAAAACACAAAAATTCAAGCATCTATGCAAGAAAATATTAATGATTTTATTTCCTACCTTGATATTGAGCGTAATTATGCGCTAAATACTCAGCGGGCATATGCAAAAGACTTGTACCAATTATTGGATTTTTTACAACAACAACACATTCAACAGTGGGCGGAGGTTACTATAGAGCACTTGAATGCCTTAATTATAAATCTACGCAGTCATAATAATAGTGCTCGCAGTATTCGTCGCCATTTGTCTTCTGTGCGTGGTTTTTTCACCTATTTAGTCAATCACGATATCATTCTAAATAATTGTTCGGTGGGGTTGCGGTCGCCCAAAATTGATAAAAATTTACCCAAAACTCTGGACTACAATCAAATAGAATTACTATTAAGACTGCAGTCTAAAAGCGCAATAGAACTGCGTAATATTGCTATTATTGAAGTGATTTATTCGTGCGCACTTAGGGTGTCAGAACTGGTAGGTTTAAATGTGAACAACATTGACTTTGAAGGGGGTTTTTTGCAAGTGATGGGCAAAGGTTCAAAGATGCGTCACACGCCCTTGGGTAAAGCCGCACAAAAGGCACTCAGTCGTTATTTGCAAAAAACAGGGATTGTCATGGGTGCTTTATTCTTAAACAATAAAGGGCAACGAATGAGTGTTAGGGCGATTGAGCTAATGATTAAGAAACGGGCATTAAGCGTTGGCATTAAAGTCAATGTCTACCCTCATATGCTTCGCCACACAGCTGCCACACATTTTTTGCAGTCTAGTCACGACTTATGCTCTGTGCAAGATTTTTTAGGGCATGAGAGTATTAAATCCACACAAGTCTACACCCATCTTGATTTTTTAGAGTTAAGCAAGGTTTATGATAAATGTCATCCGAGGGCAAAAAAATGAATTTCAAAACTCGATTAACTGCCAAAATCCTTACAATGGGCGGCGTCGTTAGCATTCCAACGGACACTATTCAAGGCTTGACTTGCTTGCCAAAATGTCAGCAATCCATACAAAAAATACTGCGACTCAAACGCCGTAGTCCCGAAAAAGGCATTATCCTACTTGCCAGTGATACTGACTTGCTTACATCGTTTGTGCAAGACGCCGATTTACTTGAAAAAATTCAGCCTCAGCGGTATCCAACCACCTATTTGCTTAAAGCCAACAATGCCGTTTCATCGTTAATCACAGGTAAATTTGATACCGTTGGCGTTCGTATTACCGATGATCCGCTTATCGTCTATTTATGCAAAAAATGTAACAGTGCTTTGCTTTCCACTAGTGCTAATATTAGTGGCAAGCAGGCTGTCGATAGCGCGCTCAAATTAAATATTGATTTTCAACAACAATTGGATTTTATCCTTACACAAAACAAGGATAATGGTCAGGCTTCACGAATTATTAATTTACACACGGGAGAGCGATTAAGATGATTAACCAAGTTAAACAGTATTTACTTAGCTTACAGGCTGATATTTGTGAACAATTAGAGGCGGTTGACGGCAGTGCGTTGTTCATCAAAGACAAATGGAAAAAACCCAATGGTAAAGGTGATGGGCTGACTAGAGTGTTGACAAATGGCACAGTTTTTGAACAAGCTGGCGTCAATTATTCCATTGTCCATGGTAACAATATGCCTGCTTCTGCCACCGCTCTTAGACCCGAATTAGCAGGGCGTAGTTTTACTGCATTAGGGGTTTCACTTGTTATCCACCCGCTTAATCCTTATGTTCCAACTTCCCATGCTAATGTGCGTTTTTTCATCGCTGAAAAGGACGGCGAAGATCCAATTTGGTGGTTTGGCGGTGGTTTTGATTTAACCCCGTATTACGGCTTTGACGAAGATTGTATCGCTTGGCATCAAAGTGCCAAAGATGCTTGCGACCCTTTTGGCGTTGACACTTACGCTAAATATAAACAATGGTGTGATGATTATTTTTATCTAAAACATCGTGATGAGCAACGCGGTATTGGCGGATTGTTCTTTGATGATCTCAATGAAGGTAGTTTTGAAGACTGTTTTGCTTTTATGCAAAGCGTTGGCAATAGCTATATCAAAGCCTATCGTCCAATTGTTGAAAAACGCAAAGATACGCCTTACACCGACCAGCAGCGCCAATTTCAACTTTATCGCCGTGGTCGGTATGTCGAATTTAATCTTGTCTATGATCGTGGCACCTTGTTCGGACTGCAAACCGATGGTCGTACAGAGTCCATTTTAATGTCATTGCCACCGTTAGTACGCTGGGAGTATCAGTACAAGGTTGAGCCTAATAGTGAGGAAGAAAGGCTTTGCAGTTATTTTCTTAAGCCGAAAAATTGGCTGGCATTATGACAACTCATCAGATAGATGTTAAACGCCTGCTTTGTCCAATGCCTGTTATTCGTCTTGGTGAAACTATTGAAAAAATTAAAGCAGGAGATATTATTGAAATGATAGCAACAGACCCTGGTGTTCTTCACGACATCCCCGCCTGGTGCAAGGTTCACGGACATAAAGTACTTAAAATTGATGGAAAATACGACAAGATTGTTTTACTTGTGGAGAAAATAGGGTAGAATTGTTGACTGTTTTTGCTTGTAATGACGCAAGCCAGTTGACAAAGATTGTCAGTAAATTTATTTAAAAAATAGGAGAAAACTATGTCTGCAAAAGATGTAATGAATATGATAAAAGACAATGAGGTAAAATTTATTGACTTTCGTTTTACTGACACAATTGGCAAGGAGCAACATGTGAGTGTTCCTGCACATACCATTGATGCTGAAAAATTAGAAGAGGGGCAAATGTTTGACGGCTCCTCAATCGCTGGATGGAAGCCAATTAATGAATCTGATATGATCCTCAAACCGGATACAACAACAGCAGTTTTAGACCCATTTACTCAAGAGTCTACGCTTAACATTACCTGTGATGTTATTGAGTCAAATGATATGAAAGGCTATGAAAAAGACCCTCGCTCTATTGCTAAAAGAGCTGAAGCTTATTTAAATGAAACGGGGGTTGGTGATACCGCTTATTTTGGTAATGAGCCAGAATTTTTTGTTTTTGACAGTGTTAAATGGGACACAGGTTTTGGCTTAGGAAAGGCTTTTTATGAAATCCATTCTGAAGAAGCCGATTGGGAATCTGGTTCTGATTTTGAAGGTGGCAACAAAGGGCACCGACCTAGAATTAAAGGCGGCTATTTCCCAGTGCCACCGGTGGACTCATTACATGATTTACGCGCAGAAATGTGTTTGGCTATTGAAGAAATGGGTGTTACAACCGAAGTACATCATCACGAAGTAGGCACAGCTGGACAATGTGAAATTGGTGCTTTATTTAACACGCTAGTGAAAAAAGCAGACGAAACCCAAATTCTTAAATACTGTATTCACAATGTTGCCCATATGTACGGCAAAACAGCAACCTTTATGCCTAAGCCGATTGCGGTTGATAATGGCAATGGTATGCATGTTCATCAGTCAATCTCTAAAGACGGTAAAAATTTATTTGATGGAGGCGAATATGGTCAATTAAGTCAAATGGCACTTTATTATATTGGTGGTATTATCAAGCATGCGAGAGCGTTAAATGCCTTTACCAATTCTTCAACTAACTCTTACAAGCGTTTGGTGCCAGGATTTGAAGCGCCTGAAATGTTGGCTTATTCAGCTAAAAACCGTTCTGCCGCTATTCGCATCCCTTTTGTTTCTAGCCCAAAAGGTCGTCGTATAGAAGTTCGTTTCCCTGACCCAACAGCCAATCCATATTTAGCGTTCTCTGCAATGTTAATGGCGGGCCTTGATGGTATTAAGAATAAAATTGACCCAGGTAAGCCAGGAGATGAGGATCTGTATGAATTGTCTGAAGCGGAAAAAGCTAAGATTCCTAAGGTTTGTGGGTCACTTGACCAGGCATTAGAGGCATTGGATGCAGACCGTGAATTCTTAAAAGCAGGCGGCGTGTTTACTGATAATGTGATCGATTCATTTATTGAACTTAAAATGGAGGAGGTAACAGCATTGCGTGCTTCACCTCATCCTGTTGAGTTTGATATGTATTACAGTTGTTAATTGGTAATATCTAAAATAAAAAAAACCGTGCAATTGCACGGTTTTTTTGCATTTGAAGTATAGTAAAATATCGCACTATGACAAAATTAAAAAACGATTGGACATTGGCAGAGGTTGAGGCATTATTTGCTTTGCCTTTTAACGACCTGTTATTTAAAGCGCATACGATACACAGAGGTAATTTTGACCCTAATGCTGTCCAAGTTAGTTCTTTGCTGAATATTAAGACAGGTGCTTGTCCAGAGGACTGCTCGTACTGCTCACAGAGTTCTAAATACGATACAGGCTTAGAGCGCGAGAAGTTGATGGAAATTGACATGGTGCTTAAAGAGGCAAAAACTGCACAAGATAATGGTGCAACGCGTTTTTGTATGGGGGCTGCATGGCGTAATCCGACAGACAAGAGTTTGGACAAAGTCATTCCGATGATTCAAGGTGTTAAAGCAATGGGTATGGAAACTTGCGTGACTTTGGGTATGCTGACGCAGGCGCAGGCATTTACACTGAAAGAAGCGGGGTTGGATTACTATAATCACAACATTGATACCTCGGAAGAGAACTATTCTAATGTGATTACTACGCGTAATTTTCAAGATAGATTGGACACCTTAGAATCGGTGCAAAATGCCGACATTCATGTTTGTAGTGGTGGTATTTTAGGTTTAGGAGAAGGGCAATCTGACCGTGCATCCATGTTGCGTTCGTTGGCAAATCTTGAAAAACACCCTGATTCTGTGCCACTCAATCTTTTGGTGCCAATCCCAGGTACGCCTTTTGAAAAAGTTACGCCACCAAGTGAAACCGAATTCGTCCGTACTATTGCAGTAGCCCGTATTATGATGCCGAAATCTGTGGTGCGTTTGTCAGCAGGTCGCACGGAAATGGGTGAAGCAATGCAAGCGATGTGTTTCTTTGCAGGGGCAAATTCTATCTTTTACGGCGAACAATTATTGACAACGAGTAATCCAGATACCAATGCAGATCAAATGCTATTTAAAAAGTTAGGCATTAATCGACAGTCAGTAAGTACGCACTGATTTCAGTTGCTGCGTTAGGTTTTGCCAGTTTCTTGGCATTTTGTGACATGGTTTGAATGCTGTCTGCGTCCAAATTAAGCAGTATTTCTTCTAGCCCCTCAAGGGTTAACTTCTTTTGCTCAATCAGAATTCCCGCCCTGTGGTCGGCTAAAATCTTAGCATTGTAAAATTGATGATTGTCAATTGCATGTGGCAAAGGAATCAAGATACTCGGCTTCGCCGCCAACATTAACTCCGACACTGTCATTGCGCCCGCACGACATAGCACCACATCTGCCCAAGCATAAGCACTAGCCATATCATCAATAAATGCCACTATTTTTGCATTTTTATTGCTGTATTGGACTTGGACAGTGTCCAAATGCTGTTTTCCTGTTTGATGCCAGATATTAATGTCAATAGTGAGCTTGCTAACGATGTCGTTAATGGGTTTTGAGCCTAAACTACCGCCAACAATTAATAAATTCAGTTTTTCACCTTTTTTATGATTATTCTTTGGTTGAAATACCACGGGATTACCTGAAGTAATAATACTATTATCGGAAAATGCACCATCAAAAGCTTGAAATGTCTGCGTGGCAAGTTTTGATAGACTCTTGTTGGTTGTGCCAAGGATGGCGTTTTGTTCGTGAATAATGAGCGGTTTGCGTAATAGCCAAGCCACTAAGCCACCAATGCCTGAGGCAAATCCACCCATGCCTAAAACCGCATCGGGTTTGACGCGTATAAACACAGCAAAAGTTTGTAATACGGCAAGCGAGAGTAAGAAGGGTGCTTTAGTAAGGCTGAGTAATTTTTTACCCCGTAAACCCACGGCGCTAACCGTATGTAGCTTAATATTATGTTTAGGCACAAGGCTGTTTTCCATGCCTTTTTTAGTGCCTAACCATTCAACCTTAACCGAGTGTTGCGCCAACGCTTTTGCAATTGCCAATGCAGGAAATATATGGCCACCTGTACCACCTGCCATAATAAGAATGGTTTTATTTTTAGACATAATATCTCCGTTTTGAGGATTCCGTTCTGTTTTCCAAATCAATTCTTAATAAAATTGCCATAGAAACGAGTATCAATATCATACTAGATCCCCCATAACTAACCAAAGGCAAAGTAAAGCCTTTAGGTGGAATAAGCCCAAGATTCATGGAGATATTGACGCTAAATTGCATACTTAACCAGGTGCAGATGCCAAAACCGACATAAGAACTGTATCTACGGTCATCTTTAAGCGCCTCTCTGGCAATTTTAAAACCTCTGAGAATAATGTAAGTAAAGGTAAGTAGAACGAAACCCATGCCGATAATCCCCGTTTCTTCACCGATAATTGCAAAAATCATATCGGTATGGGGCTCAGGTAGTTTGGTGTATTTTTGAATGCCATTGCCCAAGCCCACACCAGTCCAATCCCCTCTAGCAATACCAATGAGCGCTTGTTTGGTCTGCCATACTTTATCAGAATGATTAAGCCATAAGTCTTCTCGCCAAAAGGCGGTAAAACGATCCACTCGATTTTGGTTTGTGGAAATAATCCCAATAATCAATAGACTAAGAATGCCACCAGTGGCAATCAACTGCTTTAAGTAAACCCCTGCTACCAGCAACATAATTAGTATTGTTGCAACGACAATGATGGTTGCACCATAATCAGGCTCAATAATCAACAATACGCTTGGAATAGCAATAATAAACAAGGCTTTAATGAAACCGAGCCACGGGTGTCTTAAATCCTCCTCTTGCTCAACTAAAAAGCCTGCGGTAAATAAAATAATCACAAGTTTTAAGATTTCAGAAGGCTGTAAATTAAAACCGCCTAAGGGAATCCAGCGTGTAGAACCGTTAATGGTTTTCCCCAAAGGGGTAATGACAACAATCAATAATATCAGCGTGAGTAAAATAAGCCAATAACGATTTTCTTTATAAAAAGACAAGGGTGTTTTAAGTGTAAAAATTCCAGCCACTATGCCAACCACAATAAAACCTAATTGCATAAAAGCTTTATTGTAGATACCAAAGTGCCCAATTGATGCGGAAGACGACATTATCCAGCCAAAAATCACTAATGACATTATGGCAAATAGTAATTTTTTATCAGGAACCTGACCCGTTTTATCAAATATTTTTAAGAAAGCAAACATAATTTTACAAGTGAATAATTTGAGTGCTATTTATACCTTATATTATAATCCTTATGGGATAATGTGCGTTTTGTAAAAACAACGATAAAATTATGATATCTACCGCCAATATCACCATGCAATTCGGTGAAAAACCTTTATTTGAAAATATTTCTATTAAATTTTCTGACGGCAATCGTTATGGCTTGATTGGTGCCAATGGTTGCGGCAAATCAACCTTTATGAAAATTTTAACTGGCGAATTAACACCAACCCATGGCACTGTTAGTATTAGTGATGGTGAGCGATTGGGTATTTTGCGTCAAGACCAGTTTGCTTATGAAGAATATCGAGTGGTGGATGCCGTGATTATGGGGCACGAAAAACTTTGGCAAGTAAAGCAAGAAAGAGAGCGTATTTATGCTTTGGCAGAAATGAGTGAAAAAGATGGCACCAAAGTTGCAGAATTAGAAATGGAATTTGCTGAAATGGATGGTTATATGGCAGAATCTTCTGCCAGTGAGTTATTACTAGGTTTGGATATTCCCGAGGATCAGCACTATAATCTAATGAGTGAGATTGCACCAGGTTGGAAATTGCGTGTGTTATTAGCGCAAGCACTGTTCTCTGATCCTGAAATTTTGTTACTTGATGAGCCAACCAACAACTTGGACATTGATTCAATTCGCTGGTTAGAGGGTGTGTTGAAAGTTCGTAAAGCCACAATGGTCATTATTTCTCACGATAGGCATTTCTTAAACGGTGTTTGCACCCATATGTCAGACTTAGATTATGGCGCATTAAAAACCTTCCCAGGGAACTATGATGACTTTATGATTGCTGCCACTGCCATTCAAGAGAAAATGCAGTCAGATAACGCCAAGAAAGAGGCAAAAATGAAGGAGCTTAAACACTTCGTCTCGCGTTTTTCTGCCAATGCCTCTAAATCTAAACAGGCAACTTCTCGTCTTAAGCAATTAGACAAAATTGTGTTAGATGACATGCGTCCATCCTCCCGTGTTAGCCCTTATATTAATTTCAGACAAGACAAAGCCTTGCACCGTAATATTATTGAAGTAGAGGGGTTAAATAAAAGTTTTGATGGTGTGGAAGTTTTAAAAGACATTCACTTTCTTTTTGAAGTCGGAGAACGCATTGCCATTATCGGTCAAAATGGTACCGGTAAAACCACGCTACTACGCACCTTGGTCGGCGAAATCGAAGCTGACAAGGGTAAGATTAAGTGGAGTGAGAATGTTAATATTGGCTATTACGCACAGGATCATAGTGACGACTTTGCAGAAGACATAACGGTCTTAGATTGGATGGCACAATTTAAAACTCCAAAGCAAGACATTCAAGATATGCGCTCTGTTCTTGGGAAAATGCTATTTGGTAAGGATGATATTGAAAAAAGTGTTAAATCTCTTTCTGGTGGTGAAAAAGGCAGGATGTTATTTGGCAAACTTATGTTACAAAATCCAAATGTTTTAGTTATGGATGAGCCAACCAACCACCTTGATATGGAGTCTATTGAAGCACTTAATCTTGCGTTAGAGAATTATGAAGGGACATTGATATTCGTCAGCCATGATAGAGAGTTTGTTTCATCACTATCCACTAAAATTATAGAACTTACAGAAAATGATGCTATTTATTATGCGGGTAATTACGAAGATTATTTAAAGTCTCAAAGGTAAAGTTAATTATTATGTCAGAATCAAAAGGCGAATGCATTTTCTATAGAGGTGAGAAGATAGAGATAGATAAGAATGGTCGCGTACCAATAGAAGGTCAACAATACCTAGTGATAAATTCCTTAACAGAATGTCGCGACCGCTTTGAAAAAACAAAAGATGAGGGGTTTAAGTTTTTAGATAGCATAAGTATAAGCAAGAAAAATCTTGATGAAAGATGTGTCTTTGAAAGATGTGTCTTTAATTTTGAGATATCTTTAACTGATGATGATTTTACTTCTTCGGGTTTGTTTATTTTCTGTAATAATATTTTTTTAAAAGAAGTAACAATAAAGAGGAGTTATTTGATTTCTGGTGAGTTCGATAAAACCACAAGCATATATTCTCGTGAACAGTTTAATGAAAAACCAAATATTCCAAATTTTGCTTTTTGGAATACAAAATTTGAAGATGAGTGTTTAATAGAATTTGACCACAAAGAAAATGACTTATCGTTTATTTTTAACTGGTGTCATTTTTCTAAAAAACTTAAAATCAGAAATAGCGAACATAGAGCACAACTACCAGGCGGAACAGATTTTGAAAAATATGAAATTGTTCAAGAAACAAAATTACACCTTAATAAATTACATTTAATAGATTGCTCTGCTAATGATGGGGTGTATTTAAGAATTGGCTTTGTTAGTGTTAAGGATTTTGTTTTATCAAATTTAAAACTCCCACAAAACGCAGAATTAAATATTGGAGATTGTCATTTTGAAAATTTTAAACTTACAAATTTTAGAAATATAGGAAAGTTTAGACTTTATAAAATCAATATTCTTAATATATCTCATGATTATTTTGAAAATACTTATCAAAAAGACGAAACAAGCGACAATAAAAAATTTCAAATTGATAATACTTCCATCGGGAAAACTGATTTTCAAAGTGTTAACATAGGTTCATTTAATGAGGTAGTAATATTTGATAATATTTTTACTGAAATTGACTATACAAATCTTATTTGGGGTGATAAAGATATAGGGGTTGAGCAAACTACCGGCGATGAAAATGAATTAGAGAAAAAACAAGATACCTATAGAATCTTAAAAAATGTAGCATCAAGGAATAACGACCAACCCCAAGCGATAAAATTCTTTGCTAAAGAAATGGATTATCATTACCAAATAGTAAAGAACAATCAAGAATACTCGTTATCAGATAGAGCAACTTTACGCTTCAATAAATATACTAATGATTTTGCTTTAGACCTTTTTCTCCCTCTAAAGTGGTTGCTATTTTTCTCTATTTTTCTTTATATTTTTCTTTTGTATCTCTTGCCTATATCGGATTTAAGTGTAAATGTTTTAGATGATTTGAGTAAATTTTTCGCTAGATTTTTTATATTTTTAAATCCATCACATAAAGTGAAGGATGTGTTTGGTGGTGATTGGAGCGGTCTGACTTACGCAATAGATTTTATTTTTAGAATTATTGAAGGTTTACTTGTTTACCAAACTATTCAAGCATTCAGAAAATATAGCAGAAAATTATGAATAATCCAATTTTAACAATTATTGCAGGCGTTAACGGATCAGGGAAGACAACCTTTGCTCTGGATTATTTTAAAGACAGTCAAACAACTTTTATTAACGCAGATTTAATTGCTACAGGGTTTTCACCTAATAACCCTGATTTATCTCAATTTAGAGCAGGAAAATTAATGTTGATTGAGATTGAAAAATGCATTAAAAATAGAAAAAATTTTGCAATTGAAACAACTTTAGCGAGCAAGAACTATATTAAACTTATTAATAGACTAAAACAAAATAACTGGCGAGTACAAATGCTTTATCTGTATTTACCCAATGTTAATTTATCTATTGATAGAGTTGCAGAAAGGGTTAAAAATGGCGGGCATAATATTAGGCTTGAAGATATTAAGAGAAGATATAATAGAAGTATTGAGAATTTGATAAATGATTATTTTTTGGTGACCGATAGTATTATTTGTATTGGTAACGAAAATCACAGTGAATTAATCTTTAACAAAAATAAAGACAATCTCACTGTTTACAATCAAAGCATAATGGATGAAATTTTGAGGGTTAAAAATGTTAAACGATAGAGAAGTCCTAATGTCAATGAAAAAGAGCGTCAATAAGGCTTTAGCCATTAAAAAAGCGTTAGGGCAGTATGCCGTTATTTGGGATAAAAAAGCTAAAAAAGTGGTCAAGATTAAAACGCAAGATTTACCAGAATATACCTACAAAGACTAATGAACACCTTAAAATTAGCACTAACGCATTTAAAGTTAAAAAATGGTTTTGATTCGGCTGCAGTGTTGTCATTTTCAACTTTGTTTGCGATTGTGCCAACGCTTACTTTGGTTTTTAGTGTGTTCTCTTTATCGCCTTATTTTTCTGACTTACAACAATATCTAGAAATTTTTTTGTTTGAGCAGTTGTTACCCAAAAATTATGAAGTAATCAGTCAGTATATCCATCAATTTATTGCGAGTGCGCAAAAGCTTAAAGGTGTTAGTATTGTGTTTCTGATATTGGCGGCATTTTTCTTATTTCGTCAAGTGGATCATCGCATTAATTCAGTGTGGGGGGCGAGAAAAAAACGCCATTTTGGATTGGGCTTATTAAAGTATTTACTGGTGCTGGTTTTGGGTCCGTTGTTCTTAGCCGGATCTTTGTTTGTAAGCTCATATTTGAGCGCCTCAAAACTCTTTATATTTGTGCCGATGGGCGGTATTTTTATTTCTAGTTTGCCTATTATCCTTTCGGCAATCGGACTGGGTTTATTGTATTACTTCATTCCAAGTGAAAAAATTACTGTGAAGAATGCACTAAAATCTGGGTTTATTACTGCCTTTTTTTTAGAAATTTTAAAATCTATTTTGCTTATCTATATTAATTATTTCCCCTTGTATGAATTGATTTATGGCGCGTTATCAATGCTATTGCTGTTTATGCTTTGGGTTTATTTTTCTTGGGTATTGGTGTTGTTTGGTGCCAGTATGAGTTTTTGTTTATATCAAAAACAAGAGCAATAGATGTTTACAGGTATCATACAGGCCATCGGTCAGGTTAAAATCAAAACCACGCACAAAAAAGGTGTAGTGTTCACTTTTTTATCTGTTGATTTAGATTTTGACACTGTTGCTATTGGTGACAGTATTGCTGTCAGTGGCGTATGTTTAACGGTGATTGATCTAGACAGTGATGGCTTTAAGGCGGATGTGTCACAGGAAACGCTGGATTGCTCTATTTTAGGCGATCTGTCGGTTGGCAATAATGTTAACCTTGAAAAATCATTGCGCATTAATCAAGGCATTGACGGTCATATAGTTAGCGGACATGTAGATGGACGGGGGGAAGTGGTAGATAAGGTAACCGAAGGTAAATCTACGCGTTTTAAAATTAGCGTATCGCAGTCTTTGGTAAAATACATTGCTAGAAAAGGATCAATTACCGTGAATGGTGTGAGTTTGACAGTGAACAACATTAATGAGAATGTATTTGACATTAATGTTGTGCCACACACACTGATGGCAACGACGCTAGTGCAACTGAATATAGGGGATGTGGTGAATATTGAAGTTGATATGATTGCCCGCCATCTTGAACAATTATTAAATAATAAATAACGACAATGAGAAATAAAGCCAGTATTGAAGCGATATTAGAGGATTATAAGCAAGGTAAGATGATTATTTTGATGGACGACGAGGATCGCGAAAATGAAGGCGATTTAATCATCCCTGCAGCGACTTGCACCAAGGAAGATATTAATTTTATGGCGACCCATGGTCGTGGTTTGATTTGTTTAACTTTGACTCAGGAGCGCTGTCAGCGCTTAAATTTACCGCTGATGGTGGCGCAGAATAATGATGTGAACGGTACTAATTTTACGGTTTCTATTGAAGCTGTGAAGGGTGTTACCACGGGTATTTCCGCAGCAGACAGGGCGAAAACTGTGTTAGATGCTGTTGCACCAAATGCCAAGCCATCTGACATTGTCCAGCCTGGACATATTTTTCCACTAATGGCGCAGCCAGGTGGTGTGTTGATTCGCCCAGGGCATACCGAGGCAGGCTGTGATTTAGCACGCCTTGCAGGATTAGAGCCTGCATCGGTAATTGTTGAGATTTTAAATGAAGATGGTTCTATGGCGCGTCGTGATGACCTTGAGGACTTTGCTGAAAAGCATCAAATCAAATGGGGGACCATCGAAGACTTGATTTCTTATCGTATTGAAAATGAAAAAACCATTGAACGCATTAATGAACGCGCGTTTGAAACAGAATATGGTACATTCAAATTGCTATCATTCCTTGATAGCATTCACAATGAAACACATTTAGCCTTAGTTAAAGGTGATATCACTGATGGTAGTGAAACCTGTGTACGCGTCCACATGGAAGACATTTTTAAAGATGTGCTAAAAGAAAATTCAAAGGGTTTTAGTGTTGACGAAGCCTTAAAGTACATTGCCGAAGATGGCACGGGTGTATTCTTATTATTAAGAAAGCAAACAGATGTTTCTATCGTGCAGCACATTGATGAGTCGGGTAAAGAGCCTATTGATGACATTAAGACTTATGGTGTTGGTGCGCAAATCTTATCGGATCTCGGTGTTAAAAAAATGAAAATCTTAGGCAACCCAAGAAAACTTCATGCCCTTAAAGGTTTTGGCTTAGAGGTAGTTGAATATATTAATACAAGTAAATAAGGAATAGGTATGGATTTTAAATTTGATAAAGACGCAAATGGTAATTTTTTAGCCAACAGCAAGGTTGCAATTATCGTTGGTTATTTCTACCAAGAAATTGGCGATAAATTATTGACAGCAGCACAAGAAACGCTTGCTAAATATGGTATCAAGTTAGACAATGTTGATGTTTTTTATGTGCCAGGTGCGTTTGAAATTCCTTTAATGGCTAAGACATTAGCAAGCGCTGGAAAATACCAAGGTATTGTTACTTTGGGTGCGGTAATTAATGGTGAAACCCCACATTTTGACTTTGTTTGCAATGAATGTGCACGCGGTATTGCCGATGTATCTTACCAGTATGGAGTGCCAACCACATTCGGCGTATTAACCACCAGTAATATGGCGCAAACCATCGGCAGAGCAGGGGGTTACAAGGGTAACAAAGGCGAAGAAGCTACTATGGCAATGATTGAAATGCTTTATCTAATGAAACAGGTGGAGGTATAAATGTCATTCACCACGCCAAAGCACCGCTCCAGAGAGCGTGTTGTGCAAGCCTTGTACCAGTATTCCGTATCAGGTGGGGAAGTGTTGCAAATTGAGCAACAATTTATCAATCAAAAAAATGGCAAGATATCCAAAGCCTTTTTTTCCAACTTGTTCCTTAACATTATGAAAAGTCGCACAGAATTAGATGCGTTAATTGCCCCAACCATCAGTCGCGATACTGAAGAGCTAGGCACTGTTGAACATGCCATTCTTTATCTTGGTACGTACGAACTCAAAAATAGCATTGAGATCCCCTACAAGGTCGTTATTAACGAAGCCCTAGAGGTCGCTAAAACCTACGGTGCAGAGGGTGCATATAAACTTATTAACGCCTCATTAGATAAACTGGCACAATCTCTTAGAAAAATTGAGGTTAACGCATGAACATGAAATATATCGTTCTGCTAATTGTCATTGCTTTATTTGCGGGTAGTTATATTACGCTGAGTAGCATGTATAAAGGTGGGCAAGGTAAAGGCGCTGAAAGTGTTAAAGTAACAGTAATGAAAATTCAATCAAGCAAAAACCGCAGTTAGTTTTTTTATTCTAAATTAGGAGAAAGTAGGCGTTCAGCTTGCTCCGTGGAGACGCCTTTGCGTTTAGCGTAGTTTTCTAATTGCTCTTGATTGACTTTGGCGACACCAAAGTAACGAGAATCTGGATGTGCAAAATACCAACCGCTGACGGCGGCAGTTGGAAGCATTGCGTAGGAACTGGTGAGCGTCATACCAGTGTTATTTTCAACATCAAGTAACTGCCATATTTTTTCTTTTTCACTGTGCTCTGGGCAGGCCGGATAGCCTGGAGCAGGGCGGATGCCACGGTATTTTTCCTCAATAAATTCGTCATTGTTAATATCTTCATTACTGTAGCCCCAAATTTCAGTACGGAATTTGTAGTGCATTAATTCTGCAAAGGCTTCTGCCAATCGGTCTGCAACAGCTTTAATCATAATAGAATTGTAGTCGTCGTGGTCAGCCTCAAAGGCTTCGATCAATGGGTCTATGTTAATGCCAGCGGTAACAGCAAAGGCGCCAATGTAGTCTTGGATGCCACTGTCTTTCGGGGCAATAAAGTCGCTGAGGCAGAAATTTGGCGTGTTGCCTTTTTTGTCTAGTTGTTGGCGTAGATGGTTGATGACCATAAAGACTTCGCCATTCTCATTGGTGAGTTCAATATCTTCATTGACACTATTGGCAGGGAATATGCCGACAACTGCATTGGCTTGTAATAACTTTCTGCCAATGACTTTTTTGAACATTGCTTTAGCATCTTTGTATAATTCTGAGGCAGATTCGCCAACGACTTCATCGGTTAGAATGTCTGGGAATTTACCGGCTAACTCCCAAGTTTTGAAAAATGGCGTCCAATCAATAAATTCAAAAATTTCAGCCAAATCATAATCTTTAAAAACTTGAATGCCGATTTTATGTGGCGTAGTGATTGAGTCAAAGTTTAGTTTGGGCTTGTTAGCTCTGGCTTTATCCATTGTTATCAGTTTACTTTTGCCTTTGTTGGCACGACGCTGGCGAACTTTTTCGTAATCGGCTTTGGTTTCGGCTAATAATGCAGGCTTTAATTCTTTTGAAAGTAAACTACTGGCAACACCAACCGATTTAGAGGCATCTTGCACATAAAATACACCCTTATCATATTCAGGTTCAATTTTAACCGCTGTATGCGCTTTGGAAGTGGTGGCGCCGCCAATCATAAGTGGCAAATCAAAACCTTGTCGTTTCATTTCCTTGGCGACAAACACCATTTCATCAAGAGAAGGGGTGATTAAGCCCGAGAGTCCGATGATATCTACATTTTCTTTTTTTGCCGTTTCTAAAATGGTCTCAGTAGGCACCATCACACCAAGGTCGATGATTTCATAGTTATTGCAGGATAATACTACGCCAACAATATTTTTACCAATGTCATGGACATCGCCTTTTACCGTTGCCATTAAAATTTTTCCGTTTGACATGGAGGCGCAATCTGATTTTTCTGCTTCTAAATAAGGATCAAGCCAAGCTACTGATTTTTTCATTACTCGTGCTGATTTCACCACTTGTGGCAAGAACATTTTGCCCGCACCAAACAAGTCGCCAACGACATTCATACCGTCCATTAATGGACCCTCAATCACCAAAATAGGGCGACCGAGTTTTTTAAAGGCCTCTTTAGTGTCTTCGTCAATGAATTTGGTAATACCTTTAACTAGCGAATGTTCTAAGCGTTTTTCCACTGCCCAACTACGCCACTCTAAATCTTTGCTGTTGTCTCTTTTGGCTAATTCTCCTGAAAATTCTTCAGCAATATCCACCAAGCGCTCGCCTGCTTCTGCATCATTATTTAATACCACATCTTCCACGGCTTTTCTAAGCTTAGGGTCGATGTCATCAAGCACGACTAATTGCCCTGCATTGACGATACCCATCGTCATACCTGCTTTGATGGCGTGATATAAAAATACCGAGTGAATTGCCTCACGCACAGTATTATTCCCCCTGAATGAGAAGGAAACATTGGAAACACCGCCCGATACTTTTGCATAAGGCAGGTTTTTGGTGATTTCTCTTGTTGCCTCAATAAAATCAACGCCATAATTATTATGCGCTTCAATACCCGTGGCAATGGCAAAGATATTTGGGTCAAAAATAATATCTTCTGGCGGAAAATTAACCTCGTTAACTAAAATATGATAGGCATTGGTGCAAATCTCAATTTTGCGTTCCTGTGTATCTGCCTGACCATCTTCATCAAACGCCATCACAATGATTGCCGCGCCGTAGCGTTTGCATAATTTGGCGTATTTAACAAAGTTTTTCTTGCCTTCTTTGAGTGAGATTGAGTTAACAATAGGCTTTCCTTGTGTGCATTTTAACCCTGCTTCAATGATTTCCCACTTGCTAGAATCAACCATAATAGGCACTTTGGAAATGTCTGGCTCGGAGGCAATTAGATTCATAAAGCGAATCATAGCTGCCTTACCATCAAGCATACCTTCGTCCATATTTATGTCAACAACTTGTGCCCCTTCTTCCACTTGTGTGCGACAAACATCAAGCGCCTCTTCGTATTCTTCATTCAGAATAAGTCGCTTAAATTTTGCAGAACCGGTAATATTGGCGCGTTCACCAATATTGACAAACAAAGAGTTTTCACCAATATTAAAAGCCTCTAAGCCAGCAAGGCGACATTCGGGTGTAATATTAGGTATTTTGCGTGGTGGCAAACCGTCAATCGCATTGGCAATGGCTTTAATATGTTCAGGCGTAGAGCCACAGCAGCCACCCAAGATATTAACCAAACCTGATTTTGCCCATTCGCTAACTTGCTCACTCATGGTTGGCGCATCCAAGTCATATTCGCCAAATTCATTCGGCAAACCTGCGTTTGGATGTGCAGAAACATAAGTACTGGCAACACGAGAAAGTTCAGCGACATATTGGCGTAATAAATCAGGACCTAAGGCGCAATTAAGACCTATAGAAATAGGGTTTGCGTGTCGTAGTGAGTTATAAAAGGCTTCAGTGACTTGACCCGATAGAGTGCGACCAGAGGCATCGGTAATCGTGCCTGAAATCATAATCGGCAATTCAACCTCATCCTCTTCAAATACTTGTTGTACCGCAAAAATAGCAGCTTTGGCATTTAATGTGTCAAAAATGGTTTCAATCAAGATAATGTCGCTGCCGCCCTCAATCAAACCACGAGTTGCCTCAGTGTAAACAACGACTAATTCATCAAATGATACATTTCTAAACCCTGGGTCATTAACATCAGGTGACAAAGAGCAAGTACGCGAAGTAGGGCCGATAACACCTGCGACAAAGCGAGGTTTGTCAATGGTGGAAAATTTATCGCAGGCTTGTCTAGCGAGTTTGGCGCTCTTTACATTGATTTCATACGCCAATTCTTCCATCTTATAATCTGACATAGAAGTTTGCGTAGCATTAAAGGTATTAGTTTCAAGAATATCTGCGCCAGCTTCAAGATATTCGCAATGAATACCTTTAATAATTTCTGGTTGAGTTAGTGACAGCAAGTCGTTATTACCTTGCACAAGGATATGCCAGTCTTTAAAACGCTCGCCACGATAATCAGCTTCACTAAGTTTGTGCTTTTGAATCATCGTACCCATGGCGCCATCTAGCACTAGAATTCTTTGCTTTAAAAGGGATTGTAACAATGCTTTCTGATTCATCAGGGGCATTATACCTAACAGCGTAAAAGATATTTTTTTATAATCTATATTAGTATGTTATAATGTATTCCGTTGAACAATCATCATAGGAGAAAACAACATGAAGAAAATTTTAGCAATCGTGATATTTACACTCACAATGAGTGCAAATGCTTTTTGGAATAACAACAATATGCCTTGGGATAATGGCGTTAGTAATTATAATAATAATGGCTACTATCGGCAAGATAACGGTTTTTTTGCTTATAACCCGTATGATTATTGGGACCCTCGTTGGTATTCTGAGGAAATGAGCAATATGTTTGATGAATTTGATAACAACGGTTGGGGTAATAATTATGGTTACAATCCGTATTATGGTTATAATCCATACAATAATAATGCAAAAATCCCAGCTACAGCGAATCAGGTTAAATAATTTGTTGTTTCTTTGATTGGGTTTAGATAACCATTTAAAAAGCCTGTAGCAACAGGCTTTTTTATTGCGTAAAATAATGCCTTTTTTCAAATCGATAAAACCATGGGTAAAGATTGTATTTTTTGTCATCTCAGAGACGAGCGTATCATTGGCGAATGTGATTACACAAAGACCTTTATTGATAGCTATCCCGCTTCTCCTGGGCATACTTTAGTTGTGCCTAAACGCCACTTTGCTACATTTTTTGAAGCCACAGATGAAGAATTATTAGCAATTGGCAGGGCTGTGCAAAATGCCAAAAAAATCTTAGATGAAGAGTTTTCCCCAGATGCTTATAATATTGGCGTCAATAACGGACAAGCCGCAGGGCAAAGCGTGATGCATTTGCATGTGCATCTTATTCCTCGCTATAAGGGTGATGTTGAGGATCCAAAAGGAGGTGTGCGTTGGGTTTTGAAAAATAAAGCCAACTATTGGGACGATAAAGAAAGTACAATCCGAGCCAAATAATTATTTGAAAATTAATAAAAAAGCCCGCTATTTGCGGGCTTTTTTTGTACCTAAACTGTGTTGACTAACCTTTAAAACGGGATATCATCATCAAAACCCGAATTATCTACTGGGGTGATTGGGTCAGCGACAGGGGTTTGACTTTGTTGTATTGGTGCAGATTGTGGCGCTGCTTGCTGTTGCTGAGGCGCTGGAGTACTAGCACCTGCAGTATTGCGAGAATCTAGCATTTGAATAGTGCCGCCAAAACCTGAAACCACCACTTCGGTGGTGTAACGGTCAGCACCTGATTGGTCTTGCCACTTGCGTGTTTGTAATTTTCCTTCAACATAAAGTTTTGAACCTTTATCGCAGTATTGACCGATGATTTCAGCCAACTTTCCAAACACACTTACTCTATGCCATTCTGTTTTTTCTTGTTTTTGACCAGTTGCTCTATCAGTCCAAGATTCGCTGGTTGCGATAGATAAATTAGTAATTGCATTACCATTTGTTGCGTATTTAATTTCAGGTTTTTGCCCTAAGTTACCTACTAATATTACTTTGTTTATGCCTGCCATTTTCTTTTCTCCTTATGGTTTACTTTTTTACTTTTTTACTGTTTTAATGGTGAGTGCAACACCCAACCAACACATTGTCATCAATGCGGTGAATAATAATACACTATTCAAATCAAAATTGTGGGCGATATATCCGCCAACAACACCACCAACGAATGCACCAAGGAATTGCGAGGTTGAATACATACCCATTGCCATTCCGCGTTTGTCATTTGTTATAATCCTTGATACCATTGATGGAAGCATTGCCTCCATGGCGTTAAAAGCGATAAAAAATAGCGTCATTATGACTAAAAATGCGGTGTAAGTTAAGGGTGTTTTAAAAAGTAAGATTTGACTGATGCCCATAATAAAAATAGCAATCACGATCATAGATTTGTGTTTTTTGAACTTCTCAGCAATGATAATAATTGGTATCATACCGATAAAAGAAAGTAACATTACTGGTAAGTAAACGCGCCAATTGTCGCTCAAATCACTTAAAACAATTTTGTTTTCCACCAGTAATAAGGGCACACTGATAAAAACGCAAGTTAAAATTAAATGCAAAGTAAAGATGCTAAAGTCCAGTTTGAGTAATTTAGCCGTTAACACTTGTTTGAAGTTTTCCATAGACAATGCATATTGCGCACGAGGTTTAGCGTGAGGCAAGGTGGTAACAATTGCCATGGCAACGATAGATAAGCCGGCAATCACCCAAAATAACCCTGAAAGTCCTAAGTTAACGGTAACCATTGGGCCAATCAACAACGACAACATAAATGCCAATCCAATTTGCATTCCCACAAAAGCATTCGCCTTAGCGCGTTGTTCCTCGGAGACAAAATCCGCCAAAAAAGCCATTAATACTGCAGAAATTGCACCACTACCTTGCAGAGCCCTGCCAATCACTACTTGAATAATATCGGTGGCATTCGCTGCCACTACGCTACCAGTAAAGAAAAATATTAGCCCAATAACCAAGAGGGGTTTGCGACCGTATTGGTCAGACAAATAACCAAAAGGAATTTGCAATATGGCTTGTGTTAAGCCGTAAATACCAATGGCTAAACCAATTAAATAAGGGGTGGTACTCTGATATTGGGCAGCATACACGGAGAAAACTGGAAATATCATAAACAACCCAAACATTCGAGTTGCCATAATAGAGGAGATTTTAAGTGCGAAAAAACGCTCGTATTTATTCATACAAACGGCGGATTTTAATCATCTAGCGTGTAGTGTGGCGTATAGGTTGGGTAACTTTTTATCAATACACGACGCGTATCTTTTGCCAAAGTTTGCATATCTATGCGATCGTAGTTATATGCCATTAAATGTAGCGCCGCAGGAACTGACGGCGTATTTGGATATTTTTCAATAATGAATTTTGTGCGATTAATAGCGGCGATGTTGGCCTTTCTTTTGGTGTAATAAATGGCAACAAATAATTCGTGTCGCGCTAGAATGTTTCTTAAAATAATCAGGCGTGTTTTTGCTTCTTCAGCATATTCGGTCTTAGGAAATTTTTCGATTAACGCCATATAATAATTGAAAGAATCACGCACAGAATCAATATCACGCTGGGCATTATCAGTCATAATGCCATCTAAGATAGAGCGAGATTTACTTTCAGAAATAACGCCTCGTAAATAATAGGCATACGGCGTTGAAAAATGCTCAGGAAAAAGCTTAATGTAGTCATTTAAACGCAAAATCGCCTCATCATAGTCTCCAGATTTGTATAAGGCATAGGCAACTTCCAGTTTGGCTTGTATGGCGTATTTAGAGCCCGGGTAAGCCGCTTGCAGCTGCTCGTATAATCCGATTGCTTTATTGATGGATCCTGCTGAAGCCTCTTCTTTTGCCTGATTAAAGAATGTTTTTGGCGACCAACCTTTGGTAATGGACTCTCTTTTTTCATCTTCCCAAAGGCAACCATTGAGTGATAACGCTAAAAGAAGAAGAGTGGCAATAAGTTTAAGTGTGTTTTTCATGGGTATTGTTATTTGTTATTTATGTGACAATATTATACTGATAGGTTTGTATAATAAAAATATTTTCACCAATCAAAATAAGATGCCTTTTTCTAATAGAATATTAATCAGTGACCTATGTGATACATTGAGCGCCTATATGTCAAAAGCACAAGTAGACGATGTTTACAGGGCTTATATGGTCGCCGCAACGGCACATGATGGGCAATATCGTCAATCGGGTGAAGCGTATGTATTTCACCCAATTAGCGTGGCAATGATTTTGGCAGAACTTAAACTTGACAGTTGTTGCATTGTCGCTGCACTCTTGCACGATTGTATTGAAGATACAACGCTGACATACGAAAGTATTGCTAAAGATTTTGGTAAAGAGGTGGCGCATATTGTTCAGGGCGTCTCTAAATTAACAGATTTAGAATTTAATTCAAGTATTGACCAGCAGGCACGAAATTTTAGGAAGTTGTTTTTGGCAATGAGTGCCGATATGCGGGTAATGATGATTAAATTGGCAGATAGATTGCACAATATGCGTACGCTAGGGGCGGTAAAACGAGAAAAACAATATAGAATTGCCAAAGAAACCTCTGAAATTCATGCGCCAATTGCTCGTCGATTGGGCTTGAATAATATTAGAGCAGAATTGGAAGATTTATGCTTTCGGTTTATGTATCCATATCGATACACAGTAATGAGCCATCAAATTAATAAACGATACGGTAATTTAAAAAAAAATATCAACAGTATTCAAGAAGAATTTGAGCGTCGTTTAACCCAAGAGGGGATGTCTCAATTTTCCATTAGCGGTCGCAAAAAAACCACTTACAGTATTTACAAAAAGATGCATCAGCAGAAGTTAAAATTCTCACAAATATTGGATATATTTGCCTTTAGAGTGGTGGTTGACAATTTACCAGACTGTTATCAGGCTTTAGGTATTGCGCATAATTTGTACAAACCCTTGCCAGGTAAATTTAAAGATTACATTGCCCTGCCAAAAGCCAATGGCTATCAATCTTTGCATACTGTTTTATTTGGTCCAAGCAAAGTGTTTATTGAGGTACAAATTCGCACGACGGATATGGATTTTATCTCTGAATACGGCATTGCAGCACACTGGTATTATAAAAGTAAAGACAAGAGTAAAGAGGGTGATTTTGCAGAATTAGCCAATAATTGGCTAGGTTCTTTGTTAGACATCCAAAAAAATTCAGATACTTCTATTGAATTCTTAGAGAAAACTAAAAATGATTTATTCCCATCTGAAGTCTTTGTTTTTACACCAAAAGGTAAGATTATCCAACTGCCTTATCAGTCTACTGCGATAGATTTTGCTTATGCTATCCATACCAAAGTGGGCAATCACACACTTAAAGTGAAAATTGATAGAATTGATTCACCCGTATCTACGGTATTAAAATCAGGGCAAACCATTGAGATTATCACCGATAAAAGTGCCAAACCACATCCAGATTGGTTGAATATTGCTGTAACAGCAAAAGCCAAGGTCTCTATTAAGGCTAAACTTAAAGAAGAATCTACCTTTGAACTAATACAGTTAGGCGATTATTTACTTACTAACGCCTTAGATTATCAGGGTAATGATATAGTTATTAGCGATAAAAAATGGCAAGCGTGTTTAACTGAGCTTAAATGTGAAAACAAGGATGAACTTCACATTAAAATTGCCTTATCTGAGATTTTAATTTCTTTTGTGCTTAATAAATTACATGAAAAAGAATGTGACATCAATGCTAATCGTATTAGTATCAAAGGTATTAAAGGTAAACCAATCAGCTTTGCTCACTGTTGTTATCCAATTCCAGGCGACAAAGTAGCAGGTATATTGACAACCACTAAGGGAATGGTCTTACACCGATCTGACTGCGGTAATTTAATTCATGCCAAGCAAAAAAATGAGCAATGGATGGCAGTAGATTGGCAGCAAAGTGAAGGAGAAGAGTTTGAAGTCGGTATTTGTGTGAAAATTGAAAATCGACGAGGTATGCTAGCTTCTATTGCCAATGCGATTGCTAAGATTAATGTTAATATTGAAAATATTGAAGTGGAAGAGCGAGACAACACTATGAAGGGGCTTAATTTCATTGTCAATGTTCCTAATATTGCTAAACTTGATGAAATAATGTATGCCATTAAAAGCTTGGAATTTGTCCATTCAGTAGTGCGTAGTAATCGCAATAAAAAAAACTAACCTAATATGTTTTATCCGTTAAAATTAGTCTTTAATTATTTTTGATAAATATAAGTATGCTTTGGACTGATTCTCTAGATATTGCGATTGCTTTAGATGAAGCACATCCTGATTTTGACCCAACTTATGTCAATTTTGTGGATTTACGAAAAATGGTCATTGCCCTTGAAGAATTTGATGATGATGAAGAAAAATCAGGTGAAAAAATCTTAGAAGCAATACAAATGAGCTGGCTTGAAGAGAGAGAATGAAGCTAAGTCGATTGCTGTTATTTTTTATTCTCAGCGTTGGCGTTGCCCATAGTGCGTTAGAAGTTACCGTGGTTAAAAAAGATGAAAACGCTTTCCCGATTGCCATTAGCAAATTCCAATTAATCGGCAAGGGTGCACACGACAAAGACATTTCAAAAATCATTCACGACAATCTAACCCGTTCAGGTCGCTTTAGCGTTCTTGTTCCCAATGCTACCGTAGAGAGTTTTAAACCAGAATTTTGGAAACAGCAAAACATAGAGGCACTGGTTTTCGGCACTATCAAGCAAGAAAGTAGCGAACTTTATCGGCTCACCTTTGTTG
Organism: endosymbiont of Bathymodiolus septemdierum str. Myojin knoll; assembly: GCF_001547755.1. Taxonomy (NCBI): domain Bacteria; kingdom Pseudomonadati; phylum Pseudomonadota; class Gammaproteobacteria; species Bathymodiolus septemdierum thioautotrophic gill symbiont. The sequence goes on along the minus strand of NZ_AP013042.1, from coordinate 890,898 downwards.
TATACGATGTTTACAGTAATGCAAAACTCCTCTCGCAATCGACACTTGTTAGTGTTAGTGGCTTTAGAAAGGTTGCTCATCAAATCAGCGACAGCATTTACGAGATATTGTTGGGCGAAAATGGCTCATTTAATACGCTACTGACTTATATAACGGTAAAAAAGGGTGAGAGTAGTGGTAAAAAAATTTACCAACTTAACATCTCTGATGCTGACGCTAAAAATGCCAAAAGTCGTGTCAAACACACAAGCCCAATGCTTTCCCCAGTTTGGTCGCCAGACCGCCGTTATAAAGATAAGAAAATTGCTTATGTTTCTTTTGAAAATGGGCGTTCAGAGGTGTTTGTTTGGTATCCATTTGTAAATAAAAAAATTCAAAGATTGCCTCATTTTGATGGACTTGCTTCGTCACCGAGCTGGCATCCAAATGGAAAAAGTTTGTTAATGACTATGTCTTATAAGGGTAACAAAGATATTTATGAATATAATTTAGAAACCAAGCGTTTTATCCGCTGGACTAAGCACAAGGGCATCGACACAGAGGCCAGCTATTCTGCTGATGGCAAGTATATCGTCTTTACTTCTGATCGTTCTGGTCAACCACAGGTTTACATTAGAAATTTAAAAACCAACCGCATTAATCGTGTTAGTTTTGCAGGGCGTTATAATGCCAAAGCAACTTTTTCTCCCGACGGTAAGCAGTTAGCCTTGGTGCACCGTGTGGATAACGATTATCGTATTGCGCTATTGAATACCAAAACCAATGAATTAACGGTGATAAGTAACGGTACATTAGACGAATCACCACATTTTTCACCGAATGGTGATATGATTGTCTTTTCCAGTAACCACAGAGGAACAGGTGTATTATCAGTCGTATCCGTGGAGGGCAATCGTTCATATGAGTTGTCTTCACACAATGCAGAGGTTAGAGAGCCAAATTGGTCGACTCATTTACAGCAATAAAAAAATAGGAGAGAGAAATGAAAGTATTAATTATTTTACCATTGGTCGCCATACTCAATGCGTGTTCAGTAACAGGTGATCCTAGTAAGTCTAACGACAATAAAGCGATTATTGAAGATAGGGGGCAAAGCGAAATTCCTGCAATTATCGGCGAGCAATCAAGTTTTAAATGGACGGAAGAAGTGCAATCAACAACAGAAGCAATGCCTGAAAGAGAAAGAGAGCAGGTGTTAACGGTTTTAAAAGCCAACGGCACTAAATTTACTCTGTATTTTGACTTCGATGTCAGTAAAGTAAGTGAAGAAGTTGCGCAAGAAATCTCCAAACATGTGCAATTTATGCAAGACAACCCACAGATCAGATTACGCCTAGAAGGGCATGCAGACACCCGAGGCACCCGTGAATACAATTTGGCTCTTTCTGAAAATCGTGCCTTGAGCGTTAAAGAGGCAATGGGTTTTTATGAAGGCATTAAAGATAGAATTACAGTTATTGCTTACGGCGAAGAAAAACCAATCAGCCCACTGAATAATGAAACTGGCTGGCAGAAAAATCGCCGTGTTGAGTTTATCTACGAATAACTTTTAAAACTTTAATAGTGTGAAACCCTTACCGATACCCAGGGTAGCGTTAGACACATTGTGCTATTTTAATACGCAGCGCTATCCTTTTCTATTGGAAAGCGTTAATCACAATGACAATAACCGCTATTCTATCCTCTTTGCACACCCTGCAGATAGAATTATTCTTGAGGGTTTGGACGATTTTGATTTTCTCTCTGAATTAGAATCTAAAGTCGATACAACAAGTATAAAAAGCGATTTACCCTTTACAGGTGGCTGGTTTGTGTATTTATCCTACGAACTTATCGGGCAAATTGAGCCGACATTAAAAAACGACTTATATACAAGTGAACAACCCATTGCCATTGCCGTCAAAATCCCTACTGCCATCGTTATTGACCATCAAAAAAATAAAACCTATCTACTTGACCAGTTTGACGACCAACAACGCATCAACCAAGTGCTGTCAGATATTGAACAATGTCAAATGATAAAATCAAGTACCATTAAAGGAAAACTCTTATCAGAGCAAGAAAGTAAATTCATCGATGGTGTACAACGCAGTCGTGATTACATTATTGCCGGCGATGTTTTTCAAGTTAACCTCTCCCGACAATGGCAATATACGCTGGATAACGATGTTGCGCCAGCTCAGCTCTATCAAGCACTCAAGCATGCTAACCCTGCACCATTCGCCGCTTTGGCGCAATTTGACGATTTTAGTATCATTTCATCTTCCCCCGAGCGTCTATTTAGTGTTGATAATAATCAAATAGAAACTCGTCCAATTGCTGGTACCCACCCTCGAGGGCAGGGGGAAGAAGATGAACAGATAAAGAAGCAACTCATTAATCACCCTAAAGAACAAGCCGAACATATTATGCTACTTGACCTAGAACGCAATGATCTTGGTAGAGTCTGTCAATATGGCTCAATTCATGTCAATGAGATAATGACGCTAGAAACTTATCCATTTGTCCACCATATTGTTTCCAATATCCGGGGTAAACTCAAGAAAAATATGACGATTAAAGACTTAGTCTGTGCTTTATTCCCTGGTGGTACTATTACTGGTTGTCCAAAAATTCGCTGTATGCAAATTATCAGTGAACTCGAACAAATGCCTAGGCAAGCCTATACAGGATCGCTTGGTTATATTTCTAGCAATGGAAAAATGGATTTCAATATTTTGATTCGCACCCTTACGCAACAAGATAAAACGCTAACTTTCAGAGCTGGGGCAGGAATCGTCTTTGATTCAATTGCCCAGCGGGAATTAGCAGAAACCGAGCATAAAGCACAAGGAATGTTGAAGATTTTTACTTAGAGCGTGCTCTTTCTATTGTCTTAAAGTCTTTTAAGCAACAATGTTTTGCAGGGTTTAAGTTTTCACAATTGCAATAATTGTACTTAGTTTGAAACACCACAAAATCTTTCAGTACAGCGCCTTTGCCAGCCTCTAGCGCCTCAAGATAAGCATTCTCACTAATATTAAAACAATAACATAATATTTTTTCATTAATTTTTGTATTGCAACAGCTCATTTATATATTCTCTTTGAATGATTATCATTACTCAAGCCCTTAGCGCTTGAATTCAGCCGACGCCTTAGCAGTCGGCTGGAATGATTTGTTAGGTGCTCTACTTGATTTTTCTAAATTCATTGATTGTTAAATCTAGTATTTTTAATAATTGCCTCTCAACACCAGGAGAAATATTTTTTGAACCGTGATTCGGTACCGGAAAAGTATTTTTCCCATCTGAAAATATAACATGCGAACCTTTTTGACGCACAACCCTGTACCCAAGTTTTGTTAACTTTTTTTCAAATTCTTTATACTTGAACGGCATACTCTTCTACCGCATGAGTTAATTCATTCCTGATAATTCTTTCATCGTTTACTTGTTCAAGATGATAATCCATCACCATCTCAACAACATTTTTTAATTCCATAATTGCCTCTTTTTCGGAATAAGCAAATGCAAATAAATTTTGATGTCCTTCTATTCTAGCTAAATAACCATCACCATCTTTTTTAATTATTGTTTTCATAATTTATTTGTATTAAATTTAATGCTTACAATTTTATCATTTAGTAAATACTAATCTTAATTATTTTCTCTCAAACAACTCTTGAATCTTGACAATCAAAAACGGCATTGTTATAACCATAAAGATAGACGCAATTAAGAATAAGAATATTGGAAAAAGCATATCTGTTGTCATATTATGAAATAATGGAGATTATTTTGCTAGTGAAATTCTATTGATTCCAAGAGCAAACGAATAATAGAATCCATAAATATTAAATCCTACAACACTTAGTGCTACAAATACTGGAATGATTTGTTAGGATCATATTGGTTTGAACACCATCCAATATAAGTTAGCCAGTGGTAATAAAGTTGCTAATGTGCCAAAGACTATCCATAAATTTCCTAATTTCCAATATTGCTCTGGTATTGGCTCTTGTTCAGAAAATTGTTTAGCCATTCTTGCTTGTTTAATTTGTACTGGAATCAATATTGCCGCCCAAATGATGCCAGATGCGATAAATAGCCAATACCCCCAAGCCAACCATTTTATTGAGGAATAGTCTAGTTCATGCAGCATTGCATTAGCTATCCCTGTGGCTAAAACAAGCAATACCCCTCCAAGCGTGAAAACATAATCAGTAAGTGTTACTTGATGTTGAGCAAAAGCAATGATTTGTTTGTTTTTTGTGCGGTCAGCCATAACTTTCCACCAACCGGTGATAATGATATTGCCAAGAAATAGCACTACACCAAGTATATGTAAACTTTTTAATAGTAAGTATGTATTCATAAATTTATCCTCGCTTAGTCTATTCTAATTAATATTGTTTGGCTGCCATTAACTGTAATTTTTGCCTCATCAAAAGTAGGCTCACCAAAAACATCCGAACCGCTAAAGCCATATTTTTCTTTTGGAATGCCAAAGAAATTTTTATCTAACACCTTGTTATAGTTTGTATCTTGAAAAACTGCTATAGCATAATCTCCTGATGTTAATTCTAATGTTTTACTAGATTTATTTTTACTTCCATCGATAATGGCACCTTTAAATTGCTTTCCGTTTGGAAATTCTTGACGATTAAAAATACCAATACGGACATCGCCTTGGTTTAAAGTAATGCCAAAAATATTAATCGTTAGTGAATCAGCGGTAGCATTTGTGCTTAATAAAATGAGTAAAAAATAATAAATTATATGTTTAATAGTATTCTTTTTGGTAATTCTAACTATTAGTATAAGGAAACATTCCCCCTATATACTCTATTGAAAATAAAACTATGTAAATATAACGCTTGAATTCAGACGCCGCGTTAGCGGTTAGCTGGAATGATTTGTTAGATGTTTTTTCATAAACTCATTTCTTTCATTTCTTTCCAATTTATACCTTTAAAATAATTCAGTTCTTTTGAAGGTTCTTTGTATTTATTTTTTTCTTCTTGTGTCCAGTTTTTATCTTCTATATACACAAGATCTGAGGAACACCCATTTCCTTCTGGTTTATCTCTTGCTATGCCAACTATTATTTTATTTTCTAAATTGACACTCACTATACAGCACCTTAAAAGCAATTCTTTGGATCTATGTTCTCTATCACAATGCTTACCTCTTAAAAAAACAAAAATAGTGTTGTTATAGCCTTGTGCTATACGAGAAGCACTTTCATCATTATTTAGACATTCAATAAAAGCATCCATAAGAACTGCACGATGATCTCTTGGTTGTAAAGCCATTGTCATAATAGCCCAATCATTATTTGTGGCTTTTCGATTATAAAAATCAAACACTTCTCCAGATAATAAATCTTGTGAATAATGCTCAATTAATCCATCCCATGGATAGGAAGACTGTAAATCTAACAACCTATCTTTATATTCTTGTGAATTTACCCATCCATCCCATATATCGTTTGTCGATATCATTAAATTTGAATTTTTACAATTTTTGAATAAATCATTATTTTGTAAATATAAGGCAATTAAATCTTCAATACCTCCGCCATCAAAAATCAGTTTTGTTTTATTTGATAAATTTTCAACAGCCTGTAAAAAATTTGTAAAATCTAAAATTGTATCAAGTTCTTTAAATAAAATTTCTGTACTTTTTTCATCGCAAACATGTATAAAGCCATTTCCTAAATCTCCATACGGCATAGGAACTTGCAATTTTGAGCCTAAAGAGACAGATATTCTGTGATATATTCTTTCCGATTTAGGCGGTAAATTGATTATCCTTTCATCGTGCCTTGTAACGGTATCTGTTTTTTCTAGCCAACGCTCCGCACCGTATATTTGTTTTGCTGATTTGTCTATTGCTTGTTTGACCCATCTATCATGTCCAGTCTTGTTGTTTGTATCTTTATATTCAATTTTCTTAACAGAGATAATAACGATATGCACCCCACAAACAATTAGGCAATCGCATAATTCTTTATTTTTTTTACCTTTGGGATTTGGATGTGTCCATAATTTTAAGAATGATGATTCACAAAGACCATTAATAAACTTTTCAGATGGTGTTAGTCCTTGGGTTAAATTTTTTGTCATTTTTTGTCGTTAATATGCTGGAACTGGAATAATTAGGGTCAGAGTAAAATTTATTTAACATTTTTTTGGTCTTCCTGTTTTAGTTAAAAATTTCATTACCAAGCGATAGAGCCCTTTGTTGAAAGATTTTCTGAAATTACATTTTAATCCTGATTATTATAATACATCTATGCCTAATGAGATGTTTGTTTAGGGTGAATTTTACTTGTCATTTTTTATTTATGTAAAAGTCTTTGCTGTAAAATTCTAAAAAAAATGATAAGAAAATTACCTAAACTACTTGTTAAACCTGTCGGACGAGCCATCGCCGATTTTGGTATGATTAAAGCGGGCGATAAAATATTATTGGCAGTTTCTGGCGGCAAGGATTCACTGAGTTTATTTCATATTTTGCGACATTTCCAAGTGCATTCCCCAGTAAAATTTGAGCTTGGTGTGGTTACTATTGATCCACAGGTGGAAGGCTTTGAGCCGCAAGCCTTAGATGTATTTTTTAAGCAGTTTGATACGCCGTATTTCTTTGAAGAATTTCCGATTTTAGAGCAGGCCAAAGAAAGTATGAAAGGGGATTCTTACTGTTCATTTTGTGCCCGTATTAAACGCGGCTTGATGTATAAAGTTGCACGAGAGCAGGGTTATAATGTTTTGGCACTTGGGCAACATTTGGATGATTTGGCAGAAAGTTTAATGATGTCAATGTGCCATAATGGCAAGATTCAAACGATGAAGGCGCATTACATTAACGATGATAAAGATTTACGCATCATTCGCCCAATGGTTTATGTGCGTGAGCGACAATTAGCTGACTTTGCTAAGATTGCTGATTTGCCTGTTATTGCTGATTCTTGCCCCGCCTGTTTTAGCATGCCGACCGAACGCGAATACTTTAAACAATGGTTATTAACCGAAGAAAAGCGCTTGCCGAATTTATACAAAAATCTACTCAGTGCAATGAAACCAATGTTAAACGAAGTTAGTGAAAATGATTGAATTTATACTTAAATTCTTCTCAATACTACCGCTTAGGGTTAATCATTTTATCGGTGCGCTGATTGGTCAGATTTTCTACATTACAAATAATCGTACAAAATTTGTTGTTAGTCAAAATATTGATATTTGCTTTCCAGAACTGAATGAAAAACAAAGAAAAATACTGATTAAAAAATCCCTTATTGAAGCCGGTAAAGGTCTAACCGAAATAAGCTTTGTTTGGTTTCGAAGTTTTGAAAGTAACGCTAAACAAATTAAAAATATTAAAGGTATTGAATATTTAGAATCAAATCAAGCAACCATTTTATTAGCCCCCCATATGGGCTGTTGGGAAATTGTCGGACCTGCAGTTTCACTTAAACAACCCATTACTATTTTGTACAAAGCGCCAAAAAACAAAAAACAAAAGAAATTTTTATTAGAAAAACGCAGCACTAAAAATATGCATTTAGCTAACGCTAACGCCAAAGGCGTTGCTAAATTACAACGGGCTTTGTTAAAAAATCAAATCATTGGTATTTTGCCTGACCAAGACCCGGGAGAAGAGGGCGGTATGTTGGTGCCATTTTTTACGCAAAATGCACGCACAATGACACTATTGGTTAGGCTTGCTAGAAAAAATAATGCCAAAGTACTAATGACATGGGCAAAACGCCTGCCACAAGGAAAAGGCTACGAGCTAAATTTTGAACCTATTGATGTGTTATCCACCAGTGGTGAGTTGAAAGACGATGTAGCGTTAATGAATCAAGCAATTGAAGCCGTAATTAAAACCTGTCCAGAGCAGTATTTATGGAGTTACAAGCGTTTTAAAGGCGTGATAAGATATTAGTATCTTATGGAGACCTTTGCATAAATATGAATAATCATCAAAACACCATCTTTCATCAATTTGAAAACTTTTCCAGCGATACCAAGCAGTCCTCTAGGAGAAAAAAAACACCCTTAGCTTTGCTAGGAGTGGATTTAAAAAATTTTAAAATTAATAAAATCTGTCATTTTGCTAATCATCCCTATTTATGCAAAGGTCTCCTTATGATATAATTTTACAATGAAATTTATTGAAGATATTCAAAGTGTTTTTGACCGTGACCCATCGGCAAGAAATACCTTTGAAATTATTACTTGCTATTCAGGTGTTCAGGCGATGTTGTTTTATCGTTTGGCGCACAATCTTTGGGTGCTCAAACTTAAATGGCTAGCACGCTTTATTTCTATGCTTGGTAGATGGTTCACGGGGATTGAAATTCACCCTGCGGCAACGATTGGTAGGCGCTTTTTCATCGACCATGGTATGGGGGTGGTGATTGGTGAGACGGCAAAAATTGGCAATGATTGTACTTTATATCACGGTGTTACGCTTGGTGGAACGACTTGGAATAAAGGTAAACGCCATCCAACGCTTGGTAATAATGTGGTGGTCGGTGCAGGTGCTAAAATCTTAGGCCCAATTACCTTGGCGGATGGTGTACGCGTGGGGTCTAATTCGGTAGTCGTTAAGTCTGTTGAAAAAGACCAGACTGTTGTCGGTGTGCCTGCGCGCGTGCTAAAAGAATCTAAAAAACAATCGGGTGAATTTGACTCTTATGCGGTGGGTAGCGATATTGACGACCCGACAGTGAAAGCGATTAACTCCATTTTGTTGCATTTACATGATATGGATTTGCAGTTGCATAAGGTCTCAAAAGAGTTGAATATTGACGAAGGTAAAGATACCTCTGTGAACAATCTGGAGATTGAAAGTAAATAAAAAATATTACCCGACTAAAATAGTTGGTTATAGTATAATATTATTTTTGAAATAAATAAAACCCACTAACTATGCAATTAACTACTAAAGGGCGCTATGCGGTCACTGCAATGCTTGATTTGGCATCCAATGATATAGGCAGACCTATGACATTAGATGTTATTTCACAAAGACAAAATATTTCTTTGTCTTATTTGGAGCAGTTGTTTGCTAAATTACGCCGTGCTAACTTAGTCAAAAGCGTCAGAGGTCCAGGGGGTGGTTATTTATTAGACGCACAGGCACAAGATATTAGCCTATCGGCAATCATCGAAGCGGTAGATGAAAACATTGACCTGCGCCGTTGTAAAGGATTGAAAGGCTGTAACAATGGTCGTCAATGTATATCTCACCAATTATGGTGCGAAGTCAGCGAACAAATTAGAGATTTTTTAAGCAGTAAAACCCTGCAAATGGTAATTGATAATCACGGAATGAAAGGAATAAAATAATGACAGCCCCTACTTATATGGACTATTCTGCAACCACGCCAGTGGACAAGCGTGTTGCAGATTTAATGATGAAATACTTGACTATGGATGGCGATTTTGGCAATCCAGCATCCAACTCTCACTACTACGGTTGGCAAGCAGATGATGCAGTCAAAAACGCTAGGCAACAAGTGGCAGATTTAATTAATGCCGATCCAAGAGAAATCGTTTGGACTTCGGGTGCAACAGAGTCTGATAATTTAGCGATTAAAGGTATTGCCCATTTTTACAAGAAAAAAGGCAACCACATTATTACCTTGAAGACTGAGCATAAAGCAGTTTTGGATACTTGTCGTCAGTTAGAGCGAGAAGGTTATGAGGTTTCTTATTTAGACCCATTACCGAATGGTTTGTTAGATTTAAATATCTTAAAGGAGGCTATTCGTGAAGACACTATTTTGGTGTCTGTGATGCATGTTAACAACGAAATCGGCGTCATTCAAGACATTGAATCTATCGGTAATCTGTGTCGTGAAAATAAAATATTTTTCCATGTGGACGCCGCACAATCTGCGGGTAAAGTCGATATTGATGTGACTAAATTACCGGTGGATTTAATGAGTTTTTCGGCGCATAAAATCTACGGACCCAAGGGTATTGGCGCTTTGTATGTTCGTCGCAAGCCGCGTGTGCGTTTAGAGGCACAAATGCATGGTGGCGGACATGAGCGCGGCATGCGTTCAGGTACGCTTGCTACCCACCAAATCGTAGGTATGGGCAAGGCATTTGCAATTGCTAAGGCTGAAATGACAGAAGAAAATAAAAAAATCGGCGCCTTGCGTGACCGTCTGTTGGCAGGTTTTACTGACATGGAAGAAGTCGTCGTTAACGGTGATATGGAGCACCGCATTGCTGGTAATCTCAACATTAGTTTTAACTATGTTGAAGGTGAATCACTGATGATGGCTATCAACGACATCGCTGTTTCTTCGGGTTCAGCCTGCACTTCGGCAAGTCTTGAGCCATCGTATGTATTACGCGCATTAGGCTTAACAGACGAATTGGCACACTCATCCATCCGCTTTACCATTGGTCGCTACACGACAGAAGCGGATGTCGATAAAGCAATCACACTGGTGCGTGAAAAGGTACAAAAATTACGCGACTTATCGCCATTATGGGATATGTTCAAAGACGGTATCGACCTTAGCAAGGTAGAATGGGCTGCACATTAATTAAATAGGAGAAAATAATATGGCATACGGTGAAAAGGTATTAGATCATTACGAAAACCCTCGCAATGTAGGTGTTTTAGATAAGGATGCAAAAAATGTTGGCACAGGTATGGTTGGCGCACCGGCTTGTGGCGATGTGATGCGCCTGCAAATCCAGGTCGATGAAAATGGTGTGATTGAAGAGGCAAAATTCAAAACTTACGGTTGCGGTTCAGCGATTGCATCAAGTTCACTGCTTACAGAGTGGGTAAAGGGCAAGACTTTGGAAGAGGCAGCGCAAATCAAAAACACTGACTTAGCAGAAGAATTGGCATTACCACCAGTAAAAATACATTGTTCGGTATTGGCAGAAGATGCAATTAAAGCGGCAATTAGCGACATTAGAAGCAAGGCTTAATTAACAATGGCAATTACACTCACAGATACTGCAGCTCAGCGCGTTGTTGGATTTCTTGACAATCGTGGCTCAGGTATCGGTATCCGTCTTTCTGTGCAAACTACGGGCTGTTCGGGTTTGGGCTACAATATAGAATTTGTTGATAATGTCAACGATGATGACACCGTGTTTGACAACAACGGTGTAAAAGTAGTGATTGATGCAAAAAGTTTGGTTTATTTGGATGGTACTGAAGTGGATTTTGTCAAAGAAGGTCTGAACGAGGGGTTTGAATTTAACAACCCAAATGCTAAAGCCGAATGTGGCTGTGGCGAATCGTTTACTGTTTAAAAGGTCGCTATGCAAAACTATTTTGAATTATTCTCGTTAGAAGTTGGTTTTGATTTAGATGTTAACGCTTTAGAGGGCGCTTACCTAGCTAAAATTTCCGAGCACCATCCCGATAAATTTGTCACTAAAAGCGATAAAGAACAATCCATCGCCTTGCAGAACACCTCACTTATTAACACTGCCTTTAACACTTTAAAATCCCCTCTACTGCGTGCCACCTACCTATTAGAACTTCAAAATATTAACGCTTTTGATGAAAAAGACACGCAAATGGATATGGATTTCCTAATGTCACAAATCGCATTAAGAGAGTCATTAGAAGACATAGAAAAATCAAAAGATGTGTTGCAGTTGGACGATTTTACTGAGGACATTGATAGCAAAGTGAGGGAAAATATCTGTCAAATTCAGTCGTCTTTCAAAAATAACAATATTAATAAAATTAAAAACTTAGTCCGCGAGTTAAAGTTCTACACGCAACTCAACGCACAGGCAAATAGATTGATGGACGAATGGCTATAAGGTATGGCACTTTTACAAATATCAGAACCTGGGCAAGCAAGTAAACCACATCAGCATAAATTGGCAGTTGGGATAGACCTTGGCACCACTAATTCGCTAGTGGCAACGGTGCAGAGTGGGGTGAGTCGGATATTGACGGATGAGCATGGTAATGCAATTTTACCGTCAGTAGTGCATTGTGGTAAGGACAATAAACTCACAGTGGGCTGCGACGCTTGCCCGTATGCAAAGACGGACCCAACCAATACTATTGTTTCGGTGAAACGCTTTATGGGCTTGGGGTATAAGGAAGTTAAAGACTTTAAAAACTGCCCGTATAAGTTGGTGGAAAATGGTAATAATGTGCAATTCCATACGGCAATGGGGGATTTGTCTGCGGTTGAGATTTCCTCTGGTATTTTAACTTCGCTTAAACAGCGTGCAGAAAAGGCGTTGGGCGGTGATTTGGTTGGTGCAGTGATTACTGTGCCTGCCTATTTCAACGACGCACAACGACAAGCGACCAAAGATGCAGCAACGCTTGCAGGTCTAAATACACTTCGCTTATTAAATGAGCCTACTGCGGCAGCGGTGGCTTACGGCTTAGATTCGAAAGAAGAGGGGGTGCATGCAATTTACGACCTTGGTGGTGGCACTTTTGACATTTCTATTTTAAGTTTTCAGAAGGGGGTGTTTAAAGTACTCTCTACGGGTGGTGATTCTGCACTGGGTGGTGATGATTTTGATCAATTGATTATTGATGATTGTATCGAAACCTTGAAACTTGGCGAACTAGATCCAACGCAAATGCAAAAAATTAGGCAATTTTCTCGCATTGCCAAAGAAACACTTAGCGATAATGATTTTGCTGAATTTAACTGCGTAGAGGTTCCGTATCGCATCTCTAAGGAAAAATTTGAAGTGCTTTCTAAGGTGCTAATCAAGCGCACTTTATTATTGGCAAAACGCGCTGTAAGAGATGCAGAAGTAAAAATGAGCGACATTAAAGATATTGTTATGGTTGGTGGCTCAACGCGTATGCCGTTAGTCAGGTCTATGGTTAGCGATTTATTTAACCAGCCCGTTTTATGTTCTATTAATCCAGATGAAGTAGTCGCTAAGGGTGCCGCCATTCAAGCGAATTTATTAGCAGGCAACAAGTCACAAGACGAGATGTTATTATTGGATGTTCTGCCATTGTCACTCGGTTTAGAGACAATGGGTGGCTTGGTAGAAAAAGTTGTGCATCGCAATACCGCTATCCCTATTACCCGTGCACAAGAATTCACCACCTTTAAAGATGGACAAACAGCGATGAGTATACATGTTTTGCAAGGTGAACGCGAGTTAGTGTCTGATTGCCGTTCGTTGGGTAAATTTGAACTTAGAGGTATTCCACCAATGGTCGCAGGTAATGCGCGTATTCGTGTGGAATTTCAAGTAGATGCAGACGGTTTATTATCCATTAGTGCCACCGAAGAAACCTCAGGTGTCAAGGCTGATGTTATTATCAAACCTTCTTACGGCTTGAGCGACAGAGAGATGGAAAAAATGCTGAAAGATTCCATTATTCACGCTAAAGATGACATCAAAGCTAGACAATTGCATGAAATGCAAGTTGAAGCCAAGAGGACTCTTGAGGCGATTGACTCTGCCCTTGCCAAAGACAAGAAAATGCTTACTCAGGCGATGATTGACGATATTATGCAAGCCAGAGCCGAGTTAAAAGCAGTTGCCAAAAATAAGAATGAAAAAATTATCAAAGAAAAAATGGAAAACCTTGAGTTGGTCAGCGTGACATTTGTCGAAATGAGAATGAATTCTACCATTGCTAAAGTCATGCAAGGTCATAAAGTAGAGGACTTTGAATAGTCATAATTTAAGGAGTAAAAAAAAATGCCACAACTGATTATATTGCCACACGAAGATTTATGTCCAGAGGGTGCTGTTCTTGAAGTTGAAAAAGGCACCAGTGTTTGCCGTGCAATGCTTGCCAACCACATTGAAATTGAACACGCCTGCGAAATGTCGAACGCCTGCACCACTTGCCATATCTATATTCGCGAAGGCTTTGATAGCCTTCAAGAATCCGATGAAATTGAAGATGATTTACTCGACAAAGCCTGGGGTCTAGACCCTGATTCTCGCCTATCTTGCCAAGCCGTCGTTGGTGAAACAGACTTGGTGATTGAAATTCCAAAATATACCATCAACCAAGTCTCTGAAAATCATTAAGAAAAACTTCCAAATTCTAAGCCCGGTTTAGCTAAGCCGGGCTTAGAATTTGAAGAATTTTGAAATGAAGCCTTTTTCTTCCATGGGTAGGGCGAATTTTTCTATAACATCTTTGGGCTTAGTTTTTGATAGTAACCATTGTGGGATAGGTGGATTTTCGCTACTGCCGCAGACTTTACCCAAATTATTTGGGTTGAAAATTTTGACAAAACTTGGATTTTTTAAATCATCTACATAGACAATACCGCAATAGCGCTCTTGATGTTTAGTTTTAAGTAAAGCGTGGATTTCTGTCAAAGATTTAACCAAATTATCAGCGTCAATTGTCACTTCTGGCATAGGCAATAGGGTGTCATAAAGATACCAATCCTCTGCAGGGTTTGCAATTAAATTTTCAAATAACGCATGACAATCACTCCATTGCATAATACCAATGAAACGCCCGCGAAACTCCGTTAAATAATCCATACTAGTGGGTATTACTCAATAGTGATACTTGGAAATGCGCCAAGGGCCTTATCTTGTAAGGTTAATTTCGCTGCAACTTTCTTAGCAATTTCTTTATAGATTTGTGCGACTCTACCTTCTGGGTTTTTGGCAACAGTTGGTGTGCCTTCGTCCACATCTGTTCTAATGTCTATCTCTAAAGGCAGGGCACCAAGGAAATTCACATTAGCATCTTTTGCCATTGATTTACCACCACCTGTACCGAAAATTGCTTCTTCATGTCCGCATTCAGAGCAGATGTGTAGTGACATATTTTCAACAATACCAAGAATTGGAATATTGACTTTTTCAAACATCTTAAGACCTTTTTTTGCATCTAATAAAGCGATGTCTTGAGGGGTTGTAACGATAACAGAACCACTGACTGGAATTTTCTGTGACAAAGTCAATTGCGTATCACCTGTTCCTGGCGGAAGATCGATAATCATATAATCCACGCCACGCCATAGCGTATCGCGAAGCATTTGCTCTAATGCCTGTGTAACCATAGGTCCACGCCAAATCATTGGATTGTCTTCATCAACTAAATAGCCGATTGACATAGATTGCATACCATGACCTAAGATTGGGAGTAATTTACCTTCGCCTGTGGTTTCTGGTTTGAGTTTGGAAACGCCCAACATTCTCGGCTGAGAAGGGCCATAAATATCGGCATCTAAAATTGCAACTTTCGCCCCTTCTGCTTGTAATGCAAGTGCTAAATTAACAGCTGTGGTTGACTTTCCAACGCCACCCTTGCCTGAGGCAATAGCAATAATGTTTTTAACTTCTGACAATACATCCACACCTTTCTGTGTGGCATATTTGGCAATTTTTGTGTCAATATTAACCGTAACATCACTGATACCTTTGCCTGATAAAGCGGAAGTAATTGCCTCAGACAATTCTTGATGGTAGCTTTGTGCGGGATAACTAAGTAAGATATTAATAATCGCTTTACCACCATCGATTTCAATACTGTCTGCAACAATACCTTGTTCGGTATATTTATCCGTTACACCTTCTAAAATATTTTCAATGCTGTCTTGGGTTAAATCTGCCATCTGTCTTGTCCGATTAAGTAAAATAAGCCATTTTATCGTATAATCATATTATTAAACCTTAATATTACTAAGACTATCTTATGACCCAAAGAAAAATACTCGTTACCTCCGCACTGCCTTACGCCAATGGTGAGATTCACCTTGGACATTTGTTAGAATATATTCAAACAGATATTTGGGTGCGTTTTCAAAAAATGCAGGGACACGAGTGTCATTTCGTTTGCGCAGATGATGCCCATGGCACACCGATTATGTTAAAGGCAAGTGAGTTGGGCATTACCCCAGAAGAATTAATTGCAAGCGTGAGTGAACGACATCAAGCGGATTTTAAAGAATTTTCTATCGGTTTTAGTCAGTATTATTCGACGCATTCGGAAGAAAATAAAGAAATTTCAGCGGGTATTTATAACAAATTAAATAAGGCTGGCTTTATCAAAAAACGCACTATTTCTCAGGCGTTCGACCCTTTGAAACAAATGTTCTTGCCCGACAGATTTATCAGGGGTGAATGTCCAAAATGCGGTGCAGCCGATCAATATGGTGACAATTGTGAAGTCTGTGGTGCGACTTATTCACCAACTGAACTTAAAAATGCCAAGTCCGCCATCTCAGGTGCGATGCCGATTGCCAAGGATTCTGAGCATTATTTCTTTGATTTGCCACAGTTTGAAGTGCAACTTAAAGAATGGACTAACGCAGGGCATTTGCAAGACGAAATCAGTAACAAGCTTGCCGAATGGTTTGATCAGGGCTTGCAGCAGTGGGATATTTCCCGCGATGCACCATATTTTGGGTTTCAAATTCCAGGTGTTAAGGGTAAATATTTTTATGTTTGGTTAGATGCACCAATTGGCTATATGGCAAGTTTCAAAAAGTTGTGCACTGAGCAGGGAATTGACTTTGACGAATATTTCAACAAAGATTCAAAAACCGAGTTGTATCATTTTATCGGTAAAGACATTGTTTATTTCCACTCACTGTTTTGGCCGGCAATGTTGATGGGTTCTAATCACCGCACCCCAACAGCGGTTTTTGCACATGGATTTTTGACCGTGAATGGAGAAAAAATGAGTAAATCTCGTGGCACCTTCATTCAAGCACGCACTTATTTAGAAAATTTAAATCCTGAGTGTCTTCGTTATTACTATGCGTATAAACTCAACAATAAAATTGATGACATAGACTTAAACCTAGAGGATTTTAAACAACGCGTGAATTCTGATTTGGTTGGAAAAGTTGTCAATATCGCCTCTAGAAGTGCTGGTTTTATCGTTAAAAAATTTAACAAAACACTTTCTGCATATTCAATTGAAGGAGATTTGTACAATGAATTCGTCGCTAAAGGTGATGATATTGCCAGGCTTTACGAGATGCGTCAATACAATCAGGCAATGCGTGAAATTATGAAACTTGCCGATAAAGCCAACCGATACATTGACGAACATAAACCCTGGCAACTGGTAAAAGAAGCGGGTTGCGAAGCGCAAGTCCACGATGTCACTTCGCTTGCTATTAATTTATTCAGGGTGCTAATGACTTACCTAAAGCCTGTTCTACCAGTAATGGCAGAGCAAGCAGAGCATTTTTTAAATATTGATACCTTAGCATGGAATGACTTAAAACACCCACTCACCAAGCACGAAATTAATACATTTAAGCCTTTAATGTCTCGTATCGAAGATGATCAAATCTCCGCTGTCATCGAGGCTTCAAAGCAAACCACACAAGCCGTTAAAGAGGAAGACAATATGATACAAATAGACGATTTTACTAAAATTGACCTGCGCATTGCCAAGATTGTCAAAGCCAATGTCGTCGAAGGCGCAGATAAGTTATTGCAATTAACCTTGGACATTGGCGAAGAGAATACGCGTAATGTCTTCGCTGGCATTAAAGCCTACTACAATCCAGAAGATTTAGAAGGTCGCCTAACTGTTATGGTTGCCAACCTTGCCCCAAGAAAAATGAAATTCGGCGTATCCGAAGGTATGGTGCTTGCTGCGGGCAACGGCAAGTCTTTGCACCTTTTATCCCCTGATTCTGGCGCTCAGGTTGGGATGAAAATTAGCTGAATTAACGCAGAAAAAAGATGCAGGAAAGGAAAGGTATTACAAGTATTTTTCCATTCCACAAGGCGAACGAATAAATACTCGATTGAGCATAGATAAAACTATGTGATTGAGAGGGTTTATTTGTTCAACGCCGTGGAATGGAAAAAGACGCAGTAATATGGTGGAGAGAGAGGGATTCGAACCCTCGGTACCGCAAGGTACACCCGCTTTCCAAGCGAGCAAATTAAACCGCTCTGACATCTCTCCAAAGACAAGGTATTTTACTGATTTTTTTATTAATTAACACATTATTATGAATTTAACGCCAAATTTTAAACCAAAAGACATTGTTGAAACTATTCGAGTGTTGATTGAAGAGGGTCTAAAGGTGGTAGAACTAACCACTAAAGGAAAAACTTGGGCAGAAGTAATTGAGTCGATGGATATGTTTGAATTTAAGTTAGGACAGCAGGCGAATGTTAATTCGCACTTAAATGCGGTGTTATTCAGCGAAGAATTTAATGAGGAATATGAAAAGACGCTACCATTGATTACTAATTTTTATACCGAAGTAAGTAGTAATCAAGCGTTGTACCAGGCTTATAAAAATCTTTTGGATACAAATTTAAACGAACAGCAGGCTTACATTATTAAGGAGTCAATTAAAGGATTCGAGTTGTCGGGCGTAGGCTTAGAGGGACAAGTATCGAAAAGATTTAAAGCGATTAAAGAGCGCTTGAGTATCTTGAATAACCAATTCTCTAAAAACAGCCTGTTGGCGACGAACGAATGGAAAAAAGTTGTCACTAAAGAGGATTTAGCGGGTTATGATGATGTTAGTCTTGCCAAAGTTAAAACTGATAATGGCTATGAAATTAGTTTGCAAGCACCGATTTATATAGATGTAATGACATACGCAGATAATCGTGCGTTGCGTGAAGAAATATATAAAGCTTATGTTTCACGCGCATCTGAGGTTGGAATTACCGATAAATCATTTGATAATAGGGCGATAATGGATGAGATTTTATCATTGCGGCAAGAGATGGCAGGAATTTTGGGTTTTTCTAATTATGCAGAATATTCTATTGCAGCTAAAATGGTGGAGTCAGAAAGTCAAGTGATTGATTTTTTAGAAGATTTAGTGGCGCGGTCAAAGCCACAGGCAGAGCAAGAGTTAGCAGAGTTAAAGACTTTTTCAGGAATGAAATTAATGCCCTGGGATTTGAGCTATTATGCAGAGAAACTCAAAGAGAAGAAATTTGGCTTTAAGAAGTCGGACTTAACCCCGTATTTCCCCGAACAACAGGTGTTAAAAGGTTTGTTTGCAACCATTGAAAACTTGTATCAAGTTAGTATTATTCTGGTTAAAGAAAATTCTTATCATTCTGATGTCCGCGTTTTAGATATTAGTAACGCAGCGGGACTGGTAGGGCGCGTCTACCTAGATATCTATGCACGAAAAGGTAAGCGAGGTGGGGCGTGGATGGCAGATTATCAGCCGTTAATGGGTGACAATAAACCGATAGCCTTTGTGGTTTGTAACTTTAATTCACCGACTAAAGATAAGCCCGCGTTGTTTGAATTTGATGAGATTGTAACGCTATTCCACGAGTTTGGACACGCACTACACCATTTATTGACCAAGGTTAAATATCCATCTGCGGCAGGTATTTCAGGTGTACCTTGGGATGGGGTGGAATTGCCCAGTCAGTATATGGAGTTTTTCTGTTATGAAAAGTCGGTGGTTAAATTATTATCTAAGCATTGGAAGACAGCTGAGTCGTTGCCAGATAAATTGTATGGCAAATTGATTGACGCTAAGAACTTTCAGTCAGCACTAGGTATGTTGCGTCAATGTGAATTTTCTTTGTGGGATGTGAAAACACATTCTAAAAATAAAGATACTTACGAAGTATTGAACGAAGTGCGTGCTGAAACGGCATTAATGCCGATAGTGAAGGAAAATCGTTTTTTGAATACCTTTGGGCATATTTTTAGTGGTGGTTATGCGGCAGGGTATTTTAGTTACAAGTGGGCTGAAGTGTTGGCAGCTGATGCCTATTACTATGTACAATCACAGGGTGGCATTGGCTCACAGGCGTCACAGGACTTCATGCAATGTATCTTAGAGACTGGTGGAAGTGCTGACTTTATGAAGCAGTATCTTAAATTTAGAGGGGAAAGACCAAGTACGAAAGCGTTATTAATGTCAAATGGTATAATATTAGAAAACAATGATATTCTTGATAAAAAAAATAGGTAAAATTACTTTTATTAAATTTAAATAGGATTTTAATATGATTAAGTATTTATTAGGTATTGTTATTATTTTGGCGTTAATTGGTGGTGCAGTTCAATTTAAGTCAACGGATAAAGATTGGTCTTTGGTGGTCAATAAAGAAATTGCAGCAAGTAGCGTAAAGACAGGTGCTGTTAAAATTTATGATTTTGTTGCGGAGATGGTTGCAAAAGCCAAAAAAGAAAATGCCAATGAAGAGGCGACACCTGTGGAAGCAAGGTAGTGGTTTAAAAGTTTTAAAATACGCATAAAAACCCCGATGAATTCATCGGGGTTTTTTTTATCTTTGGATTAGAGTATTAAATCTTTGAAAGCAGTATTGAACCGTTAGTACCGCCAAAACCAAATGAATTGGAAATTGCATAATCCATTTTCATTTGTCTGGCTTCATTTGCACAATAATCTAAATCGCAATTAGGATCCTGATTTATGATATTGATGGTTGCTGGCGCTACTTGGTCTCTGAGTGCTAAAGCAGTAAAAATTGCCTCAATACCACCAGCAGCACCAAGTAAATGACCTGTCATTGATTTGGTAGAACTCATTACCACTTTGTAAGCATGGTCACCAAGTGCCGCTTTTGCTGCATCTGTTTCTGCTTGGTCGCCAGCAGGGGTAGAGGTGCCGTGTGCATTAATATAATCAATCTGATTGGCATTAATGCCTGCATTACGCATCGCATTTTTCATGCATCTTGCCGCACCTTCACCACCCTTAGAAGGTAAAGTCATATGGAAAGCGTCGCCACTCATGCCGTAACCTAAGACTTCTGCATAGATTTTTGCACCACGGGCTTTAGCGTGCTCATATTCTTCTAAAACCACAACACCGGCGCCATCGCCAAGCACAAAACCATCACGATCTCTATCCCAAGGGCGAGAGGCGGTAGCAGGGTCATCGTTGCGCGTAGAAAGGGCGCGAGCCGCCGCAAAACCACCTAAGCCACAATTCGTAGTTGACATTTCAGCACCACCGGCAATCATCACATCGGCATCACCATATTCAATCAATCGTGAGGCATCGCCGATATTATGTGTGCCTGTCGTACAAGCAGTAACAATGGCAAAATTTGGACCTTTGAGTCCATATTTAACAGAAAGGTTACCAGAAATCATATTGATAATTGAAGAGGGGACAAAGAAAGGAGAAATGCGTCGTGCACCTTTCTCCCTGTATAGGTCAGTAGTTTTTTCAATCGTACCTAAACCACCAATACCTGCGCCAATAGCAACACCGATGCGTTCGGCATTTTCTTCGGTAATTTCAATGCCACTGTCTTCAATTGCCTGAATACCTGCTGCCATGCCATAATGAATGAAAGTATCCATTTTTTTAGATTCTTTTGGGCTTAGGTAGTCGGCAATATCAAAACCTTTAACAGAGCCACCAAATTTAACGGATTGCCCTTCGGTATCAATATTACTCAAAACATTAATGCCTGATTTACCATTAAGGATGTTACGCCACGCATCTGTTATTGTTGATCCAACAGGTGAAACAATGCCCATGCCTGTGATTACCACTCTTCTTTTGCTCATAGTTTCTTCTATATAAAAAAAAGCGCTCAATAAGCGCTTTTTAGTTTAAGTTAATAAACAGAAATTACAAAGTTTTGTTTACATAGTCAATTGCTTGCTGAACAGTTGTAATATTCTCTGCTTCATCGTCAGGGATTTCACAGTCAAACTCCTCTTCAAGAGACATTACTAATTCAACGGTGTCTAATGAATCTGCACCTAAATCATCAATAAAAGAGGCGTTATTATCAATATCACCACTTGCGTCTAACTGTTCAGCTACAACCGCTTTTACTCTGTCTTCAATACTCATTTGTTATTTCCTGTGTTGTCGTTTAAAAAGTTATATTTTATCGTAAAAAATGATTTGTGCAAGTATTGTTTTTCAGCTATTTTTGATATCTTGTCGGATCTATGATTTCAGCCTCTTTAAAGCCGAGTTTACGATATTCACAAGCGTCACAAACCCCGCAGGCATAGCCATTTTCATCGGCTTGATAGCAAGTCGTGGTCATTGCGTAATCTACGCCGAGTTTCAGTCCTTTTTGAATAATTTCTGCCTTATGTAGGTTTATTAAAGGCGTATGAATAGTGAGTTTTTTTCCTTCCACGCCTTGTTTGGTGGCTAAATTTGCCATTGTTTCAAAGGCTTTAATGTATGCCGCGCGACAATCTGGATAGCCCGAATAATCCAAGGCATTGACACCGATAAAAATACTTTGGCAGTCTAACACTTCTGCCCAGGCCATTGCATACGACAAAAAAATGGTGTTGCGAGCAGGGACATAGGTAACTGGGATTTCGTCACTCTTGTTAAAGTTTGGTACGGAAATCGCACTGTCTGTCAGTGCAGATCCACCAATGTCATTTAAAGAAATATCCATTATTCTGTGTTCTACAGTAGAGAATAACTTGGCAATTTTGGTAGCGGCATTAAGTTCTGATTTTTGTTTTTGACCGTAGTCAAAACTCATTGCATAACATTTAAAACCCTGAGACTTTGCAATCGCAAGCGTGGTGGTTGAATCTAAGCCACCTGATAAAAGAATAACAGCCTTCTTAGACATTGGCAAGATTGCCTTTTGATTCTAGCCACTTTTTACGATCTGGTGCACGCTTTTTACTTAATAACATATCCATCATTTCATTGACCTGTAAAGGATTTTCAAGTGTCAGTTGAATGAGACGGCGGGTATCTGGTAGCATTGTGGTCTCTCTAAGCTGTGAAGGGTTCATTTCACCCAAACCTTTAAATCGTTGCACTTGCACCTTGGTGCGTTTATTTTCTTTTTCTATCTTGTTAATTGTCGCATCACGCTCTGCATCGTCCAGTGCATAATAAATCTGCTTGCCAGCATCAATACGATACAGTGGTGGCATTGCTACGAAAATATGCCCATCTCTGACTAATTTTGGAAAGTGTTTAACGAACAGCGTACAAATCAATGTGGCAATGTGTGCACCATCTGAATCTGCATCTGCCAAGATACAAATCTTACCGTAGCGTAATCCTGATAGGTCTTCGCAGTTTGGTTCTAGACCAATGGCAACACTAATGTCGTGGATTTCATTGCTCGCCAATACTTGGTCAGAATCTACTTCCCAGGTGTTCAAAATTTTACCTCTTAATGGCAAAATCGCCTGATATTCTTTATCACGGGCCTGCTTGGCAGAGCCTCCAGCAGAATCACCTTCCACCAAAAAAACCTCAGTTTGGCTAAGGTCATGACTAGTACAATCAGATAACTTACCTGGCAGGGCTGGACCGCTGACAATTTTTTTACGAATAACCTTTTTACCTGTTTTGAGTCGTGACTGGGCGTTCATAATTGCCAATTCGGCAATTTTTTCTGCAATTGAGGTATGTTGGTTCAGCCAAAGGCTAAAGGCATCTTTCACCACATTGGTAACGAAACTAGCACATTCTCTTGAGGATAACCTTTCTTTGGTCTGTCCTGAAAATTGCGGGTCTAATATTTTAATGGATAATACGTAGGCAATTTTTTGCCAGACATCGTCCGGTGTTAACTTAACATTCTTTGGTAACAAACTTCTAAATTCACAAAATTCTTTTAAAGCATCTGTCAAGCCAGAGCGTAAGCCATTAACATGTGTACCGCCCTGTGAAGTGGGAATGAGGTTAACATAACTTTCGCCAATAATATTGGTGTTATATTCTGTCCATGACAACGAGCAATGCATTTGTGCCTCATCCGATTCATGCGTAACTACGAATGGTACTTCTGGCAAGCAATCCAGGCCATCGAGTGAAACTGACAAATAATCTTTTAAACCTTCTTTGTATTTCCAACTGTCGGTTGTGTCATCAACTTCATTATAAAAATTAACCTCTAACCCAGGGCACAACACTGCTTTTGAGCGCAAGTTATGTCTGAGTTTGGTGGTAGAAAATTTAGCCGTATCAAAAAACTGTGGATCTGGAATGAATTTAACTTTAGTCCCTGTGTTGTACTTACCAACTGTACCTACTTCTACAAGCGGGGTTTTGACATTACCATCAGAAAAAGCAATGTAATGCTCTTTAGAGTTGCGTTTAATCCAAATCTCCACTAAGGTCGATAGGGCGTTAACTACAGAGATACCAACCCCATGTAAACCGCCAGAGAACTGATAAGAATCATTTGAGAACTTACCGCCTGCATGTAACTTAGTAAGAATTACCTCAACACCAGAAATCCCTTCTTCAAGATGAATATCAACCGGCATACCACGACCATCGTCTTCCACAGAGATAGAGCCGTCCTTATAAAGCACCACATTGATTTTCGTTGCATGTCCAGCCACTGCCTCATCAACACTGTTGTCAATCACTTCCTGCGCCAAATGATTAGGTCGTTCGGTTTCCGTGTACATCCCTGGTCGCTTACGAACTGGGTCTAAGCCTGATAATACTTCAATGGAGGAGGAGTCGTAGTTGCCCATACTTTATTTATTAATACTCAATAATATTTTGCGAAGTATCATACCAAAAAAAGCCTCGCGTAAACGAGGCTTTTTTTTTAATTAGCTAATAAAATTAACTGTTATTTTACTACATCATGCCTGGCATTCCACCACCCATTCCTGCATCACCAGCCGGCACACCGGCTGCTTGCGGTGCATCAGTAATCATTGCTTCAGTGGTAATCATTAAACCAGAAATGCTCGCCGCATGTTGTAAGGCAGCGCGGGTTACTTTGGTTGGGTCAAGGATACCCATTTTCAACATATCACCATACTCTTCTGTGCCGGCGTTGTAGCCGTGATTGCCTTTGCTGTTTAATACTTCATTAAGCACAACAGAAGGCTCGCCACCACCATTTGCAACGATTTGCCTAAGTGGGGCTTCCATTGCGCGTTTAGTGATGTTAATACCAACACCTTGGTCATGGTTGTCGCTTGTAAGTTTGTCTAATGCTTTAATCGCACGAACTAACGCAACACCACCACCCGGAACCACACCTTCTTGTACGGCGGCACGGGTTGCGTGTAGTGCGTCATCAACACGGTCTTTCTTTTCTTTCATCTCAACTTCGGTTGCAGCACCGACTTTAATCACAGCAACGCCGCCTGATAATTTAGCCAATCGCTCTGATAACTTCTCTTGGTCGTATTCAGAAGTTGTCTGTTCTAATTGTGCTTTGATTTGCTTAACACGACCATCAAT
This sequence comes from endosymbiont of Bathymodiolus septemdierum str. Myojin knoll, assembly GCF_001547755.1. Lineage (NCBI taxonomy): Bacteria > Pseudomonadati > Pseudomonadota > Gammaproteobacteria > Bathymodiolus septemdierum thioautotrophic gill symbiont. Next base: position 865,795 of record NZ_AP013042.1, on the reverse strand, counting down.
TTGCTCTTTTGTGCCCGCACCATCAACCACGATAGTCTCGTCTTTGCCGACTTCAATACGCTTAGCATAGCCTAATTGGTCTTCGGTAATGGTCTCTAATGACAAGCCGATTTCTTCTGAAATTACCACACCACCTGTTAATACTGCAAGGTCTTGTAAGATTGCTTTACGACGGTCGCCAAAGCCAGGTGATTTAACCGCCACGACTTTAACAATGCCACGCATATTATTAACCACCAAAGTTGCTAATGCCTCACCTTCAATGTCTTCAGCAATAACCAGCAATGGTCGACCTGATTTCTGTACGATTTCTAATGCTGGCAATAAATCACGAATATTTGAGATTTTTGATTCATTTAACAAAATTAATGGCTGATCCAAATCAGCACTCATATTGTCTTGATTGTTGACAAAATAAGGCGACAAATAGCCACGCTCAAATTGCATACCTTCAACCACATCTAATTCGTTATCAAGACCTGAACCTTCTTCAACTGTAATCACGCCTTCTTTGCCTACTTTATTCATTGCTTCGGCAATAATATCACCAACAGAAGTGTCAGAATTTGCAGAAATTGTACCGACTTGCGCAATTGATTTTGTGTCATCACAAGGTTGTGAAAGTTCACGCAAGGCTTTAACTGCAACCTCTGTAGCTTTATCAATGCCGCGTTTAAGATCCATTGGATTCATACCCGCAGAAACGGCTTTAACACCCTCGGTAATCAAAGATTGCGCCAAAACAGTTGCTGTTGTTGTACCATCACCTGCGATATCGTTGGTTTTAGAGGCAACCTCTTTGACCATTTGCGCACCCATATTTTCAAACTTGTTCTCAAGTTCAATTTCTTGGGCAACTGAAACACCGTCCTTGGTGATGGTCGGGGCGCCGAATGAACGATCTAAAACCACATTACGACCTTTAGGTCCCAGGGTTACTTTTACTGCATCTGCTAAAATATTAACACCATTTAGCATTAAATTTCTTGCATCAATTCCAAATTCTATGTCTTTTGCACTCATTTTATTCTCCTTTATTCAACAACGGCAACAATATCGCTTTCGCTCATTACCAATAGGGTTTCATTATCAGCGCTGATTTCTGTGCCAGCAAACTGACCGAACAATACTTTGTCACTAACTTTAACTTCTAAGGCGATAATCTCACCTGCATCCGTTTTTCTGCCACTGCCAACGGCAACGACAATACCTTCGGAAGGTTTTTCGGCTGCTGAACCAGGAATAATTAAGCCACTTGCTGTGGTTTGCTCTTCTTCTGATCTACGGACGACCACACGGTCGTGAAGGGGGCGAATATTCATTTTTTTCTCCTATTTAATGTAATTAATTTTGTTTATCCATTGAGTTTTTTAACTTCTGCATTGCTTTGTTTTCAAGTTGTCTAACTCTTTCAGCAGAAATATTGTATCTCTTCGCTAAAGTATGTAAGGTCGTTTTCTCTTCTTTCAAGTACCTAGACTGTAAAATATCCAAACTTCTTTCATCAAGTGAAGAGAGTGCCGTATAAAGCTGTTGTTGATGATGCTTTTGCGAGTCGTCACTGAGTGCCAATTGTTCAGGGCTTCGGGTGTTTTCATCGGTTAAATAATGTACCGGAGAAGTGCTTTCTTCTTCATCTGTCACTTCAAATGCCACATCATTAAACTGTAAGCGCGATTCCATCTCTAAAACATCTTTTGGGCGTACACCAAGGTCGTTGGCAATCTCTTTAGCTTGTTCTGTATTTAGTGAGGTGTAAATATTGGCTTTGGCTTTTTTTAACTTAAAAAATAACTTGCGTTGCTCTTTGGTAGTGGCAACTTTGACAATTTTCCAATTCTTAAAGATAAATTCGTGGATTTCTGCACGAATCCAATACACCGCATAAGAAGCGAGGCGTACATTACGATTAGGGTTAAACTTTTTAACCGCCTTCATTAGTCCAATGGTGCCCTCTTGAATTAAGTCATCTTGCTCAAGTCCATAGCCCTTATAGCCGTGGGCAATGAATGCTACAAAACGCATATGTGATAAGACTAATTTTCTTGCTGCTTCTAAATTGTGGTTTTCAAACAAGTCAACTGCCAGGTCGTGCTCTTCTGCTGCTGACAAAATGGGTGGGTATTTCTGAACCGTTAAGTCTTGAGAAGTTTGAACGGTAGGCGTTGTCAGATCTTTACTCATAATGGCGTTATTTAATAAGGGTTTTAAGTAGCGCCTGGTGTCTATTTGACTGTTGCTTGATGTTGAATTTTTGAGCATGAATAATGGTTAATATATCCTGTAAGGCAGTTTCAAAATCATTATTTATCACCAAGTAATCGAATTCATCGTAATGTTGAGTTTCACTGACAGCATCACGCATTCTACGCTCAATAATACTAGAATCATCCTGTCCTCTACCCGTTAATCGTTCTCTAAGGGCTTCAATAGAAGGGGGGACGATAAAAATACTGACCACCTCTGGAAAACTCTTTTTAACTTGTCTAGCACCTTGCCAGTCAATCTCTAAAATCACATCCTTGTCATCTGCTAATAAATCTTCAACCGTTTTTTTAGCACTGCCATAGTAGTTATCAAACACTTGTGCTGACTCAATAAAACCATTTTCTTTGTTGATTTTGTCAAACGCTTCTTTAGAGACAAAGAAATAATTTTCCCCGTGAATTTCACCAGGGCGCGCATTGCGTGTGGTATGTGAGACAGAAACGCATAGGTCATCTGTTTGCGCAATCAAGGCTTTAACCAAAGAAGTTTTCCCGCAGCCTGATGGCGCCGCAATGACGAATAAATTTGCCATAATTATTTAGGGTTGTAACCTTTGATATCGTCAGCACCTTCTTCGGAGAAGAAAAACTTTTCCATTTGCTCTTTTAGATAGGTTTGCGCCTTCTCATCTAACATATTAAGATTGTTTTCGTTAATCAACATCGTTTGATGATCTAACCACGCTTGCCAGCCTGGCTTGGAAACATTTTCTAAAATGCGCTTACCGAGTTCTCCAGGGTACGGGGCACGATCTAAAGCCTCTAAAACTTGATTCATTTTTACACAGTTTACAGTTGTCATAATCTTCCTAATTTAACCCTCAATATCCAAAGGCTTGCAAAGTAACTAAGTGCCGCGCCACCAATAATGGTGCCAATTGACAATACTCGATACCACACATCACCACTAAGATAATCGCTGGTGTTTTGATTGAAATTAAATATAAAGGTAGTCATTATAATCGTTGCTAATAACACTTTAAAAGACATTTTTATAAAGTCGGTAGAAAAACTGAAAATATTGTCTTTTTTAAGATAGTAATAGAGCAGGGTGGCGTTAATTAATGCTGACAATGAAGTTGCGATGGCTAAACCCATATGCGCGTAGTAATAGGCAAAAAAAACATTTAAGAAGATATTAGACACCATAGCAATAACACCGACTTTAACTGGCGTTTTGGTGTCGCCCCTGGATAAAAATACAGGGGCCAAAACTTTAGCAGTAATGAATGCCATCAATCCTGCACCATATGCCATTAAACTTAGTGAGGATTGATATGCTGCAAAGGGCGTAAATTCGTCGTATTGAAATAAGGTAATCAATAAGGGTTCTGCTAATAATACCAACCCTACACAAGCAGGAGTACCGAGTATCAGACCAATTTTAAGCGCATAATCAATTGTTTGTGTGAATTTTTCCTTATTTCTGTTGGCATGGTGATTACTGAGTTTGGCCAGAGCAACGGTGGCTAAAGCAATACCAATTAATGCCAAGGGTAATTCTAATAATCTGTCTGAATAATACAACCAAGTGACACTGCCACTGACTAAAACTGTGGCAATCATAGTGTCAATCAATAAATTAATTTGTGAGACCGAAACTCCGAATAGGGCGGGTAGCATGCGTTTTTTCAAAGTTTTAACCGCCTCGTGTTGACCTTTAGCCAAACGAGGTACTTTTTTAAGTTTAATCAAGAACGGAATTTGGAATAATAACTGCACAACGCCACCAATCAGCACGCCCCAGGCCAACGCCATAATCGGCGTTTCTAAGTACTCTGATAAATACACAGCACACAAAATCATAGAGATGTTCAATAAAACGGGTGTAAAGGCAGGCACGGCAAAGTTGTCGTAAGTATTGAGAATACTGCCTGAAAATGCCGTTAAAGAGATTAGCAACAAGTAAGGAAAGGTGATTCTAAGCATATCTGTGGCTAAATTAAACTTAGTCGGATCAGCATCAAAATAAAAACCCCATGCAAATATAAAGATAATCAGAGGGGCAAAAATGACCGCAATCAGAGTGAGAACAATCAGAACTTTTAAGAATTTGGTGCCGATGTGGTTGATGACATTTTGCACCTCTTCTTCACTGTGATTGGCTTTAGCTTCGGCTAGAATAGGTACAAAAGCCTGTGAGAAAGCCCCCTCTCCGAATAAACGCCTCAGAAAATTAGGGATTCTAAAAGCGACCAAGAACGCATCTGTTAGGCCATTGGCACCAAAATATCGGGCAACAAAGTAATCACGCACCAATCCTAAAATTCTTGATAAAAAGGTCATTGCAGTAACAACACTACTAGACCTAAGAAAGGACTTATTAACTGACACTATTCCTCATGTGGACCACGCATAATACCAGCCTTTGAATTACGAATACATCGAACAAACTGCATAACTTCAATGTGATCAGATTCTGTTTCTTCTAACTCTTGTAAAGATTGATCAAGCAGGCTGGTGCCACGGTAAACCACTTTAAAGGCGCGCTTAATCGCAGAAATTGCATTTGGCGTAAAGCCACGCCTACGCATCCCTTCAGCATTGATACTGCGAACACGAGTTTGCACACCTGAGGCAAGCATATAGGAAGGAATATCTTTATTAACCTGACAACCCATGCCAACATAAGTGTGCATGCCTATCATGCAAAACTGCTTAACTAGAGTGAACCCCCCTAAAATTGCCCAATCTTGAATACGCACATGTCCCGCTAATGAGGCGTTGTTTGACATGATAATATGATTGCCAATCTGACAATCATGAGCAATATGCACATACGCCATCAACATATTTTTAGAGCCAACACGAGTGATAGACTCTTCTTTTTCTGTGCCACGGTTAATAGTGCAAAATTCACGAATTAAATTGTCATCGCCAATAATTAAGTTGGACTCCTGATCAGCTTCATAGGTAACATCTTGCGGGTCACCCCCAATAGAGGCAAATGAATAGATGTGGTTATTTTTACCGATTTTTGTTGGACCTTGTATTACCGCATGAGACTCAATAATGGTACCCGAACCAATTTCCACATTGGCACCAATAATTGCATAAGCACATATTTCAGCGGTTTTATGAATTTTTGCACTGGGGTCAATGACCGCACTAGAGTGTATTGCCATAATATTTTCTTTTATTCAGTGGTTTTTTGTGTACACATTAATTCGGCAGTAGTAACCACTTTGTCATCTACCGTGGCAATGCATTTAAATTTCCAAATACCGCGTTTAACGGTCATTACTTCAACCTCTAAGCGCAATTGGTCGCCAGGCTCAACCATACGCTTAAAACGCACCTTGTCGACACCAACCAACATATAAATTTGTCCCTCAATCGGCTTACCTACTTCAGATTTAAACGCCAAAATTCCCGTTGCCTGTGCCAAAGCTTCAATAATCAAAACACCTGGCATAATCGGCTGTGCAGGGAAGTGCCCCGTGAATTGTGGCTCGTTATAGGTTACATTTTTCAAGGCAACAATAGACTTGCCAATTTCTAATTCTAGCACTCTGTCAATCAACAAGAAAGGGTAGCGATGTGGTAAGTAATTCTTAACATCCTGTATGTTCATTTCCATAATTAACTTCCTTTTAAGTGTTTTAATTTAATATTAAGATGGCTAATAATTTTATCAAGTTTTAACAGCCATAGTTGACTTCTTTTCCAATCTGAATGAGGAGAAATAGAAGTAAAACCCGTATAATGCCCCTTGCTTAAATGTTTATCTACCGTGCTCGATCCTGTGACAATAGTACCATCATCGAGATGCATATGACTAGCGATGACTGTGCCACCACCGATTTGGCAATATTTTCCCAAAACAGCACTACCGCCAACAGTCACGCCAGCGGCAATCGCTGCGTGTTCGCCCAAAATAACATTATGAGCAATATGCACTAAATTGTCAAGATGAACACCATTTTGAATTTGCGTGTCTTCTAGTGTACCTCGGTCAATCACGGTATTGGCGCCAATATTAACATCATCACCAATCACCACATTGCCAAGGTGAGCAATACTATACCAATGACCTTGATCGTCCAAAGCATTGCCAAAACCTTCTGATCCAATAACGGAACCTGCAGAAATAACAGCATTATTGCCAATCGTTGTTCCTTGTAAAATTGTAACATTTGCCTGAATGTTGGCGTTATTACCAATGACTACATTTGCCTCAATTACGGTGCCAGAAGCAATACGACAATTCTGTCCAATGACGACATTTTCAGCAATGGTGCAATTATTGGCAATATTATTACTATTAATCACAGCACTAGTATGAATGCCATTTAAGTGCGTAGATTGTTGCTTAAAATAATGGCTAATCTTGGCAAACGCTAAATGAACATTGTCAACCACAAGCGCATTAGTAGGGCAGTCGTTAACTAAATCTTGATCAAGGATAACAGCGCTGGCTTTTGAAGTTAATAAATCTGTTCTATATTTGCGTTTTGAAATATAAGTAAGTTGGTTTTTTTGAGCGTTGGCACTACTTGCAAGGCTGTTAATTTCTATCGATGCATCGCCAATCAGTTTCGCATCAATATAAGTAGCAATCTCGCCCAGTGTGTGCATTCTCTATGCTTCCAATAGTTATTAGAAACTTGTGCCAATCGTAAATTCAAAAGTCTTAGTTTTATCACCAGTTTTCTTTAAAATTGGTTTAGCTACATAGACACCTAATGGTCCAACAGGCGTCAGCCAAGTGAAGGCAGCACCTACAGAAGCACGAAATTCATCTCCTGCGTTAAAGCTAGAGGCTTTAGTGCTTACTGCACCCACATCAATAAATGCACTCATGCGCATATTTTTACTGTCCTTGATGAAAGTTAAAGGTGAAATCAGTGAAACACCAGTAAGCACAGAAAGCTCACCACCTTTGGCTTTCTCAGTATCCGCATATTTTTCACCTAAGGAGTTAAAATCAAAGCCACGCACGGAAGAACTACCACCACCGTAATAACGCTCAAAAAATGGTAATTCTTTATTGCCATAACCTTGTGCAATGCTAATGGAAGCATTCACCTTGAAAGTAATATTCTTAGACAGTGGACGGTAACTTTTATGCGAAGTGCTAAGCTTATAATATTTATAATCAGCGACTGGTAATGCAATAGAAGCATTGACGCTATTAGTTGTACCTTTGGTTGGAAACAGATAATCGTCTAGAGTGTTACTGCTCCAATTGAGATTTAATTTAACTTCTGTTGAATTCTTATTGCTGTATTCGTTACATTGTGTCGACTCTTGCGTAAAAAATGTTGTACCACAAGTAATTTTTTTACTAGAAACTTTAAGTTCTGTGCTAATACGAGTGTCTTTTGTGATTGGAATTCCATAACCGACACTCCCGCCTTTTTCGTTGATTTTATAACTTGCCACATCAAGTTTTGCACCATCCGTTTTCTTAACAAATATACCGTAACTAAGGCTGTGTTTTTCTGGGGTAAAGTATGGATCTAGAAAGTAAAAATTTACCTCCTTTACAGCCTTAGAACTAGATAATGAAGCATCTAGCGTATTACCCGAGCCTAAGAAGTTTTTTTCTGAAATGCCTAAATTAAACGAGGTACCAGAATTATTAGAGTGTGACAAGCCAACAGAAAAAGTACCTGTTTTAGTCTCTTCAACTACAAAGTTTAAATTAATTTTATCTTCAAAGCCTGGCACTTTGGAAACATTCATCTTTACATCGGAAAAATAACCTAAACGCTTAATCTTATCAATAGATTCTTCTAATTCTTTATTTGAATACAATCCCCCTTCGTAAATACCGATTTCCCTACGCACAACCTCATCTTGAGTCCTGGTGTTTCCAGTAATAGTAATACGGTTAATATAAACTTTTTTCTTTAACTGTACTTTAAAATTTAAATCAATTGTATGTACCACCTTGTTTTCAGTAGTTACCGCATCCACTGTAGCAAATGCATAACCTTGGTCGGTATACAAATCTGTTATCACTTTAATATCGTTAATAATCTTTTGACGCTCAAAAATATTGCCAGTTTCAATGGTTAATAACTTTGTTAGACTTTCCTTTGATTCGTTCAATAATTCGCCTGAAAATTTAATGGCACCAATCTTATATTTGCTACCTTCCTCTATTTGGATGTTAATATCAATACTTTTTTTGTTATCAGACAATTCATTGCTAACATTTAATATTTTGAAATCAAGATAACCCAAGTCAATGTAATGTGATTTTAACGCCTCAACACCAGCATCTAATGCAACTTTAGAGTAATGATCTTTTTCAGTAAAATAATTCAAAGGAGACCAGTCTGGCTCACCAATTTCAAATAAATCAAGTAAATCCTCTTCACTTTCTACTTTGTTGCCACTAATATGCATTGTTTTAATGCGGGCAACTTCACCTTCGTCAATATCTAACTCAACGCCAACCCTATTCTGATTGTCAATTTCAACACGCTTGGTGATTTTAGTATTGTAGTAACCTTTAGCAGTATAGGTTGCCTGTAACTGATTCATTAATTTGTCTAGTTGTCTTTCATTGAAAATCTTACCCTGGGTTAAATTCATACTGGTTAATACTCTGTCGATCATATCTTTGTCAAGCACCTTGTCTGATTGGTTAATTAAATTAACATATTTAATAGATGGATTTTCTACCAAGGTAATTTTTAAAGTTTTACCAATCTGTATTACTTCAATGTCCTTGAAAAACTGCGTCTTATAAAGTGTGCGAATGATTTGTGCTGAGATTTTAGCATTGTAATCGTCTCCAACTTCAACAGGAAGATAGCTGAGTACCGCCCCTCTAGAGATGGCATTAAGCCCCAAAATTTCGATATTTTTAATAGGTGCCGCAAAAACCAATGAAGCATTCAATAGTCCAATAGCCAGAGCAGTTTTAAGTGCATTTCCTTTCATAGTCTTAAAGTTAAAATAAATAGAAGTCCATTATTATACAACATAATGACTGCCTAATGTTGCGAGTGAGAGTGCCCGGCGTCCTTTAGTCTGGTTAGATAATTAGCCCAACGAATATCGTGCTCCATGGCAAGATTATATAAATGTTCCCAAGAATAAATACCACTATCGTGACCATCGCTAAAGAACAAAATAATTGCATAATTACCTGTTGGCTCAATACGAGTAATAGTGACATTTTCTTTGCCAATTTGCAAGGTTTCTTGACCTGGACCATGTCCAACTACTTCTGCAGAAGGAGAGTGGGTGCGTAAATATTCCGCTGTCATCGGATATTCAGTATCGTCAAAGGTAACAGTTAACAGCGTTTTTTCTTTATTAAGAGTGATATTACTGGGTGCTTTCATAGGGTTTTCCACGGGGTTAAATTAGGCGGTATTTTAACGCATAAGTGGATAAAATACCCACATGATAATTAATTTTACAAAAATGCATGGGCTTGGCAATGACTTTATGGTGGTTGATATGACCAATAGCCCAGAAATGTTGATTAGCACACAGCAGATTGAATCGTTAGCGGATAGGCATTATGGCGTGGGTTTTGATCAGATGTTGGTAGTGGAAAATTCGGAGGTTGCAGATTTTCGTTACCGCATTATCAATGCCGATGGTTCGGAAGTTGCCCAATGTGGCAATGGCGCACGGTGTTTTGCGCGTTTTGTCACGGAAAAAGGCTTAACCTCTAATAACCCAATTAGCGTTGAAACTCGCAACGGCGTTATGCGTTTGTTGATTAATGAGGATAATACGGTGCGAGTTGATATGGGCGAGCCACAATTTGAACCTGTGAAAATCCCTTTGGAGATAGAATCGCAAGCAACTGTTTACAAAGTCAACGGCATTGAATTCGGCGCGTTGTCAATTGGCAATCCACATTGTATTTTAATCGTGGATAAAGTTGAAAATACAGAGGTTGAGGCAGTTGCTTCTGCCATTCAAGAAAGTCAATTATTCCCTGAAGGGGTTAATGTTGGCTTTATGCAAATCGTCGATAGAGGTGTTGTATTATTGCGCGTTTATGAACGGGGGGCAGGTGAAACGCTTGCCTGTGGTTCTGGCGCCTGTGCAGCGATAATTCATGGCATCAAATTGGGTTTATTAGACCAACAAGTAACGGTGAATTTTAAAGGTGGCAGTGTTATTGTTGAATATACCCCAGGTGAACATGTGTTTTTAATGGGACCAGCAGAGTTTATCTACGAGGGGCAAGTGGAAATTTAACAGGTAACTGAAAATATTTTTCTGTCTTCAAATCTAATCATGTTCAATCTTCCACCCCAAGCGCAGCCTTTATCCATTGGATAGATATGTGGCTGTGTAACGCCTGTCAATGTTGACCAATGACCAAAGAAAATATCGGTATTTTTCAACACTCTATTCTCATGTAAAAACCATGCTTTAAAACCTTTTGGTGCGGTTTCAGACCCCATTTTTCCTTTAAATTCTAGTTCTCCATCTGCTGTACAAAAACGCATACGCATACAGGCATTAATGGTATATCGACAATTATCCATTGTATTTAAATCTGCCGTCCAGATGCTAGGTTTATTGCCATACATATCGTCAATAAATGCACCTGCTTGATTACCTTGCAGGTGCGCTTCAACTTTAGTAGTATGCGTGAGTAGGGTGGGCTTATCCCAAATTGGCGGGACACCTGCGTGAACCAATAGCGCATCTTGATGTTCAATGACTAAGGGTTGTTGGCGTAAAAAGTCAATCAGTTCTAACGAGTCTTTGGCTTCTAAAATATCGCTAAAAGTATCTTTATTGCTAGGTGTTTTTCCGCCCAATGTACAGGCAAGTAAATGAAAATCATGATTACCCAATAACATTTTTGCATTATCGGATAAATCTTTGATAAAGCGCAGGGTTTCAAGAGATTTCGTACCTCGATTAACCACATCGCCTAAGAAAAATAATTGATCTTTATCGGTAGAAAAATTTGCCTTTTTTAATAACGCTTGAAGGTCATCAAAGCAGCCCTGAATGTCACCTATCAGATAACTCGACATTATTGCAGTGTATAAGGCTCACTGAGGACAAACTCAGGAATAATGGCGTCAAAATGTTCACCATCATCATTAACCATGCCGTATTCACCTTTCATTGTGCCAGTTGGGGTTTGAATGACAGAACCTGAAGTGTATTCAAAGCCTTCTCCGGGTAATAAATGTGGCTGTTCACCAACAACGCCAGGACCTTCAACTTCGTCAATATGTCCAGTTTCATCTTGGATAATCCAGTGCCTATCTAGTAGTCGTGCGCCGATTTCTCCAGTATTGATAATGGTAATTGTATAGGCAAACGCATATTTACGCTCAAAAGCCACAGTGTGTTGCGGCAATGGCACAACTTTAATGGTAATTTCAATACTATTTTTCATAAAGGGCCTCGTAATCATTAGCTAAGGTAATAAAATCCTGCACTGACAGCATTTCAGCGCGTTGTAACAGGTTGATGGTTGTTTGCTCTTGTGTTAATAAAGATTTTAAACAATTCCTCAGGGTTTTTCTGCGTTGTGCAAAAGAAGCTTTAACCACTTTTTGGAAAATTTCCATATTTTTAACATCCGTTTTAACTAAAGGTTTAAGGTAGACAATCGCAGAATCTACTTTTGGAGCAGGGTTAAATGATTCGGGTGGAACGATAAAAATCAATTCTACCTCAAAGAACGCCTGAATCATTACACTTAAGCGCCCATAAATTTTAGAGCCACTATCCGCTACCATTCTTTCCACCACTTCTTTTTGCAACATAAAAGTCATATCCACGACTTTATCACGGTTTTCAAGCAAGTGAAAAAGAATGGGTGATGAAATATTATAAGGTAAGTTACCAACCACACGAATTGGGGTTGGCAGGGTGCTTAAATCAAATTTTAGCGCATCACCTTCGTGAATAACTAAATTATCCTTATTAAAACCCTTTAATAAGTTAATTAAATCTCTATCAATCTCAATTACATTCAATACCTTGAGTTTTTCCAATAAAGGCAGTGTCATCGCTCCTTGACCAGGGCCGATTTCTAGTAGATTATCGTTAAATTTTGGCGCAATTACGGCAATAATACGACCAATCACCGTATTATCAATTAAAAAGTTTTGCCCGAAGCGTTTGCGTGCCTTATGCATAGTTGATAATGTCCTTTGCATATTGGATTGCCGTGTGCAAACTGCCCATACTAATATTCCCCGTGCCTGCAAGGTTAAGCGCCGTACCATGGTCTACCGAAGTGCGAATAAAAGGCAAGCCCAAAGTTACATTAACGGCTTTTTTAAAGCCCAAAGTCTTTAAAACTGGCAATCCTTGGTCGTGATACATTGCCAACACGCAATCCACACCCTGTAAGGCGTCAACTGTAAAAGCCGTATCCGCAGGCACGCTACCAACAAGGTTAAAGCCTTGTGCATTGAGTTTTGCAATCAAAGGGTTGATGATTTCAATTTCTTCAGAACCGAGATAACCCTCTTCTCCTGCATGCGGATTAAGTCCACAAACCACAATTTTTGGGTTTTTCAGTCCATAGCTTTGTAAAGAATGGTGAACAATGCTCAAAGTTTCCCTTAAAGAATCCGTCTGAATGTGTTTTGATACTTGGCTCAAAGGAATATGTGTCGTCGCCAATGCTACTCGCAACCCTTCAGTCGCCAACATCATCACCGTTTTATCTGTGTTGGATTTTTCTGCCAAATATTCTGTATGTCCAGTAAACCCATCGCCATTTTTATCTTGATAAATATTTGCTTGATTGATAATACCCTTGTGCAAAGGCCCTGTTATTAACGCCTGCACCTTTTTATTAAGGCAATATTGCGTTGCCAAATCTAAGGTATTTAAAACATAGCCTGTATTGTTTTCATTCAACTCACCAGCCACTACTCTATCGGCTGTTTTTATTGGATAAACACATAAAGTGTTTGCCCCTGTAGTGCTTTCTTTTTCGGTAATTTTAAGTGTTAAATTAAGGGCTTTTGCACGTGTTAACAATACATCGGGGTCAGCAAATACCAATAAGTCCTGTGCGGTCTTTTCTTGGGCAATCATCACTGCCAAATCAGGACCAATTCCAGCGGGCTCTCCAGGGGTAAATGCAAGCATTGTTTTTACTTTAATAGCGTGTTAAAAAAATATCTTTATTATAGTGTCTAACTATATTAAGACCTTTAAATAAATATACTTAAAATAAATAACAGGAAATCAATGTATAATGCTAAGGTTACAGATGTAGTTTCCATATTTTATTAGGTTTTAGAAATGAATTTAACAACAAAACTTGCTATAGCATCAATTTTACTACCTTTGTCATTTTCTAGTGCGGCGCAGTTTAACCAAGGATCAAAGGATTTTAACACTTCTTATAATGTTCAGAAGGTGGAAGGGCAATCACTTGATAAAAGGGCGCTTTTAGGCGGTAAAGTTATTTCATCGGCACAAGTAAGCTTGTCGGCACAAGTATCGGGCGATGTTCTAAGTATTAACGGTAAAGAGGGTGATGTATTCCAACAGGGTGCTGCACTCATCACCCTTGAACAAGAGTCTATTCAAGCACAAAGAGATGCGGCTTTTTCACAGATTAAGTCTGCTAACGAAGCACTTAGGAATGCCGGTGTGCAGTATTCACAGTCAATCGTTTCCCCAAATTCAGGTGGTATGTTTGGCGGTGCGGGCAGTATGTTTTCAGTATTTACTGATCCAATGGTGAGAATGAGTGGACAAGGCAACCCTGATTTTGATAAATATGCCAGGCGCACTTCTCGCTACACGGCTTACCAACAAGCAAAACACAAGTTAACACAGGCGCAACTTAAACTTAAACAAGTAGAAGAGCGTCTTAAAGATGCGAGCATTACTGCCCCTTTTGACGGGGTTATTGTGGTTAAAAATGTTAACCAGGGTGATGTTGTACAACAAGGGCAGGTGTTGTTGAAGTTTGCCAATATCAATAAATTACAAGTCGAGCTAAATGTGCCTTCTCGCCTAGTAACCAGTCTTAAAATTAACAAGAGATATCGCATTAGGTTAGATATTAGCAACACTATTGTCAATGCAAGATTGGCGCAAATTTACCCAATTGCAGATAACAATAAACACAGTGTCAAGGTAAAATTTGATTTACCAAAAAATACACCAGTTTTAGCAGGCGCTTATGCAGAGGTGGAAATTTTTGAAAGGGATTCAGGTGTATTGACACCAGTTATTCCAGAAAGTGCCATTATGTGGCGCTCTAGTTTGCCAAGCGTGTTTGTTATTAATCCACGAAGCAACAAAACCGAACTTAGATTTGTCCGCCTTGGTGAGTCAGTTGGTAAAAGCAAAAAGAGTGTTTTATCAGGTGTCTCTATTGGTGAGAGAATTGTCATCAACCCTAATATTTTAATGATTTCAGGTATGAGCATTTAATACTGATATGCCAAATCACGAACACATCGACACCCCTAAAGACGAAGGTATCAATAAAGATACTACGCTTAACCATGTAAAAGAGTATGAATTGGGTATTGCAGGCAAACTGACAAAGGCTTTTATCACCTCACCACTCTCTATTATTTTATTCTTTGCGATGCTCGGCATGGGCATTATCGGTCTGATTTCCACACCACGACAAGAAGACCCACAAATTTCTGTGCCGTTAATTGATGTATTTGTTGAATACCCAGGTGCCTCTTCAGAAGAGGTGGCAAATATCGTGGTTAAGCCATTAGAACGAATGATGTCTAACATTTTAGGCGTTAAGCATGTTTATTCTGCGAGCGATAGAGGCAAAGGCATTGTTACCGTTGAATTTGATGTTGGTCAAGAAATGAACGCCTCAGTGCTTAAAGTACGCGACAAGATGTTGGCAAATCTTGAGTTTATGCCACCAGGAGCGAAGCAGCCTTTAGTTAAACCAAAAGAAATTGATGATGTTTCTATTGTCAATCTTACCTTGTGGTCAAAATCTGTTGATGATGGGCAATTACGAGCGTTAGGACTAGAGTTATTGCAACAACTTGAAAAAGTGCAAGACACCAATGCAGGTTTTGTTGTTGGCGGGCGTAAAGAGATTTTCCATATTGACCTTTACCCAGGTCGTCTTGCAGGTTATGGTATTTCTGTACAGCAGATTTCTAACACCATTGGTAGTGCTAATGTTAGTTCACATACAGGTAATATCGAACTTAACGGCTTAAAGATGGAAGTCTACTCGGGTGATTTCTTTAAAAAAGTAGAAGATATTGAAAATTTAGTGGTTACCGTTAAAGACGGCAAGCCAGTATATGTGCGTGATGTGGCAGATGTTTATTATGCACCAGAAGAAGCGCATCATATGGTTAATCACTATAGTGGTGCTGCCAGTAAGGAGAAGGTGAAAGCAACGGGTGAACAAGCGGTTACGATTGCCATCGCTAAGAAATTTGGCACCAATGGGGTGAAAGTTTCCAGTGACATTTTAAAGAAAGTAGAGGAGTTAAAAGGGCGTCTCATTCCAGATAATGTGGAAGTAACTGTTAGTAGAGATTATGGCAAATCCGCCAAAGATAAGGTCAACGCGCTGATCACAAAACTCTTTATTGCCACAGGTGCTGTGACTATTTTAGTTTGGTTTGCACTTGGTATTCGTCCTGCAATCGTAGTAACACTGGTGATTCCAGTGGTGCTATTAATGACTATCTTTGCAGCATGGGTGTTAGGTATGACTATTGACAGGGTGAGTTTGTTTGCCTTGATTTTCTCAATCGGTATTTTAGTTGATGATGCTATTGTGGTGACCGAAAATATTTATCGCCGTTGGCTAATTGACAATAAAATTACCATTGCTACTGCGGTTGATGCGGTGCGTGAAGTGGGTAATCCAACTATTCTTGCGACCTTTACCGTAGTTGCGGCCCTGGTTCCTATGGCTGCTGTTAGCGGTATGATGGGTCCTTATATGGCGCCAATTCCAGTTTTGGGATCGGTAGCAATGATGTTCTCATTGTTTGCTGCATTTGTGTTTACGCCGTATTTTATTATGAAGTTTGTACCACCGCTTCATGTGCTGCACAAAATGCACAAAAAAGAAGAAAAAGAAGGTAAGATAATGAACGCCTTCTTTCGCTCAACTATTTCTAAATTATTTTATGTTAAACCCTATGGCTTGAGTTTTTTGATTGGCCTAATGGTGGCATTCTTTTTATCGATGTCAATGTTCTACTCAACAGCAGTACCAGTGAAAATGTTACCGCTTGATAACAAATCAGAGTTTGGCGTATCGCTAGATATGCCTGACGGTACGGCATTATCTGAGACAGCCTCTACTTTGCATAAGATGGCACAAATTTTGCGTCAAATACCAGAAGTGGTCTCTATTCAAACTTATGCAGGCACGGCCAAACCGTTTGATTTTAATGGTTTAGTTCGGCATTCTTATTTGCGTCAAAATTCGTCAGAAGGCGAATTACAAATTCAATTGGCAGAAAAGCATGACCGTGATCGTTCAAGTCATGAAGTTGCACTTGAAGCGCGTCAATTGATTCGTCAAGTTGCCTTAGATGTAGGTGCAAATTATGCCGTGGTTGAAATGCCCCCAGGTCCGCCAGTCTTACGCCCTGTAGTCGCAGAAGTGTACGGACCTGATAAAGAAACGCGTCGCAAACTGGCCCGTGATTTAACCAAGATGTTTAAAGAATCAGGTACGATGACCGATGTTGACAACTTAATACGCGATGAATATCCAGTGATTAATTTCCAAGTAGATACCGCAAAAGCCTCCCGTTTTGGTGTCAGCGTGCAAGTTATTAAAGAAACATTGGCAATGACCATGAGTAGTTTCAATGTAACGACTATCCGCTTGAAAAATGCATTGGAGCCTTCTCGCGTTTGTTTAAAGGTGCCATTGACAAGGCGCTCTCAACTGTCTTATTTAACACAATTACCGGTACCTTCTCAGCACGGTGGCATGATTCCAATTTCTGAATTGGGATCATTTGTGTACAAAAAACAAGATGATATCGTATTCCACAAAGACCTTGCTGATGTTGAGTATGTTTTAGGCGAACCAATTGGTCGTCTTAGTGCACCGATTTATGCGATGTTTGGCGTTGATGATTTGTTGTTAGATTATCAAACTGTTGATGGTAAGCAACTACAAGGAAAATATCTAGGCCCACCAAAAGATCAAACTGTACCCGGCTTTGAGTGGGGCGGTGAGTGGACTGTGACTTATGAGACTTTCCGTGATATGGGTACTGCATTTGCTGTAGCGCTGGTGGTTATCTATATGTTGGTTGTTTGGCAATTTGGCAATTTCATCATTCCAGCTGTGATTATGGCACCTATTCCATTAACCCTACTGGGTATTGTGCCAGGACATTGGTTACTCGACGCGGAATTTACAGCTACCTCAATGATTGGCTGGATTGCTCTCGCAGGTATTATTGTGCGTAACTCTATCTTATTAGTGGATTTTACTGTGCAAGAATACGCCAAAGGTATGCCATTCTTTGATGCCGTTATTTATTCTTGCGCATCAAGAACCCGTCCGATTATGATTACCGCTTTTGCTTTAGTTGGTGGTTCAAGTGTGATTTTGTCGGACCCAATCTTTCAAGGTATGGCTATTTCGTTATTATTTGGTGTCTTGGTTTCGACCGTATTAACATTAATCGTTATCCCATTAGGTACCTTATCAGCAGGTGAGGAATCTTGTCGTAATATTGCTGTTAATATGGGTTTATTGCCAGGCGATGAAGATATTGATGCAAAATATAATATTGAAAAGGAAGACACCTCTAACAATAATAAAACCAAGGTAGATGCCAAAAAGTGGGTGCAAACCATCTTGGACAAAGGTAAGTCAGACAAGAAAATCACAACGCCTGAAGTTAACGGCACAAGTCAAGCCGAAGAAACAAAGGTCAATGATGCTGAGATTAAACCTAAGAAGATTGATACTAATGGCTTCCTTAAAAAAGAGGATAAAGAAGATATCTAAATGTCTCAACTTAATTAAAAAAAACCTTTTTTTAGGTGATTTTTTTCATTACCCCTAAAGCCCAAAGTTAAGATCAGCCGATAGATTCACCTGCCACCTGCAAGTCCGCATGATAGGATGAGCGTACCATTGGACCACTGGCAACCTGTGAAAATCCCATTTTTATAGCAATTTCTTTATACGCTTTGAATTGTTCAGGTGTGACATATTCCTCAACGGCTAAGTGGTGCTTGCTAGGTTGTAAATACTGACCAAGCGTGAGCATATCGACATTATGTGTTCGTAGGTCGGTTAAAACATTTAATACCTGTTGTTTAGTTTCGCCAACGCCGAGCATTAAGCCTGATTTAGTCGTTACCTGTGGATGTTGTTGCTTGAAAGACTGCAGTAACTTTAAAGAATACTCGTAACTTGCTCCTGGGCGGACTTTTGGATAAAGACTTGGCACGGTTTCAAGGTTGTGATTAAATACATCAGGTGGGCAGCTTTGAAAAATTTCGAGTGCCTTGTCAATTCTACCTCTGAAATCAGGTGTTAGGATTTCAATTTTAACTTTCGGTGTGGCTGTTCTAATGGCATCAATGCATTCTTTAAAATGGTTAGCACCTCCATCACGCAAATCATCTCTATCAACGGAAGTAATGACCACATATTTGAGTGCCATTTTTTCAATGGTTTCCGCTAAGTGCTTGGGCTCATCTGCATCTAAGGGCTTTGGTTTACCGTGTGCAACATCGCAAAATGGACAACGACGGGTGCAAATTTGCCCCATAATCATAAAAGTTGCGGTGCCATGGGTGAAGCATTCGGCAAGATTGGGGCATTGCGCTTCTTCGCAGACGGTAAATAGTTTTTGAGCGCGTAGCGTGTCTTTCAATTTACTGACTTTTGAGCCACTAGCAAGTTTAATACGAATCCAACTCGGTTTCTTCAACGGAATACGCGTGGCATCTGGTTTAATGCGTAAACGAGCAGTTTTTGATGCGCCTTTTAGGGTTTTAATTTCAATTTCTTGTGACATAGTGGGTTAATAATTGCGTGAGTTCATTGCCGACGGCTTCAAGTTGCACATTATCCGTTAAATCTGCCATTTGTGTAACTGCTAAACCTTGATATCCACAAGGGTTTATTTGCAAGAAGGGCGAAAGGTCCATATCAACATTTACACTCAGCCCATGGTAAGTATTGCCATTTTTAACCTTTAGTCCTAATGCGGCAATTTTAGCGCCATTGACATACACGCCATGCGCACCTTCTCTGAGTTCTGAGTCAATACCGTGGGTGTCGAGTAAATCCATGATTGCATCTTCTATCAATGACACCATTTTTTTGACGCCGATACCTAAGCGTCGCAAGTCAATTAGGCAATAAATTACCAATTGACCTGGACCGTGATAGGTAATTTGCCCACCACGGTCGGACTGCACTACGGGGATATTATTGTCGTTAAGTAAGTTTTCAGCCTTTCCAGAGATGCCTTGGGTAAAAACAGCAGGGTGCTCAACAATCCAGAGTTCGTCCTCAGTATGCGCTTGTCGTTTAGCGCTAAAGGAACGCATTGCCGCCCAAGTTTGGGTGTAATCTTGTAATCCGAGGCGTTGTATTTGCATTAAAGAATGTAGGCAACTAATGGATGGTCTTGCAGTTCTTGGTTGATAGAATTGAGTTGCGCAATACTGGTCGCAGTGATTCTGACCGTGTAAGAGATATAACTACCTTTGGTGCTTTTTCTACTGGTAATTTGACTTGGGTGAATTGCCCCAGCATGTCGTTCAATGATGCAACACATTTCAGCGTGCAAGTCCTCGTGGTCCTTGCCCATTACCTTAATAGGGTAATCGCAGGGAAAATTAAAAATTTCTTCTGGAGTAGGTTTTGCATTGGGCTTAATCATAATAGGTGATTTTAGTGTCTATTACTATAAAATAGGGATAATTTTTATTATTTTCAAGTTAGAAGGGGATATTTCAATGCGTCCACAGAAAGTCAGCACCATCTTAAATCAAGAGTTTGAATCCGTTGAACTGGGTCATCATACCCCTGTAATGCTATGGGGTGTGCCAGGCATCGGCAAATCACAAATTATTGCCGAAGTTGCCAATACGCACAAAGTTAATATGATTGATATTCGTCTGTCGCAGATGGAGCCGAGTGATTTACGCGGTATTCCTTTTAAAAATGGCGAGCAAGTGGATTGGGCAATTCCTTCATTATTGCCTGATGCAAAGCGACATGGTGAGAAAGGTATTTTATTTTTAGACGAGATTACCTCAGCAGCACCAACAGTTTCCGCAGCGGCTTACCAATTAATTTTAGACCGTCGTTTGGGTGATTATATCGTGCCTGATGGTTGGGTCATCTTTGCTGCTGGCAACCGCCAAGGCGATAGGGGGGTGACTTATTCAATGCCTGCACCACTTGCCAATCGTTTTTCGCACTACACCCTGGAGGTCAATCTTGATGATTGGGTCGCTTGGGCATACCAAAATAATATTGATGAACGCATTATTGGTTTTTTACGCTATCGCCCCGAACATTTATTTGAATTTGACCCCGCACACAATCCAGTTGCATTCCCATCACCAAGAACCTGGGAATTCACCCATCGCGCTTTACAAAAGTTTGACAACAACCTAAGCTTGTTTAGGTCTACAGCCAGCGCCTGTGTTGGGGAAGTGGCAGGCGTTGAAGTCGCTACTTTTATTGAACATTTAGCAGATTTACCCGACCTTGATGCGATTGTAAACGGCGAAACTGTCTCAATTCCCGATGCCATTGATTTACAATATGCCATCTGCTCCGCCTTAGTCGGTAGAGCGATCAGCGTCAAAGGTGCTGATAACGCCCAAGTGGTTTGGGGTAATATCCTTAATTTTGCTAAAGACTTCCCACAAAAAGAACTCGGGGTAATGCTAGTATCCGATATGCAACGCGCGATTGGTGAGCAGATTTTCTCCCTACCTGAATTTGCCGACTGGGCAGGAAAAATTGCCGATGTGATGTTTGATTAGAGGTCATATAATGATTAATCTTAACCAAAATAATAGCCACTCAACAACACCAGTTTTGCGCTCAGGGTTTAGAGTGTTTTTTATGGCAGCAGGCTTAATTGCTACGATTTCAATGGTGCTGTGGGGCGTTTTTTTTCATACTTCTTTATTAACCAGTCATATTAATACCGCTACTTGGCATGCACATGAAATGATTTTTGCCTATACAATGGCGGTTATTGTCGGTTTTTTATTAACAGCTGTGAAAAATTGGACAGGTGTGCAAACATTGCATGGAAAATCTTTGTTGGCGCTTTTTATACTCTGGGCTTTGGCTAGATTTTTACCTTTTATTGCTGATGAATACTTGCTAATTCAGGCATTTATTGATGTTGGATTTTTATTATTTTCTTTAATCGCTATCGCTTACCCAATTATTAAAACTAGGCAATGGAAGCACAGTGGCATTATTGCCAAGTTGTTGCTTATGCTAGTGGCACATAGTTTGTTTTATTTTGGTCTATTAAGCGAAGTTGAGCAGGGTGTAACCTGGGGATTGTACCTAGGATTTTATTTGATTTTAAGCCTTATTTTTATGATGATAAGACGCCTAATACCTTTCTTTATTGAGCGTGGGTTAGGGCTTAATTATGAATTAAAAAATGCTAAATTCTTAGATGTTTCAAGCTTAGTTTTGATGGTGATTTATATTCCCATCGAAGTATTCTTCAATACCTTTATTAGTGTCATTATAGCTGTGTTTTTAGTCGTCATTCATGGTGTTAGATTGGTGTATTGGTATAACGCAAAAATTTGGACAAAGCCTTTAATATGGGGGCTTTATTTGGCTTACGGCTTGTTAATATTAGGTTTTGGATTTAAGGTAGCATCTTATTTTGTCATTTTACCGCCACATTTAGATGTGCATAGTTTTGCTTTTGGCATTGCCCTAATAACCATTAGTATGATGAGCAGAGTTAGCTTGGGTCACACAGGCAGAGATGTTTTTAATCCGCCAAAAGCATTAAATTTTATTTTTATATTGTTAATTTTATCTTTTATTGTTAGAGTGTTTTTACCGATACTGAGTATGGATTACTACACTTTATGGATTTTTATTGCGCAAGTCTTATGGGTGGGTGTTTTTGCTACTTTTTCATTTGTTTATATTCCTATGTTTTTTAAAGTAAGGATTGACGGGCAATCTGGATAATGAAAATAGCCAACGAACTTTTAACGCTTACTAGAGAGCATCATATATCCTTATCATTAGGAAATAAGTGTGTTAATACCGCAAAATCAAATAACAATAATACCGAAATTAAAAAATTATGCACACAAGTATCTAAGGTATTTAGAAAAACCTTTGCTGAACATTTTGAAACAGAAGAGTTAACAATTTTTACCCCTTTAAAGGGTAAATCAGATGCACTTTTAAAGTTATGCAATCAATTATTTGATGAACACCAGCAATTATATAGTTTGGCTGAAAGCCTACACAATCACCCAGAAAGGTTATTAAATTTTGGTAATTTGTTAAAATCCCATTCTCGATTAGAGGACAGAGAATTATTCCCAAAAATTAATTTACTATCAGACAATGAAAAATTAAACATTCTTAAATCAAGCCTATCGCATAAGCCAATTATTAAAATATGAGCACATCAGATTATCAATCTTGGCAAAGTGAAACGATTAAACCCGATGAGCAGGTTAGAGTGGTTGGTGAGGATATTGTTAAGTCTGAAAAACCTAAACTGACGCAAAATGAATTACAGCAGATTGAGAGTAAGCTCACCAAGGCGCGTACACAACTGATATTGGATAGACCTTTTTTGGGTAATTTAGTATTGCGATTACCGCTTGTTGCAGCAGATTCTTGGTGCAAAACCAGTGCTACTGATGCTAAAAGTTTTTATTACAACCCTAAATTCATTGATTCGCTCAACAATCATCAAATCAAATTTATACTGATTCACGAAGCCTTGCACTGTGCATTGACACATTTTGCTCGCAGAGGTAATCGGACAAAGCACAAGTGGGATTTGGCCTGTGATTTTGCCATTAATCCACTCTTAGTTAAAGAGGGTTTTCATCCGCCGATTGATGTGCCAATTTTTCGTCAATACCAAGGTATGATTGCCGAAGAAATTTACCCAATGATCGATGATAATCTCGATCAAGAGCCAATGGACCAGCATTTATACGATGACCAGGCCAATGACGACTCAAAGCAATCTGATGGTGGTATGCGTGAAGACGATTTACAAAAAGAGCAGGAGCGGCAAAACAATTCAGATTCAAAATCTGACAATCGGCAGGGCAAGGGTGAATCGCAACTCGCTCAGCAGCCACCATCTCTAAAGCCCGATGAAGTGGAACAACTCGCTACCCAATGGCAAAAAAACCTTGCTTCCAGTGCGCAACTCGCCCAACAGGCGGGTAAATTAGATGGGGAGTTTGCCAAGCTCATTGACTTTTTTCTTCAACCTCAAGTCTCATGGCAATCATTGTTAGCTCAATATATGTCTACCTTTGCTCGTGATGATTTCTCTTACACACGCCCTTCACGCCGCTCAGGAGATGCAATCCTACCTTCGCTCAAATCACAGCAAATAGATATTGCCATTGCCATTGACACCTCAGGCTCGATTTCCCAAGAAGAAATCAATGAATTCGTCTCAGAAGTTGACGCTATTAAAGCCAATCTCCGTGCTAGCATCACCCTAATTGCCTGCGATGACAAACTCTCTGAGCACTCTCCATGGCGTTTTGAAGCCTGGAATGAATTACAATTCCCTGTTTCCCTAGGTGGTGGCAAAGGTACTAACTTCATTCCCGTCTTTGATTACATAAGCATTCAAGACACCCCCTGCGATGTCCTTATCTATTTTACTGATGCTAAAGGTATATTCCCCGACTTAGCGCCCAACTACCCTGTTATGTGGCTCGTCAAAGGTAAAGAACCCATTCCATGGGGCATGCGCATCCAACTTAATTAAATCTATGAAAGACTTTAATGCCATTGAACTTGATACTTATTTAAAAGACAATCAACCACTGTTGTTGGATGTGCGAGAGCAGTGGGAGTGGGATAAGTGTCATTTTGAGAATTCTAGATTGTTACCGATGGGACAGATAATGAATCATATTGACTCGTTAGACAAGACGAGGGAGATTGTTATTATTTGTCATCACGGCATTCGTTCAATGCAGGTAGCGCGATATTTTAACTCAATTGGATTTGAGAAGGTAATTAACCTACGAGGTGGTATTGATGCCTGGGCAAAGCAGGTCGATACCACTATGACTCTATATTGAAAAACAACTTAAAGCTTCGTCCAAGTCACCATTAATTGTATAATGTTAAACAATTATTATGAGGCTATATTAAATGAATCAAATCAAACAAATGTTTAAGTTACAACAAGCGTTAAATGACGCTACAAATGGCTTAATTTGGACAGAAGGCGCAACTAAAGAAGGGCGACAAATTTCTTGGTTGCGTTGTATTTATATGGAGGCTGCTGAGGCGATTGATTCTTTCAATTGGAAACATTGGAAAGATATTGAAGGACAACCTGATTTAGATAATGCCAAAGTTGAATTAGTGGATATTTGGCATTTTATTATGTCAGAAGCGATACATTTTGGTGATACGCAATTCGCTGAAGCGTATGTAGATATGCAGCCTGAGAGAGAGATTAACCCGGAAATGACGGTAGAAACCCTAGAAAAAATAGTGGCTGTCGCTGCTAATGCAAATGTGGATAAATCAAAAAATGCATTATATGAAATAACGGGCTTGTTTTTTAAGGCATTAGCCACTATGAATATGAATGTGGCTGAATTATATAAGCGTTACTTAGTCAAAAATCAACTTAATACCTTTAGACAAGACCATGGCTATAAGGAGGGTAGTTATGTCAAGATGTGGCTTGATGACAAGGGTAATATTGTTGAAGATAATGTCGTTGCTTTTGCGATTATGGATAAAAATCCTGAATTAACTCCAGAGCAATTTTATAAAAAATTAGAGGAAGTATATAAAAATGATAGCATTAATTAAAAAAGAAATACAAAAGGTTATTATCGGTCAAGAGGCGTTGGTTGATAATTTGTTGATTGGACTCATTGCTGGCGGGCATATTTTGGTAGAAAGCGTGCCAGGACTGGCAAAAACTACGGCCATTAACACTTTGTCAAAAACGCTAGGAATTAATTTTAAGCGTATTCAATTTACCCCAGATTTACTCCCTAGTGATTTAACAGGTGCACAAATTTACAACCCTAAAACAGGTGAATTTAGCGTTAAACAAGGACCAATTTTCACCCATTTATTATTAGCAGATGAAATCAATCGCTCTCCTGCCAAGGTGCAATCTGCACTGCTTGAAGTGATGGCTGAACAACAAGTAACCATTGCCAATGAGAGTTTTAAAATTGAAGAGCCATTTTTGGTAATGGCAACACAAAATCCAGTAGAACAAGAGGGTACTTATTCATTGCCAGAAGCGCAATTAGACCGCTTTATGTTAAAAACTGTGCTGGATTATAATACGCTGGATGAAGAGTTAGATGTCGTTAGGCGTGTTGCTATCGATGGTTTTGAAAAGGTTAACCAAGTGGCAAATGTAGAAGATATTGCTAACATCAGGCAGCAGTTTCAGAAAATTCATGTTGATGAGGCAGTCCGAGAATATATGCTTAAAATTGTTTTTGCAACGCGTTATCCGCAGAAATACGGACTAGAAGACATTAAAGAATACATTGAATTTGGTGTCAGTCCAAGGGCAAGTATTGATTTATATAAAGCCAGTTGTGCTAAGGCGTTAATTCGCGGTAATGATTTTGTTACGCCGCTTGATATTGCCAGTGTGGTCAATGAGGTTCTGCAACACAGATTGGTGTTAAGTTACAAGGCACAAGCAGAAAATATCACTGCACAGGCGATTATCAAGAAAATACTTAAAGCCATTCAAACACCGTAAAAAATGCAATGATGCTGGCTCAAGAGATATTATTACGCGCCAAAAAAAATGTTTTCACTAACAAGTCCTCTGAACATTTGTCAAAAATGCGTGGCGAAGGATTAGATTTTTGTGAAATTCGACCTTATCAAGCAGGTGATGATATTCGAAAAATAAATTTTTCTGCTAGTGCTAAAACAGGTGAATTGCAAACCAATATTTTTAATGAAGACAAGCAAATTAATGTTGTTATTTGTGTGTTACTCTCAAGCAGTCTGCATTTTGGTTCGGTTAAACTAAAAAGTGTGTTAATTGCAGAGATTATCGCACATCTAGCCCATTCATCTATCAAACAAAAAAATCAAACAAAATTGGTGTTTTTTTCAGATGTTGGTCAGCAAATTTTTCCATTAAGCAATACAGGAGAGTTGCTTGTTGCTATTAAGCGTATGTTGGACTTTGATTTGTTAAAAACCGAGCTAAACTTTGAAGCACTTAATAATTATTTACTTCAACAACCCAAGTCAATGACTTTTGTTATTAGTGATTTTTATCAGCATAATGACTATGGGCTGATTGCCCATAAAAATCAAATTAATGCAATTATGGTGCGTGATCCATTAGAGGAGTTGCCAAATTTTGGCACCGAGTTAAACCTTGTTAACGCACAAAACCACAACACTTTGACGGTTGATATTGATAAAAAAGTGGCAAAGAAATATCAGGATGCACTGCAAATAGAAGACAACAAACGCTATATGCACTTTTCTCAGCATAAAATCAATGTCGGCAAGCTTTATACCAATGAAGATGTATTTATCAAACTTTCACAGATTTTAAGGTAGGTGCAAAATGGAAACCTTAAAAGACATCAAACCCCTTGTTAGTATTCCAGATAATTCTTTGATTTATCTGTTGATTATGCTTGCAGTTGTTTTGTTGATATTGTTAATCTTTGGTCGTTATATTTGGCAAAATCAAATGATAAAACGCCGAAATAACGACAGGAAAATAGCCTTAAAAGCACTCAAAGAACTTGACTTTAGCAACAGTAAAAGCACGGCTTATATATTTAGTGCTTACGCATCTGCATTAGTCAATGAGACTAATGCAGCAGAGTTTGAGAAAATAAATACCGCATTATTGACTTATAAATATAAAAAACAAGTAGGTAAATTAGACGCAATGTTGATTGCACAAATCGAGGCATTTGTTAATGTTTAGTTTTGAATATCCTTATTTTTTATTACTTATCGCATTGTTAATTGTATGCTTGTCATCTTGCAAAGAAAAAAAACGCGCTATTTACTTTCCACAAAATGGATTGTTAAAAAAAATAACAAAATCCAAACAATTCTTCTCTAATACACTTAAATTTTTAATCCTTAGTTTGTCTATTATAGCGCTTGCCAGTCCCATTAAAACCCAGGAGATAATACTTGATAAGACTAAGGGTTACGAGATTTCCTTGATTTTAGATGCCTCAGGCTCAATGCAGCAAAATAACAAGTTTAAAACAGTAAAGTCCATTGTTAAGGATTTTGTTGCTCAGCGTAGAAATGACAAAATAGCATTGAGTATTTTTGCAGATTTTGCCTATACTGTCATACCTTTAACCTATGATAAAAAAAGCGTTATCAAAGTATTGGGTAATATTAATGTTGGCATCGCTGGAAGACAAAGAACAGCACTTTACGAGGCCTTGTTTTTAAGTTCAAAATTATTTGAAAACTCTAAATCAAAAGAAAGAATTGCCATCTTGCTGACTGATGGTAGGAATAATACTGATAGTGTTCCATTTGAAGTTGCCATTAGACGCGCAAAGGACAATAAAATAAAGGTTTATACGATTGGCGTTGGTGGTAGAAGGGAATACGACGAAGGTATTTTAAGGGAAATTGCAAATACCACAGGTGCTAAATTTTTCTCAGCAAATAGTGCCAAGGATATAAAAAATATTTATACAAAAATTAATCAACTCGAAAAAAGCAAGATAAATATTAACAAATACAACAAAAAAACCTATTATTTTCACTATCCACTAAGCCTGGCATTGGTGCTTTTATTTATTTATTTTTGGCAGAAGAACACATGGATTTTGAGAAAATAGAACTACTTTACCTAACAATTCCCATTGCTCTATTGTGGTTTTTTATTCACAATAGAAGTGGCAATATTGAAGATTTATTTGCTCCTGATGTGTTGGAAAAAATCAGTTTCAATAAGCATAAAATATCCATAAAAACACGACTTAGGTTTTTGTTGTTGGCAATAGTATTGATTTTAATTGCCTTGAGCAGGCCAACACTTGAAGCTGGCGAAGTTAAGATAAAAAAATACTCAAGTGATTTGATTGTGGCCATTGATATGTCAAAATCTATGTTGGCAAACGATGTTTATCCCAATCGTTTTGAGCTTGCAAAAAACAAATTATCCACTAGCCTTGATAAGATTAGTGAGAAGCGTATTGCAATTTTAGGGTTTGCCAATCGGGCCTTTTTGGTCTCCCCTTTAACCGATGATTTTTCCAGTCTTAAGTTTTTGATTAAGAATTTAAGATTGGATGCTATTAACTTAAAAGGCACCAATGTGCTCAATCTATTGCAATCAGCGGATGATTTACTGGGTGAGGCTTCAAACAAACAACTATTGCTGTTGACCGATGGCGGTGATAAGAGTGATTTTAGCAAAGAAATTTCTTATGCAAATGCACATAATTTGACGATTTTTGTCTTTGATATTGCCACCAGAAGTGGCAGCACCATCAAAGATAAGAAAGGGATTTTAAAGGATGAAGGTGGTAATATTGTGATTGTTAAAAGCAACCCAAATATTAAAAAATTAGCCACTCAAACCCAGGGGCGTTATTTAAAATATTCGCTGAATAATAATGACTTGACAGACTTTATTAATTCGTTTAAAAGTTATGCCAGTAGCAAGGATATAAAAGTTATTCAAAAACAACACTTGTTTTATTATCCATTGGCTTTTGCTTTATTTTTGTTGTTTTTTGCATTTTTTTCACTGCCAAAAAAGACCATAAAGTTTATTTTACTACTACTAGCGTCAATAAATGCAAAGGCAGGTCTGTTAGATTTTTCTAACATCAAACAAGCAAACCAAGCTTATATAAATGGAAATTATCAAGTGGCAGCAGAAAAGTTTGGCAAAATTGACAATGATGCCGCGCGCTTAAATCAAGCAAATAGCCTTTATAAGCAAGGTTTATACGAACAGGCACTAGAAAAATATACAAGCATCAAGCAAAAAAATTTAGATTTTGAGCGTTTATACAATTCTGGCAATGCTTATGCCAAACTAAAAAAAACAGATAAAGCAATTGAGCATTATCAACAAGCGTTAAAAATAAAACAGGATAAAGACGCCTTGTTTAATTTAAACCTACTCAAAAAGAAAAAGGCAAAACGAAAAAAGAATCAAAAAGGAAAAGATAAAAAAAGCAAAAATCAAAAAAAAGACACAGCCAAAAATAAACAACAACAAGGTGGCAAAAAAAAGAAAGATAAAAAACAAGGGAAAAACAAACAACAGCAACAACAAAGAAAAAAATTAGATAAACTCAAGCAACAACGATGGGAAAAGTCTTTAAACAAACAACTTAGAACCCTATTAATTCCACTTAATAATAAGCAAGAAAACAATGAAAACGATAATAAAAAAAATCTTTGGTAATCTATTTTTACTACTTATTAGTGCACCAGTTTTTGCACTAACAACGGCCAATGTTAATCAAACTTGGTTTTATCCAGATGAGCAAATTATCTTAACGCTAGACTCTGATGGCAAGCAAGTTGATTTTCCTTTGATTAATGACATTATGGGATATAGAATTTTGTCAACCAGCGACGCTCAAAATATTAGCATTATTAATGGCAAACGCATTCAAAAAACCAGCAGGTCTTATGTTTTTAAACCAACAAAGAGTTTGACTATTCCTGCTTATACAGTAATGGTAGATGGAATGCAACAAACCACCCAACCAATAGAGATTACATTTAGAAAACCCACACAAACCAAGGCAGGGGATGACTATATTTTGCAAATGCAAATAGACAAACCAACATTTTTTCTAGGTGATAAGGCTAATCTAAAAGTGATTTTTAAAGTAAAAAAGACACTTTCAAATAATCAAATTAACCTTTCTCAACCAGAAGTAAAAGATTTGCTGTTTATAAAGGGTAGACAAACCAATAGTGCGGATCAAGATTATAATATTGTTACATTGAATTTTAAAGTTAGCGCAAGTAATTTTGGCACATTCACGCTTCCTAGTCTGGTTGCTACTATTGGTAATCAAAACAGAGATATATTTGGTAATTTTTTCTCAATGAGGCAAAACACTCTGAGTAAAAAAAAATATTCTAATGCACTGACATTAACAGTAAAACCTTTACCAGATGCGCTTAGGATTTTTGGTGATTTTAGCATTAAAGCCAGTGTTGACAAAACCCAAACCAAAGAAGGGGATGCGGTTAATTTAACCGTTGCCATTAATGGCGAAGGTAACTTTGAAGACATTGAAAATTTTAATCTTAGCATTGACAATGCCACGATTTACAGCGATGATGCAATCTTTGATTATAAGGGCTGGCAGCAAAAGTTTGCCATTGTTGGTGCTCAAAATTTTGTCATCCCAGCATTTAAATTTGATTATTTTGATAAAAAAACCCAAACAAAAAAAAGCCTTAGTACTCAACCGATTAAAATTCAAGTGACTGCCAAAATACAGCCTGCCAAAAGAACAGTAACACAAGCTTTGATAGAAATTGACAACAAAATACCCGTCAATGACAAAATAAAATATTATTATCTTCTATTGGGTATTGTGGTTGGTATACTTATCGGCGTTTTAGTCTCTATATTTAGACATCAGAAAAAACAACTTAAAAACCAAAGTTTAATCAAACAAATTAAATCAAGCAAAGGTGATAAGCAGTTATTTGATGTGCTATTGCCGCTAAATTTAACCCAGCTTGAGCCTGTGTTGCAACAACTGGAAGCTAATATCTACAAGGGCGAGAGACAAAAAATTAATAAAAAAGAGATTATCAATGCCATTCAATCAAACAGTTAAGCTTACAGAATACAGTCACGGGCAAGGCTGTGGGTGCAAAATATCACCGAAAGTTTTAGACGCTATTCTAAAAACATCAATTGATGAGTTGACAGATTCTAATTTATTGGTGGGCAATCATTCGCGCGATGATGCAGCAGTGTATGACATTGGTAATGGTGAGGCGATTATTAGCACCACCGACTTTTTTATGCCAATTGTCGATGACCCATTTACTTTTGGACGCATTGCGGCAACGAATGCAATTAGTGATGTATATGCGATGGGCGGCGTGCCGTTGATGGCGATTGCAATTTTTGGCTGGCCACTGGATAAATTGTCAGCGGAGATAGGACAGCAGGTAATTGAAGGCGGCCGCACGGTCTGTCAACAAGCAGGAATAACATTGGCAGGCGGACATAGCATTGATTCGCCTGAGCCTATTTTCGGGTTGTCCGTGACGGGTAAAGTGCCCATTAAACATTTAAAAGAAAATTCTACGGCGAAAGTTGGTGACAAGATATATTTAACCAAGGCGCTTGGTATCGGTATTTTGACAACCGCACAAAAACAGAAGAAAATCACAGCTGAGGATGAAGAACGCGCAATTAAGACAATGTGTCAGCTGAATGATATTGGTGCGACTGTGGCAAAAATTGACGGTGTTAATGCGATTACAGATGTGACTGGCTTTGGTTTGGGTGGGCATTTGTCGGAAGTTTGTTTAGGGTCCAAGGTGGCAGCATCGATTGCGTATCACAAAGTGCCGACTTTACCAAACATTAAAGGCTATTTAGCGAATGGCTGTTCCCCAGGTGGGGCACAACGCAACTTTGACAGTTATGGACACAACCTTAGCAAGATGAATAGTGAAGTGCAATCTATTGTTTGCGACCCGCAAACCAGTGGTGGCTTGTTAATTATGGTGGCAGACAGTGCACAAAGTGAATTTGAACAAGTGATGCAAGAGGCTGGATTTGACTTAGAGGCAATTGGTGAAATTGTTACGCAAAATGACAATCAAGCACTTGTACAAGTCAATGCCTAAGGAACTTACGCAAATACCAAAGGATGACTTTACTCGTCTGTTTACTGACGATATCCCTTTATTTGACACACGATCGCCAACTGAATTTGAGCAGGGAGCTTTTCCGCATACAGACAGCCTACCTCTGATGAGTGACAAAGAGCGAGAATTAATCGGCACTTGCTATAAAAATAAAGGACAAGATAAGGCAATTGCTTTAGGTCATGACTTGGTACAGGGAAAAATTAAAGAACAGCGCCTTGCAAAGTGGCTTGAATTCATTAAAAAACACCCAGATGGGGCGCTTTATTGTTTTCGCGGCGGACTACGCAGTCAAATCACCCAACAATGGATTTTTGAAACCTCAGGCATTAATTACCCGCGTATTAAAGGGGGTTATAAGGCGTTACGCCGATTTTTGATTGACGAAACTGACCGCATTATGGCAAAAGTCACGCCTATTGTGATTGGCGGGCAGACGGGCTGTGGCAAAACGCTATTATTAGACAAATTACACAACAAAATTGACTTAGAAGGACTGGCAAACCACCGTGGATCTGCCTTTGGTAGCACCACCACAGCGCAACCAACGCAAATCAATTTTGAAAATAATTTGGCCATCCAACTTATTAAACAGCAAAATCAAACCCTGCTTACCTTTGAAGATGAAGGTTCAAATGTAGGCATGGTGCATATCCCACAATGCATTCAAGTAAAGACCTCAATGGCTGAATTAATATTATTAGATGCCACGGTTGAGGAGCGTTTAAAAGTCAGTATGGACGCCTATGTGATTGATATGCGTCGTGATTTCATTGTTCAAGACAGTGAAAATGGTTTTGATAATTTTGCCAATTACTGGCTAAAAAGTTTGGAAAAAATCCAAAAACGCTTAGGTTTAGAGCGATATAAAGTAATGTTGACCCTAGTAAATGACGCACTATCGTTATATAAAGAGCAGGGTGATAGCACTGGATTCCATCCAGTCGTTAAGGAACTATTAGTCGGTTATTATGACCCGATGTACAATTATCAAATTCAAAAAAAAATGGATAGAGTGGTATTTAAAGGTAGTGCTGATGAGGTATTGGCGTATCTAAACGACAAATCCATTTACTAAAACCCCCTTAAACCAATCTTAATATCAGTGGCTGGCCTGGCTTGACAAGCAAGAATCTCCCCCGGAGAAACATCCACCAAACACGCTTGATGCTCTACATCCCCCGCCAAAAGCGTAAGTATGCAAGCGCCACAATGTCCTTGACGGCAAGAGTGATTAAGCAACACATTGTGCGCTTCTAACTCAGTCAGAATAGACTGTTCGCCATACACATACAGGGTTTCTGTCTTACCATTAATATTATCAATATCAATTCTAAACATAGTTTAGATTATAATTTAAAGTCACCAAAGTCGGTATCGTTGGCGTCTATATTGTTGTCAATCGCACTAACTAAATACGAAGTAATCTCTGTTTCCTGCGGTGCTACCTGTACATTATCTGAATCTAGCCAATGATTAATCCATGGCAACGGGTTGGCAATGTCGTCAAAGATTGGCGTAAGACCTAATGCTTTCATACGAATATTGGTAATATATTCTAAATATTGTTTCAAAATATTAGCGTTTAAGCCAATCATAGAGCCGTCACGGAATAAATATTCTGCCCATTCTTTCTCTTGCTGACAGGCTTCTTTGAACATCTCAATGACCTCCTCTTCAGACTCTATTGCAATTTTTTGCATATCTGGGTCATCCTTGCCACTACGCATAATATTGAGCATATATTGTGTGCCAGATAGATGCAAAGCCTCATCACGGGCAATCATTTTAATGATTTTAGCGTTGCCTTCCATGACTTTGCGCTCAGCAAAGGCAAACGAGCATGCGAATGACACATAAAAACGCACAGCTTCAAGAATATTAACCGACATTAGCGTTAAATAAAGTTTCTTTTTTAAGCAATACAAATCAATATTTACCGTTGTACCTCCCATTTTCAAAGTACTTTCCCCGTGTAACAAGTAAGCTTGCGTACATTTAATTAAGATATCATATTTCTCAGAAACGCTTTCAGCGCGCTTGATAATTTCATCGGTTTTCATAATATCGTCAAACACCGCACCGGGTTCATTTACAATCGCACGAATAATGTGCGTGTAAGAACGAGAGTGAATGGTTTCAGAGAAAGACCATGTTTCAATCCAGTTTTCCACTTCTGGCAGAGATACAATCGGTAAAAAAGCAATACTTGGGCTTCTGCCTTGCACAGAATCTAACAAAATTTGATATTGTAAATTAGAAATAAAAATGTGTTTTTCATTTGGTAATAATTTGGCGAAATCAATTTTATCCTTACTGACATCGATTTCTTCAGGTCGCCAGAAAAATGACAGTTGTTTTTCCGTGAGTTTTTCAAATACCTTATATTTTTGCTTATCAAATCGCGCAACATTCACACTATTACCGAAAAACATCGGTTCAGTCAGTGTGTCGCTAATTCTTTTGGTAAAAATACTGTATGCCATATTCAATTCCTTTAAAATTTATAATTTACAAACACCGTCTGCACAACCGTTGTCATCTTCTTTGTCTGGATTATTTTCGTTCTCACCACTGCCATCACGCGTGGTGTGATAATACAGCGTCTTAATGCCATATTTATAAGCCATCAATAAGTCCATTAGGAATAACTTCATTGGCACTTTACTTCCTTCAAACTTCGATGGGTCGTAATGGGTATTGGTAGAAATTGACTGATCTATAAACTTTTGCATAATTGCACACAACTGTAAATAGCCTTCGTTGTCTTTAATATCCCACAATAATTCATATTGATTTTTGAGTTTTTCGTACTCTGGAACTACCTGTTTCAGTAATCCATCCTTAGACTGCTTTGTAGTCACAAAACCGCGTGGTGGCTCGATGCCATTAGTGGAATTTGAGATTTGAGACGAACTTTCGCAAGGCATTAATGCGGTAAGTGTTGAATTTCTAAGCCCCGTCTTAACAATTTCTTTGCGCAAACTGTCCCAATCTAATTGCAAAGTCGCACAACAGAAATCATCCACATTTTTCTTAAAGGTGTCAATTGGCATAATACCTTTTGCATACTGGGTTTCATTAAAGAGTGGGCAAACACCTTTTTCTTGTGCCAGCTTATTAGAAGCTTTAAGCGAATAGTATTGCAAGGCTTCAAAAGTGCGGTGTACCAAATCATTACCCGATCCATCTGAGTATTTAGCGTTGTTTTTCGCCAAGTAATAAGCCAAGTTGGTAACACCGATACCCAGCGTTCTGCGATTCATACTGGCAATTTTTGCCGCTTTGATTGGGTAATCTTGATAATCCAATAATGAATCCAAGGCGCGAACAATGATTTCGGTGATTTCTTCTAATTCATCGAGACTTTCAAGTGCGCCTAAATTCACCGCTGAAAGCGTGCACAAAGCGATTTCTCCATTTTCATCTTGCACAGAATATAAAGGTTTGGTTGGCAGTGTAATTTCCATGCATAGGTTAGATTGACGCACTGGTGCAACTTTTGGGTTAAATGCACCATGAGTGTTGCAATGATCTACATTCTGTACATAGATACGACCCGTATTAGCCCGTTCTTGCATAAAGATGGCAAATAATTCACGCGCTTTAATGACTTCCTTGCGGACAGAATCATCTTTTTCATATTGCTCATACAAACGCTTGAATTCATCTTGATCTTCAAAGAAAGCCTCATACAGCCCAACCGCTTCATCGGGTGAGAATAGCGTAATGTTGCCACCTTCAACAAAACGCTGGTACAACAAGCCATTGAACTGTACACCGTAGTCTAAGTGACGCACGCGGTTCTCATCGGTGCCCGTATTGTTCTTAAGTACCAATAAATCTCTAACTTCTAAATGCCAGAAGGGATAGAATAGGGTGGCTGCACCACCACGCACGCCCCCTTGAGAGCATGATTTAACCGCGGTATGGAAATGTTTGTAAAAAGGTACGCAACCCGTATGCATTGCTTCACCACCACGAATAGGACTACCAAGTGCACGAATTCTGCCGGCATTCACACCGATACCTGCGCGTTGTGACACATATTTAACAATCGCACCTGCAGTGGCACTGATAGAATCTAAATCATCGGCAGTTTCAATTAATACACAAGAAGAAAATTGACGCGTTGGGGTGCGAACACCTGCCATAATCGGCGTTGGCAGAGAGATTTTAAAGGTAGAACTGGCATCGTAAAAACGCTTAACAATATCCATTCTGACTTTAGATTCATATTCTTGGAACAAGCACATACCTACCAACATATACAACTGCTGTGGCGACTCATAAATCTCTCCCGTGGCGCGGTTTTGCACTAAATATTTGCCTTCTAACTGCTTAACTGCCGCATAAGAAAAGCCCATATCACGCTCGTGATCTGTGTGACTGTCTAATTCATCAATCTCAGCTTTACTGTATTTTTCTAAAATATCCGTGTCATAAATACCTTTTTCGGTAAGTTTGGTTATATGTTCAAATAAGGCAGGTGGAGTGAAAGATTTGAATGATTTTTTACGCAGATGAAAGATGGCTAAACGAGCCGCTAAATACTGATAATCAGGTGCATCAGTAGAAATTAAATCGGCAGCCGACTTAATGATGGTTTCGTGAATATCCTCGGTCTTAATGTCTTCAAAAAATGCCAGTTGCGCACTGATTTCAACCTGGGAAACGCTAACGCCAGTTAACCCTTGAGAGGCCCATTCAATGACACGGTGAATTTTCTCCATATCTATCGGTTCTTTCTTGCCATTACGCTTGGTAACTTGGATATTTGTATTCATAAGTCTTTTTTGGTTAAAAACACTATATATTTTAAAGTAAATCCGCATCATAAGCACAACTAAGTTTAATTAGCATTAGTGTATTTTGCTTGATCTTCAGGGTAAGCCAAAAGCAAAATATACTAAGCCTTTGAATAAAAATCAGAGGCTAGTCAATCTATAATGATTGGTTTACTTAAACGGAGCTGAACACTATGTACAAGCACTCAACCTCTGAAGAGAGATATTATATCGCTATTAACATCAAGCAAGGGATGTCAAAGAATAAAATTGCTGTTGATAAACTGAATTCTAGACCTGGAAAATGTTTAGAATTTAAAACACCTTATCAGGTGTTTTTTGAAAGAACGGGTGTTGATGTTCGTCAATTGGGCGTTGTGCACTTATGAGTCGAATACACCTTAGATTTTACTAATAAAAGCGCAACCGCTTTAGCGTCAATAGTTTAGCATATTTTTAAAAAAATCGTCAAAAATGACTAAATTGGCGAAGCAATTAATTGCGTTTCATTTAATCCATTTTCAAACAACAATTCACCCAAATAAATCAACACTTCCGCTGG
Source organism: endosymbiont of Bathymodiolus septemdierum str. Myojin knoll (assembly GCF_001547755.1). Taxonomy (NCBI): domain Bacteria; kingdom Pseudomonadati; phylum Pseudomonadota; class Gammaproteobacteria; species Bathymodiolus septemdierum thioautotrophic gill symbiont. Next base: position 828,163 of record NZ_AP013042.1, on the reverse strand, counting down.
CACTGAAATATAGACATCTGATTGATTGACAATATTATGGTCTAAAGCCTCAAATATTTGCTTGGCAACCTTTTTACAATCATTTTTATTAGCACGATTAAAGGTACAGGCAATAGGGGTGTAGTTGTATTCATCCATCATCGCACGCCAAGATTGCGCATGATTATTTAAGTAGGGTATCTGCTCAGTAGCAGGAAATGCCCAATAAAAATAAACAGGATTGGGCATTTCCAATGAAAAAGCGTGCTCCACTAAACTTCTAATGGGTGCAAAACCACTGTCCCAAGCGATAAATACCATTGGTCGTTTTGACCGCTCTTTGAGTATAAAAATACCTTTGGGTCCTTTTAATTTCACTTTGGACTTAGCTTTAAGCCCTCCTTTAAAAATTTCACTGGCGAAAACATCGCACTCTGTATGTCTGATATGAAACTCTAAATCCATTCCATGGCAAGGACAAGAGGCAATAGGGTAGTGATAACTTTTTCCATTAAAGGACAGTTCAACATTCTGACCTGCCATAAATTGCAAAGTTTTAGATCTCGGCGTCCTAAGTTTTACAATGGACATGCCCTTGTTAATAAACTTAATATCTTTGACCTTAACTTCAATCGATTGAATAGGGATAGACTTAACACCTCCAATTAGTTCTAATGTCACTTCAAGGTCGCTAGCAGGTGCGTTACAACAGGTTAAAAAGGTATTTTCTGCCTTTTGCTCATCCGTCAAAGGAAAATCATGGTGTTTTATCTGCTTAATTTGACCCTTTAAAAGCTTTGCTACACAAGAACCACAAGAGCCGTTACTACACTCATAGCGCATTGCCAAACCATGATGAAGCCCACTTTCGAGGATAGGATCCATTTCAGCGCATTCAAAATCGCGCCGATGATTTTTTAAGTGGACATTAAAGAGGTTGTTTGATGACATTATGAATGCAGTAAATCTATAATATAGCGGAGAGGGTAAAAAAAATCTTTGTTTGCTTGGGTCTATAATTTAACATAATATAAATTATGCGAACTTAAGTTAATTGCTGAGCAAGGATATTTGAAAGTGCTTGTATGTGGTCTTTTCGGTCGTTTAGTGCGGGTATGTAGCTAAACTGCTTACCACCAGCTTGCATAAAATATTCTCTGTTCTCTTTATCAATTTCCTCTAAGGTTTCTAGACAATCCACTGAAAATCCAGGACATACAACTTGTACATGTTTAATGCCGTCTTGCGCTAAAGCCTCAAGACTGTCTTTTGTCTGTGGTTTTAGCCACTCTTCACGGCCAAAGATAGACTGAAAGCACAGCTGGTAGTCATCTACACTTAATTTAAGGGCTTCAGCGAGCAATTTAACGGTATTGACGCAATGATCATAATAAATATCGCCATTATCAACGAAACGCTGTGGTATGCCGTGAAATGAAATTATTAATTTATCAGGTTTTCCATGTTTTTGCTGATGCTCAATGATGGAGTTCACTAAAGACTGGATATAACCGTTATCTTGGTAGTAATCTCTGATAAACACTAGTTCTGGGGTGTTTTCCCAGTTCTTTAGCGCCATATCAACCGCATCACGCGTTGAACTTGTTGTGGTATCAGAATACTGTGGATACATAGGCAATACTACGATTTTCTTACAACCCTTGGCTTCTAATTTTTTCAGTGCAGAGTCAATCGATGGGTTGCCATAACGCATACCCACTTCAAGTGCCAAGCTATCGAAGTCATTTTCTAAGAGTTTTGTAATGCCTTTTGCTTGCAAATGGGTGATATTTAGTAAGGGAGAGCCTTTGCCAAAAGTGCTCCAAATTTTGGCGTAATTAAGGGCAGATTTAGCAGGACGAATGTTCAAAATAACGACATTTAATGCCAACCACCAAATGCGTTTATTTTTTGGTTGAATAACTCGTTCATCTGATAAAAATTGCTTTAAATATCGCTTTAAAGCAGTCTTTGTTGGCGCATCTGGCGTGCCTAAATTGGTTAGTAAAATACCTGTTTTCATCTAAAACTTCCCTAAATTATCGTCAATAAAATTACGCACAAAATCGTGCATTTTTGCAGAGTGAAATCGATCCACTTCTTCGCCTCGAATAAAGGCAATAACTGTCGGAAATCCGCGCACTGAATATCGTCCTGCAATCTTCATATTTTCATCTTCCGCCTCTAACTTTGTCAGAGAAAATTCGTCTTTATTATACTCTGCCGCGACAGCGTTTAAAATAGGTTCGAGCGCCCTACATGGAGCGCACCATTTCGCAGAAATATCCAAAATAACTAATTGCTGATGTGATTTTTCAATTACTAAGATTTCAAATGTATCAATTGAAACCTCAATTGGCGTGATATTAGACATAAATTTTAAAAAATAGATTATAAATCAATGGTTTATAAGTAAAAATATAAAAAGTTGTTATCAAGAGCACTATGCTCCTTTCCTATTAATTTAACAATAAAGTCGCTTAAATAGAGAATTTGGCATTTATCGTGAAAAATAGCGTTAAAAAGTTAGTTTTTTGAAATTCTGGCAACGAATTTCCCAGTTGGTCGATATTTTTGTTTGGGGCTTTTTGGTTTTTCAGGAATGGTAAGTTCAAGAAAGCCAGCTTCAATTAAAGGATTTAAAATATCATTTTTGAATTTTGACTTATTCGTCCTTTTTAAAATTTTTATCAACTCCGCAGCTGACTTATCTGCCACGCATCCCTTTAAAATATCGATATGATTTTTTTTTAATTTTGTAAAAAAATTACTTAGTCCCTTCTTAGTCCCTAATTCTTCTGTATGTATATTTATATCAATGTTTTCATCATTAAATAAATTTGGTTGTTCTTTGCCAGTTTTATTAACAATGTTACGCTTAAGATCTCTAATATCGTCGTCAAATATTTCTATATTTTCTTTTGATTTGTTGCGATTAAAAAGTCCCATAACGCCTTCTGTTTTATTTACTTAGTATCTGATCTAAAAATAATTTAAGCCTTTTTGATTCTGGATTCTGAAAAAAAGATTTTGGTTGGTTTTCTTCAATAATTTGCCCTTCATCCATAAAGATAACACGGTCTGCAACCCGCTTGGCGAAGCCCATTTCATGAGTCACACAAAGCATGGTAATACCTTCTTTTGCCAGTTCTATCATCACATCTAGCACCTCTGCAATCATCTCAGGGTCCAATGCGGAAGTCGGCTCATCAAACAACATAATCTCTGGCGAGGTGCAGAGTGCTCTGGCAATTGCCACTCGTTGTTGTTGTCCGCCACTCAATTGATTTGGATACTTTTCAGCTTGGTCCCTAATCCCCACTCTGTCCAATAAATTCAAGGCTTTATCTCTTGCCTTATGCTTGCTTTCGTTGTGTACCCAAATAGGCGCCAAAGTCAAATTATCAATAATACTCAGATGTGGAAATAGATTAAAGTGCTGAAACACCATGGAAGCCTCTGACCTGATCTGTCTAATCTTGTTAACATCATCGCTAAGCACTGTGCCATCAACGGTAATTACCCCCTCCTGGAACTTCTCAAGGAAATTAATACAGCGAATAAGTGTGGACTTGCCACTGCCTGATGGTCCGCAAATGACGATAATCTCACCTTTCTTAACTTTAAGATTGATATTTTTAAGGGCATGAAAATCGCCGTACCACTTGTTTAACCCACTAATTTTAATAATATTTTCATTCATAATCTTTAGTTCTTGTGTTCTGTGTTGTATTTTAACTCTAATTTTTTCGAATACTGACTCATTGAATAGAGGATAACCCATAGCACCATCATTACAAACACATAGCCTTCGGTGCTCCTACCAAGCCATAATTCATCACTACTGGTCAGATGTACCATCGATAAAATATCAAACAAACCAATAATCAACAATAGCGTTGTGTCTTTAAACAATGCAATGAAAGAGCCGACAATATTTGGGATTGATATTTTTAATGCTTGTGGCAAGATAATCAACCCAGTTTTCTGTATAAAACTTAGTCCCATGGCATCTGCTGCCTCATACTGACCCTTGGGAACGGCCTGCAATCCACCGCGAACAACTTCAGCAATATAGGCCGCTTGAAACAGAGTAATGCCAATTAAAGCACGCAACAATTTATCCATATTGATACCCTCACTAAAAAACAATGGCAAAACAACGGACGCCATAAATAAGATGGTAATCAGAGGTATGCCCCGAATAAACTCGATATACACGACTGACAATAACCGAATAAAACGCATTTTTGACTGACGACCGAGTGCCAACAATACCCCAATCGGAAAAGAAGCGACAATACCCACTGTTGCCACCACAATAGTAAGCATTAAGCCACCCCACTGATGAGTTTCAACAATGGTCAAGCCTAAACCGCCATATAGCAAGAAAAATGCAATAATAGGGTAAATAACGATAAGTCCAATGATGATTTTAACTTTGTGTGCATACTGTTTTAATGCTTTTGCCATAAAAACAAAGCTCAGCGCCAATGCTAACACCAGTTGCGGACGCCAAACTTCTTCTGTTGGATAAAAACCATAAATAAATAAATCCAATTTTTCAATGATATAACGCCAACAAGCGCCCTCTCTGCCGCATTGTTCATTACTGACTGGCGCAAAAGTTGCATCAAAATACATCCAATTAGCAAGTGCTGGCACAGTCAAATAAATGATATAAAGTGCAAGCAGGGTAAATGCACTACTGGTAAGGCTAGAAAATAGGTTTTGCCTTAACCAACGCACAGCGCCAAGCTCTAATTGTGGCGCCTTTCTACTGGGTTGCGGTGTGAATACAGGCATTTATCTCTCCTTGAGGTTCATTTGACGGTTAATCAAATTTAAAATCAATGAGATAACTAGAGATATTGTTAAATACACGGCCATGGTCATCAAAATAATTTCAACCGCCTGCCCCACCTGATTAAGAACTGTGCCTGTAAATACATTCACAAGCTCAGAATAGCCGATAGCGGCAGCCAATGAAGAATTCTTGGTAAGGCTTAAGTATTGATTAATAATCGGCGGAATGGCTACTTTAAGCGCCTGTGGTAAGATGACCAACTTCAACGACTGTTGTCGGGTTAGCCCCATTGCCAATGCCGCCTCTTTTTGCCCTTTAGAGACAGATTCGATACCCGCACGAATAGCTTCAGCGATATAAGTCGCCGTATAAACACTAAGCGCAAAGGCCAATGATAAAAATTCTGGTGACAAACTCATGCCGCCCTTAAAGTTAAAACCTTTTAGCACCGGATAATCAAGAACCAATGGTGAGCCCAGTGCAAAATACACCATAGTCGGAAAACCGATTAGCAATAATAATGAATAAATTAAGCTATTTGACTTAGTCCCTGACTCTTCTTTTTTCTTTTTATAATGGCGTTTAAGTAATATTTTAAGTAGAATGCCAAAACCCAAGGCAACAACCACCCAAACAAAGCCGTCTGTGACAATCGGCTTAGGTAGGTAAATACCACGAAGGTTGACAAATACCGAGCCAAACAACTCAAAACTTTGTCTAGGGTGTGGAAAACTTGATAAAGCAAGATTGTACCAAAATAAAATCTGTAATAAGATTGGGATATTTCTAAACAATTCAATATACCCTCCTGCTAATTTCGCAATTAACCAATTGTTCGATAATCTAGCAATACCAACGATTAATCCAATAATACTGGCAAAAATAATACCCACACCAGAGATGACAAGCGTGTTTATCAGTCCAACATAAAAAACCCTAAGGTTTGTTGAGGCAGAGGAATAATCAATTAAATATTCGGCAATATCGAAGCCTGATTCAGTTTGCAGAAAATCAAACCCCGTTCTAATGCCGCGATTTTCGATATTGATAAACAAGTTATCAATGGCATTATAGGAAAAATAGGCAATCACCACCAAAGTGATAATTTGAAACAAAAAAGCCCTGACTTCGTTATTATAAAGCAGTAAAAAAAATGACTTTACCCTCTCCATTTATAGCAACCTACCTAAAAGGAGGCGCGTATAAAATTCCGCCATCCTTCCAAAGTGCATTAAGCCCCCTGGAGATTTTTAGAGGCGTGTATTTACCAACATTTCTGTCAAAACTTTGCTGATAATTGCCCACTTGGGCAATGATGTTGTAAGCCCATTTTTTATCCAAACCAAGATGCTTATTTAAATGACCAATATTGCCTAAAAGTTTGTTGATTTGTGGTTGGATAAATTTTTTATCAACATTGTCACTACTAACCCCCAATTCTTCCGCCGCAATCATCGCATTTAGAGACCATTTAACAATATTAAACCACTCGTCATCCCCTTGTCTAACCGAAGGACCTAAAGGCTCTTTAGTAATAGTTTCCGGTAAAATAATTGCAGAAGATGGATTTTTTAGCGTGGTTCTAATAGCGTATAGTTTCGACCTATCAGAAGTTAGCACATCGCATCTGCCACTTTCAAAACCTTTTTTGCTTTGCGCTGAAGTGTCAGAAGGTGTTGATTTGTAACTCATTTTATGGCTAGTAAAGTAATCAGACAGGGTAATTTCGGTGGTTGTGCCGTTCTGCAAACAAAAGGTAGCGCCGTCTAATTCTTTGGCACTACTGACGCCCAATGATTTTTTAACCATAAAACCTTGTCCGTCGTAATAATTCACCCCAGTAAAATTCATCCCTAAAGAGCCATCTCGCGTCAGCGTCCAAGTGGTATTCCTTGAAAGCATATCAATTTCACCCGATTGTAGTGCAGTAAAGCGTTCTTTAGCTGTTAACGGCACAAACCTTACCTTGTTAGCATCACCCAAGGTGGCAGCAGCAACAGCACGGCAAACATCAACATCCAGGCCTTTCCATTTACCTTTGGAGTCCGTTGATGAAAAACCCACCAAACCTGTGGATACACCACAATTTAAACTGTCTTTAGCCCGAACGCTATCCAGTGTGCCCGCTTGGACATATAAATTAGTAGCGGTCAATAGTGCTAAAGTTGATAATTTTAATACTGTACTCATAATTTCCTTAAGGGTTGTTTAAATCAGCCTAAAAGTATACATAAACTGGCTTTTATATAGGCACTAAATCCTAAAAATAGCGCGTAATCACATCCAAAACAGGCTATTTCCGACCTTTAGTATCTTAGTATTATTAAAGCCATATTATGCCATTATATAATTATTATTTATATTAAAAATCATATACTTATGAATATATTATAGTTTTTTTACCACTACTTGTATTTTTTAACTAATTAACGGCTTTATGACTGCGGTATAATTGGGTTATATTAGTTAAAAAATACATATAAATACCATGGCAACAAAAACCAAGGAATACCTGGCTGAAGTCCGCAAGAAGACTGGGTTTTCAGACTATAAGATAGCCCAAGAATACGACATTAATCAATCCAATTTAAGTAAATATAAATCAGGTAAATCTGCGCTATCTGAGACCCATGCTTGGTTATTTGCCTCCATTTTGGGACTCTCCCCTGCCGAAGTGGTGGCAAATACTAAAATTGAACAAGCCAAAATTAACAAAAATAAAGTGAAGCTTGAATTTTGGCAAGAACAGCTAGAAAAACTTTCAAGCAACTCAGAATCCTTAAAAATCGCTATCGCCCAAATTAACCCCATTGTTGGCGATATAAAAAATAATGCCCAACAAATAATCGATTTATCATTTGAAGCTTTTGATTTAGGTACCACCCTACTGGTGTTCCCAGAATTAGCCTTGATTGGCTACCCGCCAGAAGACTTATTGTTGCGTGAAGGTTTTATCAGTCAAGCAGAAGAGGCTGTTGAGTATATCCGCACTCAGTTACCAGAAACCATGAGCATTATATTTGGTGCGCCTACTCGCTTTGACGGGGGGTTGTATAACAGTGCTTACTTGATACAACATGGGCAAATACGCACCTACCATAAACAGAAATTACCCAACTACGGTGTTTTTGATGAAAAGCGCTACTTCAGAGCTGGCAATAAACCTTTTGTATTCGAATGCAATGGTCGTCGTATTGGTTTAGTCGTTTGTGAAGACGCTTGGGACGCAGAACCTATTGGTATAGCTGTAGATTTCGGCGCACAGACAATTATCAGCCTTAACGCCTCCCCTTTTCAAATTAACAAGCACACAGAGCGACTGGAAACAATTAAACAAAGGGTTTGTGAGTATAAAGTTGATTTTATCTATGTCAATATGGTCGGTGGGCAAGATGAATTGGTGTTTGATGGTGGCTCATTTGCAATGGATAAACACGGTGAAGTGACGCAGCAATTGCCGTTTTTCCAAGTTGCCATGCAAGTTTTAGACGCGCCAAGCAAAATACCGCCTTACGAACCCATAGAAAAAACCCTATATGATGCTTTGGTGCTTGCCACAAAAGACTATATCAACAAAAATGGTGTATTCAATGGTGCTGTTATCGGCCTATCAGGCGGTATCGATTCCGCCTTAACCCTTGCCATTGCTGTTGATGCACTCGGTAGTGAGCATATTCAAGCAATAATGATGCCCTACGAATACACCTCAAGTATGAGCTTAGAAGATGCCAAAGCCCAAGCCAGCAGTATGGGCGTGGACTATCAAGAAGTTAATATTCACCCAATGGTCAGCAGTTTTAATATGCAACTCAGCCCCCTATTCGCAGGCTTAACACCCGACACCACCGAAGAAAACCTCCAAGCTCGCATTCGTGGTACGCTATTAATGGCAATTTCCAACAAATCAGGCAAAATAGTCCTCACTACTGGCAATAAATCTGAAATGGCAGTCGGCTACGCCACCCTTTACGGCGATATGTCCGGCGGTTTTGCCCCGCTTAAAGACATTGCCAAAACCATGGTCTATCGCCTTGCAAAATATCGTAACACCATTAATTATGTCATTCCTGGTCGTGTCATTGACAGAGCGCCATCTGCCGAACTCGCCCCCAATCAAATAGACAGCGACTCTCTGCCTCCTTACGATGAATTGGATGCCATCTTAGAATTGTTTATTGAGCAAAAGCAATCTGTTAGCCAAATTATTCAACAAGGCCATAACCCAGACACCGTAAAACGCATTACCCGTCTGGTGCTAAACAACGAATACAAACGCCGTCAAAGCGCTCCAGGTCCTAAAGTCAGCGCTAATGCCTTTGGTAAAGAGCGCCGTTATCCAATGACTTCCAAGTTCCAACCTTGATATTAACTTAAAATTTTCCAATCATCTGCATTAGCCGTATTGCTTTAAAATAATACTAAAAACTTTAAACGCCAGAAAAAAGTTTACTTGATTATTAATTTGCACATTTTTTATGATGATAGGCATTATTTCTGCTATCATAATTGCCAATATTAACAAGTTAAAATGGTGTAAGAAATATTTTTACTTAAATATCGCATATCAAGTAAAAATCTAATTTTAAATCTATAAAATGATAAAAATATGAAATATTTACATGTCTTTAGTTTTAATAGAGTATATAAGGGAATATGTCCTTATACTAATAGTTAGCTGTAAAAAAATGCCGGGGCAACTTGCAGCTTGTAGCAACATATGAGAAAATAAACGTATTTATAAGATTCAGGGTAACAGATGAAATTCAATAGAAATATCAGCGAGTTAGAGAAAAATGCCATTTTATGGTGGCCTGAACACCTGAATCAAGCAAATGCAGCAATTAGTGTCATTCCCAAATTATTGCAAACCCAAGATGATTTCTTAAAAATCATCTCCCTCTCAAAGAAAAACCCATATCAAGTATTTGATCTTCTGGATGCTTCTGAATTCCCAGCCAATTTATTCCTAAAACATCTATGTGTTCTAGCTGATTATGGTGGTGAACCAATACAAAGGCTTGGTAGAGCCTTTTCCTCAATTTTCCAATCTGGCAAGAACAAGCATTCCATAGAATTCTCATGGAATTCAAATAACTACACTTATGATTTTAAATGCCTTCCTATTCGTGGCCTTGGTAACAAAAAACTCTTTATAGATGGTGAAGGTTTAATTGAGATAAAACAGCTATCGGATCTATATAAAGACATGTTTATTCTATTGATGTTTGGTTCAACATCAACGGTCAATGAAGAGGCTGGGTTAGTAGCTTGTGAAATTGGTACGTTACTAGGAAAAACAGAAATTTTAGAAAAGTATATTAAAGAACGTTATATAAACGTAAGCCGTATTACAGGTGGTGCAACTGCAAATTCATTAGGTCAACTTGCCCAGCAAGAAATTGTAAAACATTTATCCAAGTCATTAGGTGGCAACTATCGCGTTATCAGTAATGGTTATATTGCATTAGATGGGTATGAAAAAGAAAGTGGTATGCCTTTTGACGTAGTTGTAGAAAAAGGTACTAAAAAAGTAGGAATAGAAGCTAGTTTTCAGGTAACTACAAACAGCACGATTGAACGAAAAGCAGGGCAAGCCGCAGACCGAATGAACCTTATGCATTCAAATGGCTATAAAATAGCCTATGTTTTAGATGGTGCAGGTAATTTCCAAAGAGTATCTGCAATTTCAACTATTTGTGCAAATAGTGATTGTACAGTAGCTTATTCAAACCAAGAGTTCGATATTCTTTGCTCATGGATAGGTGAGTCACTTGATTAAATTCATTGATTTATTCGCTGGTACAGGTGGTATACGTCTTGCTATGGAGCAGGCTTGTTTAGAGTCTGGAATCAAAACTGAATGTGTATTCAGTTCAGAAATAGATAAAAATGCTTGTGCATCTTACGAATTAAATTTTGGCGTAAACCCTTACTCTGATATTAGAGAAGTTAATGAACTTCCTGATTTTAATTTTTTGTTAGCTGGGTTTCCATGTCAATCATTTTCGTATGCTGGGAAAAGAAAGGGTTTTGGAGATACTAGGGGAACACTCTTTTTTGATGTTGAAAGAATTCTAAATCAAAAAAAACCTGACTATTTTTTACTTGAAAATGTCCGTGGATTAATAACCCACGATAAGGGAAGAACTTACCAAACAATCAAAGAAAAATTAGAGGCAATTGGGTACTCGGTTGATTATCTTTTATTAAACTCTAGCAATTATGATGTTCCACAAAACAGGGTGAGAATATATATTCTTGGTGTAATGAATAAAGAATTAAATCTTACCTTAAACAGTGATCTTGGTGCTGCTGATACTCATAAATTCAAATTAAATACAGAAAACTTACAAACATCTTTATTTGAAGAAGAAGAAAGGAAACCTAAAGTTGTTAAAGATATATTAGAGGAAAATCCAAATTCTAAATATACTTGCTCTCCAGACTTCACAAGCAAGCTAAAAAAAGTAGTCAGATCTGATTTCACACAACTTAATGGGTATAGGTTGATAGATTATCGAGGTGGGAAGTCATTACATTCATGGGAACTCGGCGTAAAAGGTATTTGTACTCCTAATGAAATAAATTTCATGAACCTTCTCATATCAAATCGAAGAAAAAAAATATTTGGCACACATCAAGATGGTAAACGTTTAACTAGAGAGCAAATTGAAACTTTTTATCATGTTAAGGATTTTAATAGTGTCACATCATCACTCATCAATAAGGGCTATTTAAGTTGCTATGATGGTCAGTATAACCCTGTTTGTGGAAACATGTCCTTTGAGGTATTTAAGTTTTTAGATCCTGACGGGATTTCAATTACCCTAACTGCATCTGACTCTAATCGACTCGGTATTGTCCAAAATAATATTGCTAGGCGTATCACTCCGAGAGAATGTGCAAGGCTTCAAGGCTATCCAGATACTTATAAACTTTTAGACAACGATAGTGCTGTCTACAAACAAATGGGAAATGGTGTATCAGTTCCAGTTGTTAAGTCTGTCTTATTAGATTTCATTGAACATAATGTTAAAAAACAGCTAACAAATAGCTCCAGCGGACAATTTAAAGCGGCACTTGTTTTGCCTTCGCAAAAACGCGCCACTTTAAACTGCCGAGAAAATGGGGACAGGCTACTTTTTATAGTGGATTAAAATGGTAGAAGCAGCAATAAAAATAGCCTGTCCCCATTTTTTGTGTCCCCATTTTTTGTGTGACGGAAACACATTAAAGAATGGCAAGACCTAAAATACCTAAAGCTATTGAAAATCGTCTCCTCTATGAAAGCGCTTATGCTTGTGTGGTTTGCCAATCTGACGGCTGTCATATCCACCATATAGATCAAGATCATTCAAATAACAAAGAGAACAACCTTGTTGTACTTTGTATAAAACACCATGACGAAGCACACACTAAACGTCAGTTATCTAAAAACCTAGATTCAATGAATAAGGGGACGCTACCCTTTTATTTAGTAAATTACATCTAAAAACAATAACTTATGACTATAAAAATACCTAACAGAATAATTAGGGTCAGAGAGTGATTTATTTAATAATTAGGGTCAGAGAGTGATTTATTTAATAATAAGAGAGTCATATGCATAGCCTTATTTTAAAACGCCCTTCTGCTTCCTTATTTTGGCAACGCCCATTGTTTTTGTCTTTTTAAGGTTTCTTGACTAGATTTGGCATCAGGTGTCAGAACGCAATGTGATTTTTCAGTGAGTGTAATGTTGAGTTTTATTTCAAGTGGCGCCTTGTCTCTTAAGATTCCCATTTTAATCATTTCACCTTCATTGCAAGAACCTAGTGTTTTTGCCAAGTCTTTAGCCTTTAATTTAACACCATTGATGCTTAGAATTTTATCCCTAACATACAGCTCTGCATTTTGCACGCAGGAATTATCAAGGATATGCGTGACAACGGCGTATTTTTGGGTTTTATCAATGCCCAAGCCAATATTCAATAAATCACCTGGCTTGTGCAAAAATAGGGGACAGGCTACTTTTTATAGTATAATCCTCTATTTTTATTATCCAAAAACCAAAATGCCCCGCATACCAAGAGGTCAAACCCAAGGTGGAATTTATCATATTATCAATAGAGGTAACATGCGTATGCAAGTTTTTGATGATAAAGAGGATTACGAGTTTTTTCTAAAATTACTACAAATAGGATTACAAAGAGAAAATATTGAACTACACGCTTATTGTCTTATGCCTAATCACTTTCATTTACTGCTCATTCCTCAAAGCGAGAATAGTTTAAGTAAATTTATGCAATGGGTTATGACCTCACATGTGCGTTATTATCATAAGAAAAACAAAACATCAGGGCATATTTGGCAAGGTAGATTTAAAAGTTTTATTGTTGAAAAAGACAACTACTACTTAACTTTATTACGCTATATAGAGGCTAATGCATTAAGGGCTAATTTAAGTAAATTTGCACAAGATTGGCAATATGGCTCATTAGCAGAAAGAGTTTTTAAAAATCGAACATTACTACATCCACCTTATTTAAAACTTGATGATTGGACGGCCTATGTAAATACCCCAATCTACCAAAAGGAATTAGACAAAATTAGAAACAGTGTTAATAGGCAGGCACCACTTGGTAATAAAAACTGGACTATAAAAATAGCAAAGAAATATGGCTTGTTATCAACTTTAAAAGCGAGAGGAAGACCGAAAAATGAGAAAAAATTATAATAAAAGTAGCCTGTCCCCTATTCTGCTATAAAATCAGCATTGATAGCCTAAAAATAGCAACTGAGCAAATTAGCATGAGTGAGATAAGGCAAGCTAAAGAGCAAGGTTTTATAAATCAAGGCGAGCTATTAGAATTTGTGCAGAATAAGCGCCAGCAAGAAATGAAATCAGCTAGATCTTCAAAGCAAGATTCAAGCTCTCGTAAACAAACTCATTTTAAAAAGTAGCCTTATCTATATAACTAAATCCCTTGTATTATTTATGAATAATAGCGAAATTATTTAAAATCAATAATTTTCGATTTCTTCAATCTCTTCTTCAAACTTAAGTAATACGACAGAATACCCATTTTTCTGAATATAGACCTCTTCTATTATTTCATCAGGTAATAAAAAGCCATTGGTTTTACTAATCCAAACTGAAGCGTCAGTATAATCCAAACTTATATTTTCATCTGAAAAATCATTCAAGTTATTAGCCAAACTATCTAGTGGCAATTGGGTGCCTTTTTTACATTCAAAACTAAAATAAAAAGGAAAGTCTTTACTTTTCTTAAAGTATCTAAACTTTTTATTTTTGTAAAATACCATCGCTAAAGGCTCGTGATGATTTGTTATGTATTTATTGGAACACGCTGCAAAACTTACTCCATAAATTACTGCAAGTTTTTTTATATTTTCAATCGATGGATTATCAAAAAGACTGCCTTTGCAAAATAATTGATCGGGCATTAATATCTTTGATGCAAAGTCATTTGCCTCAATTTCAATTTTCTCATCTTTATTAGTGGTACTCATATCAGAAATAGAACAACTCATTTTATGTCCATGGCGTGGAATCATAAAATGCCCAATTTCGTGTCCTAAAGTAAATCTTTGCCTCTCTTTTGTTCCTGCTTCTTTTGAATTGTTTATAAGTATAACACCCTCTGTCTTATACTCATTAGCCACTAAAGCACCCTCAAGATTTCCAAGTGGTCTGTAATCAATATCCACTATGCCAATATTTTTAGCGATTTCACTAAGTGGTATTGGTATTTTAATATTTGGGTTTTGCTTTAATATTTCATCAACTATTTCTTTAGGGCGAATGTAATCAGCAAATTCAATAAGATCTAATTTAATCACCTTTTCTATTTTTTAATAACTCAGCAGCAAATTCCAATGCCTTATAGTCTGCATCAGTAAGACCCATGCCTTGTATCGTTCGTGCAAAGCTTTTATTTTTATCTATCTTGTCATCATCATTAATTAACGAGTCTATAGTTTCTCCGAAATAACTTGACAAACTCTCAAGCAAATTTAATGAAGGGTTTTTTGCTGTCCCTCTTTCAATCTCCCAAATGTGCGTCTTAGAAATTTTTATTGCATCTGCAACTTCCTGAAGTGATTTTTTTTTATTTAACCTTAATTCTTTTATTTTCAACCCTAACGCCATAACCATATCTCCTAATTTTAATAATGTTAGATATTTCTAACCAATTATACAAATTAATCTTGACATATGCAATGAAAAAGTATATATTACGTATATGTCAGATATATCTGATTGTATTTTAACCTCTATTTAGGAGAAATTAATGCCAAATAAAAATCAACATGTTGTACCCCACGGAAAAGAGTGGGCAGTAAAAGGAGCTGGTAATACGAAAGCAACGTCAATCCATGAAACACAAAAAAGTGCGATTGATGCTGGTAGAAAAATTAGCAGATCACAAGAGTCAGAATTATTTATCCACAGGAAAAATGGACAAATAAGAGATAGAGATAGTTATGGGAACGACCCATTTCCGCCAAAAGGATAATTTTAATAGGAGAAATATATGAGTAATGGAAAATTTGAAATATACAAAGGTAATGACAATCAATATTGGTTTAGATTAAAAGCTGTAAATGGAGAAAATATTGGTAAATCTGAAGGGTATGTTGCTAAGCAATCTGCTGAAAACGGAATAGAGTCTGTTAGAAAAAACTCACAAAGTCTTAATAACTTTACAATCAAGCAAAGTGATAGAGACAATCAGTGGTATTTCAATTTGAAATCAGCAGATAATGGTCAAGTAATTCTTACTGGTTCTGAGGGCTACGCTTCTAAACAAGGCGCAGAAATCGGAATTGAGTCAGTAAAGACGAATGCACCAAACGCTCCTGTAGATGATTTAACTTAATTTAAGTTAGCAACATCAGAAACCGATTTAGAGTAATCTAAGTCGGTTTTTTAACGCACAGAATAAAATTAAAAAAACTTGCTTTTCGCCAGCTATCATTAAAATAAAGGTGTAACTTTTAATTATTGATAGCTTAATTTATGACCAATATCAACAACTGAAATTCAAAGACCATTCTCTTACATAAAGACGAACACATGAAGCGTATGCAAGAAGCCTCTGAATAAGGGGACGCTACCCTTTTATTTAGTAAATTACATCTAAAAACAATAACTTATGACTATAAAAATACCTAACAGAATAATTAGGGTCAGAGAGTGATTTATTTAATAATTAGGGTCAGAGAGTGATTTATTTAATAATAAGAGAGTCATATGCATAGCCTTATTTTAAAACGCCCTTCTGCTTCCTTATTTTGGCAACGCCCATTGTTTTTGTCTTTTTAAGGTTTCTTGACTAGATTTGGCATCAGGTGTCAGAACGCAATGTGATTTTTCAGTGAGTGTAATGTTGAGTTTTATTTCAAGTGGCGCCTTGTCTCTTAAGATTCCCATTTTAATCATTTCACCTTCATTGCAAGAACCTAGTGTTTTTACCAAGTCTTTAGCCTTTAATTTAACACCATTGATGCTTAGAATTTTATCCCTAACATACAGCCCTGCATTTTGCACGCAGGAATTATCAAGGATATGCGTGACAACGGCGTATTTTTGGGTTTTATCAATGCCCAAGCCAATATTCAATAAATCACCTGGCTTGTGGATGAATTCACAGTTAATGCCGATGTAATCAAAGGCTTGTTTCAGTGGCAAATCATCTACGCCATATAAATAGGCGTCAAAAAATTCGCTAAAATCACTTTGGGTAATCTCTGCTACCAGCGTTTGCACAGTGTCATCTTCCAAACCTATGGTTTGATAGTCTTGCCAAATTATGCGCATCACACTGTCCAAGGAATATTTATTATTGGTGCGTTTACGAATTTCAATATCTAATACAAATGCAAATACTGCTCCCTTGGTATAATAACTAACGATGGCATTGGGTGCATTTTCATCTTGTTGATAAAATTTGGTCCATGCATCAAAGCTAGACTCCGCCAAAGATTGCTTGTAACGACCTGTACCGCGCTGAACCTTGCTGATGGTTTGCGCAAATAGCGTTAAATATTGCTCAATGGATAATAATTGTGTTCGTAGTAACGAAAGTTCATCATAATAAGAGGTAAAACCTTCAAAAATCCATAATTGTTCGGTGTGGTTTTCACGGCTCATATCAAGGTTGTAAAAACTTGCAGGTTTAACGGTTTTAACCCACCAAGCATGGAAATATTCATGCGAGCATAATGCTAAGAAGCGTGCATATTCAGGGTTTATGTCAGGTTTTCCTATCACTGGCAGTTCTTTTCTGGCGCAAATTAAACTACTGGATTTTTTATGCTCTAAGCCACCGTAATCTTTATGGGTTACCAAGGTTAGAAACAGATATTCATCAAAAGGTACTTGACCACCGAAAAAATCAATGTGATGCTGACAAATACAGCGCAAATCATCTTGCAATCTAGCAATATCCGTCGTATGCTCGCCAGTAATAGTCATCGCATGGGGAATATTATCCACGCTAAATTCAAAACGGCTAAAGTCCGCCATTTCAACGGGATGATCAATTAAATCTTCATAATTATCAGCGGTATAAATCTCACTATCCTGCTGTTTACTTTTTAAGGTGAGCGTTGTGGCACAACGCCATTTCCCCAGCACTTTTTCTGCTGGGTAATTAAGGGTAACTTCACAAGGTGCTTGGTCAAAGCCAAGCGCGTGTAAAAACACACTACTACCATTGAAAAAGGCGCGTTGATTGGTGAGGTAGGCACATCGCACAGATAAATCATAGGCGTATACCTCATAAGTGAGTTTAATAGTATTTGTGCAAGGTTGAACAATCCAATGGTTTTTATCTAACTTTTTAATTTTGATAGATTTACCATTACTTTGCGCCTTAATACGAACAATATGTTTGGTAAAATCACGCACTAAGTAACTGCCTGGAATCCAGTTTGGTAACGAAAATACCTGTCCTAATGGGTTTGGATTGCTTAAAGTTAAATGCACCTCAAAGAGGTGTGCATTAACATTCTTTGGGGTGATTTGATAATAAATCATTATAGCAAACGATCAATCGTAGCCTTAAATTCAAGTACAGCCTTTTGATAATTTTTGGCCGTTTTTGTATAATTTAATTCAACAATCTGTTCGTTATTTTGCGCATTAATCACAAAACTCGCCTGCCCATTACCATTCACATAACGCTGTTTTTCTTCAATAGTGCGTGCTTTAGCAATGTCGATTTGCACTTTATTAGAAGTTAACATTTCCTTTAATAATTGAATTTTCTCTTTTAAGGTTTTTGCCTTTGTATAAATATCCAATAACTGTTGTTGTTTAGACTGCTCTAAACTTAAAATCTGCTGATTGGCTTTTTGAATATCACTCTTAGTTTGAACGCCACCCAAAGGATAGGCTAAACCCAGGCCTACGCGCCAAGTGGTGCTTTGATTGTCAATTGATTTTGAGTAGGTATCATTACTAAGACCCAAGTTTAAATTAAGTTTTGCCCTAGATTGGTTTTTAAAACTACGCAATTGACGCTTTATTGTATTTTTTTCCAGTTCGCTGATTTTTAACACCCTAGAATTCTCTATCAGGTAGTTCTTTAAATTTGTTACTTTAGGGTTATACATCTTGTACAAATCTATTTCAGCGACAATTTCTTTAAAATCAAGTCCAAGCATAATGGCAATTTCATGACGCAGTAATATTAATTCTTGTTGCGCTTGTAACAATTGCTGCTTTGCCCTTTGGTAGGCATCTTCTTGTAAAAGCACATCCACTCTTTCTACAACTGAGGCAGTGTATTTCTTTTTTACCAAGGTCAATTCTTTTTTTGCTAATGTTAGTCGTCGTTCGTCAATCAACCGCTGTTGCTGTGCATACGCCAAATCTACAAAACGGGTTAACTGTTTAAAAATAAACCCCTCTTCTGCCTCAAGTCGTTCCAACCGATTTTTAGCAATGGAAATTTTCGCTATATCACCACTAAGACGGTCATTTATACCACCTCTATTGCGTAATAAAGGATAGACATAATCAATAGAGAATTGATTGTGAGTGCTATTTAGGTCTTTGTTATTTTCTGACCAGGTGTGCTTTATGACAATATCGCTGCCCGTCGTTACATGTTTTTTAGTGGCAGAGACACCAATAGAAGTCGTGGTTAAATCGTTATAAGTTGCCAATGCATCTGCGGCATTGGTTTCGTTTTGATAAGTGCTATCCAGTGCAACAATCCAGTCTTCATTAGCAGTAGTTGCCACCTTTTCAATCTTTTTAATCGTACTTAAAAGCGTTTGTTGCTTGAAAAAAGGATGAATAAATTTAAGGCGCTCAACAAAATCTTGTTCTGTCATTGCCTGAACATTTATAGCAATAAGTAGCACACTAATGATTAAAGTACTTTTCATTGTCCGACTGCCTTTTTTATCTCGTTAATAATAGAGTAGAGTTTTTTACCTGTAGTATCCACTATCAAATCTGCTGTGTCTTGGTAAAAGTCTTCTCTGGCGGTTAATAAATCACGCAAAGTTTTTTCTCTATTTGTTGATTGTTCCAACAAAGGTCGGGTTTTAGATTTGGCGGTGCGTTTGACTAATTGCTCAACACTGGAAGAGAGATAAACTACAAAACCATTATGTTTTAACAGGTTTCGATTCTCTTCTTTGATCACAATACCGCCGCCTGTGGCAATGATGATATTAGGAATTTCACACAAATCTTTGAGCATTTGCGTTTCACGCTTGCGAAAACCCTCTTCTCCCTCTACATCAAAAATATGGTCAATAGCAACACCTGTGCGAGCAACAATTTCAAAATCAGTATCAAAAAAATCGCGTTTGAGTACACAGGCAAGACGACGACCTACCGAGGTTTTACCAGAGCCCATTGGACCGATTAAAATGACATTTTGAACGGGCTTAACCATCAGGGTGAGATCAGTCAACTAACTGATATTTGGAGCCGCAGTATGGGCAAACTGCCTCGCCCTTGTTACTAAACTGCATAAATACCTTGGGATGCATGTTCCATTTTTGCGCTTCAATTGGTGGACAATGTGCAGGCAAATCTTTTCTTTTTATAACACTGAAACTCACATTCTTTTGTTGAAAATCATTAATACCTATGGTCATTAGCAGCCTCCTTTGGCAATCCAGCGTTTATACTGATCGTTACGACCGTAAACACAATCAAAATATAATGCTTGTAATTTCTCAGTGATTGGGCCACGAGAGCCGTTACCGATTGTGCGATTATCTAGCTCACGAATGGGTGTTACTTCTGCAGCAGTGCCAGTAAAAAACGCTTCATCCGCACAATATACTTCATCACGGGTGATGCGTTTTTCAATCACTTTATAACCCAAATCTATGGCAAGTTCAAAAATAGTATCACGAGTGATGCCCGCCAATGCAGAAGTTAAATCAGGCGTATAGAGAACGCCATCACGAACGATAAAAATATTTTCACCACTGCCTTCGGCAACAAAACCATCAACATCCAATAATAATGCTTCATCATAACCATCTGTTAGTGCCTCTTGCAATGCTAACATTGAATTAATGTAATTGCCATTTGCTTTTGCCTTAGTCATTGTAATATTAGCATGATGACGGGTATAACTTGAAGTGCGGATGCGTAAACCATTTTTCATATTATCTTCACCGAGATATGAACCCCATTCCCACGCAGCAATAATAGTATGAACTTTCAAGCTGTCAGCACGCAACCCCATACCTTCTGATCCGTAAAAACACATTGGGCGGATATAGGCACCGTCTAAATTGTTTTTAGTTACAGCATCTCGCTGTGCTTGGTTGATTTCATCTTTGGAATAACCAATGTCCATTGCCATAATCTTGGCGGAATTAAACAGCCTGTTTGTATGCTCTTCTAAGCGGAAAATCGCAGGACCTTTATCTGTTTGATAAGCACGAACACCTTCAAACACACCCATGCCATAATGTAGCGTGTGTGTTAGCACATGAATTTTGGCTTCACGCCAATCAACCCACTCTCCGTCAAACCAAATTAAACCGTCTCTGTCTTCAAATCCTGGCATCTCTATTCCTTATCTAATTCAAATGCAGCGTGCAATGAACGCACTGCCAACTCTAAATATTTTGCATCAATCACTACTGAAATCTTAATTTCAGAAGTGGAAATCATTTGGATGTTCACATTTTCTTCATGCAATATCTCAAACATCTGCGTCGCAATACCCGCATGTGAACGCATTCCAATACCTACTAATGATACCTTAACGACATTATCATCAGACTGAACCGCTTTTGCATCTAAACCTTTACAAACTTTTTGCAAAATTTCTTCCGCTTTACTAAAATCATTACGGTGCACCGTGAAGGCAAAATTCGTCAACCCTTCACGCGCAGAAACGCTTTGCACAATCATATCAACTTCGATATTTGCCTCACTAATCGGCTTCAAAATTTTAAACGCAATGCCTGGCTTGTCTGGCACACCAATCAAACTGAGTTTTGCCTCATCTTTATTGTGTGCGATTCCTGAAATAATAGCTTTTTCCATAATATTTTCCTCGCTGGTAATTAATGTACCCGTCGGATTATCAATCAGTGACGACAATACGCGCAATGGTACTTTATATTTTGATGCAAATTCTACACTGCGAATTTGTAAGACTTTTGAGCCAAGCGATGCCATTTCTAGCATCTCTTCATAACTCACGGTATTCATTTTTCTGGCATTCGGCTCAATACGAGGGTCGGTAGTATAAACCCCATCTACATCGGTGTAAATCTGACATTCATCCGCCTTTAGCGCTGCCGCCAAAGCCACTGCAGTGGTATCAGACCCCCCGCGACCAAGTGTGGTAATATGCCCTTCTTCATCTACACCTTGAAACCCTGCAACCACCACCACCTTACCTGCACCCAAACTGGCATGAATGCGATGGTCATCAATAGATTTGATACGCGCCTTACCATGCGCACTATCGGTAGTAATACGCACCTGTGAACCGGTATAAGAAATCGCATCGCAACCAAGCTGTTGCAATGCCATTGAAAGCAAAGAAATCGTCACCTGCTCACCCGTTGTCAATAATACATCCATCTCCCTCAAAGACGGCACATCTTGTATTTCTTGAGCGATTTCAGTCAGACGATTGGTCTCACCGCTCATTGCTGAAACACTAACAACCAGTTGATCGCCTTTCTCACTAAAAGCTTTAATTTTTTTAGCAACCGCTTGAATTCGCTCTACCGAGCCTACTGAAGTGCCACCATATTTTTGAACGATTAACGCCACGAGCAATAAATTTATAAAATAATTCCTAGATTATACTTTACTAACGCATTTTTTTAATAAAAAAAATCAAACCTATAAAAAATAAAACAGTAAAATTAGGGTCAACAATCTTGATGACTATTAAATACTAACTTATGCAATTCAACCTATTTACTTTACTGTTTTTAATTGCTGCGTTTTCCTATGTGCTAACAATGATATGGCTCAATAGTCGACAAGCAAAATCTGTACAAGACTCCTTTACCGAGATACCCGAGGAGTTTGCAGAAAAAATCACCTTATCGCAACATCAAAAAGCAGCAAATTACACCCGTGCTAAATTAAAAATTAACAACTTGGAAATTCTTTTTTCAATCGTAGTTTTACTGGGTTGGACTCTAGGTGGAGGACTAGAATGGCTAGATGAATTTTGGCGCTCTGTGACGGCAGATACACTTTATACTGGCGTTGGATTTATCATTAGTTTAATGCTGATTGGCACAGTAATTGATTTGCCATTTAGTCTATACCGTACTTTTGTTTTAGAGGAAAAATTTGGCTTTAATAAAACCACGCTTAGCACTTTGATTGGTGATATGGCTAAGGGCTTTATGCTGATGATGGCGATTGGTTTACCGCTATTATATGTAATTTTATATTTAATGGATGAGATGGGTCGCTATTGGTGGTTTTATGTTTGGCTTGTTTTAACAGGGTTTTCCTTATTGATGTTATGGCTTTATCCTGCATTCATCGCACCGATTTTTAACAAGTTTAAGCCCTTAGATAATCCAGTCTTAAAAGCCAAAATTGATCATCTGTTAAAACGCACAGGATTTAAAAGTGATGGTGTGTTTGTCATGGATGGTTCTAAGCGCTCATCACATGGCAACGCTTACTTTACTGGTATCGGTAAAAACAAACGCATTGTCTTTTTTGACACATTACTCAAAGGCATGGAAGAGCAAGAAGTAGAGGCAATTTTGGCGCATGAATTAGGGCATTTTCACCATAAACATGTACGCAAACAAATGATAATCTCCTTTCTAACCACTTTATTAGGTCTGGCATTGTTGGGTTATTTAATTACCCAACCTTGGTTTTTTCATGGGCTAGGCATTAGTGAAATGAGTAATTATTCTGCTTTGGTTTTATTTAGTTTGTCTGTGCCATTGTTTAGTTTTTTTATCACTCCAATCAGTAGTGCTTTTTCACGAAAATACGAATTTGAAGCGGACACTTTTGCCGCCAAACACACAAATGCCAATGATTTAATCTCTAGTCTAGTTAAGCTTTATCGCGACAATGCCTCAACCTTAACGCCAGATAGGTTATACTCAGCATTTCATGATTCACACCCAAATGCGTCAATTCGTATCAACCATTTAAGAAGGTCTAAATAATGAAAAAACTATTGTTAATAACTGCTATTTTGTTATCCGGCACTGCATTTTCCGACGAAGGCGAAGGTAAAGAGCTACACCAAGAGTCTTGTGTGGGCTGTCATATGATTCAACATGATGAAGCGTTTTATACGCGTAGTAATAGTAAAATGCACAGTATTTCCAATCTAGGTGCTCAAGTTAGTCGCTGCGCTCAAAACTTTAGTACGGGTTGGTTTCCAGAGGAAGAAAAAGCCGTTGTCGACTTCTTGAACAAAACTTACTACAAGTTCCATTAAGCCCCTTTGAGTTTAACCAGGCGGCAAAAATGGCGTATTGAAAAAATTCAAGCCGAACGAATCGCTAGAGTTAATCGTGTTGCCGAGAATTCTGAAACATTAGAAAACAACAACGCCGAAGCGCAAACAGGTCTAGTTATCACCCGCTATGGTCAGCGCCTATTAGTAGAAAATGAGTCGGATGAGTTGATTCAATGCACTGCCAGACGCAATATTGATTTATCTGTTGCTGGAGACCAAGTGGTTTTTCAAATGAATGACGATGATACTGGTGTTGTTACCGCTCTGTTAAAACGAGACAACACTTTAGAGCGTTCGCACAAACTTATTGCTGCCAATATTGACGAGCTCTGGCTAGTGGTTGCGATTGAACCGCATTATCAATTTGATTTGATTGATCGTTATTTGGTTGTTGCGGAAAATGGGGGGTTACCCATCCGCATCATAGTTAACAAAATTGAGCTTAGCGATAACATAGAGCAAGTTAAAACCGATTTTTCAATGTATCAATCCATCGGCTACGAAGTCAGTTATTTAAGCGTTAAAGAACAAATCGGCACACAGGCATTCAAGCAACAACTCAATGATAAAACCCATATTTTTCTAGGGCAGTCGGGTGTTGGGAAATCCTCTTTAATCAATGAATTGATACCCGATTTAAACCTACGAGTCAATGAAATCTCTGTTAAAAGCAAACTTGGTAAACACACTACCACAAATACCACCCTTTACCATATTCCCTCAGGGGGCGACTTGATTGACTCCCCTGGTGTTCGTGAATTCCATTTAGACAATCTCAGTAATCAAGAAATTCTTCAAGGTTTCAAAGAATTTAAACCCTTCGTTGGTCAATGCAAATTTCGAAATTGTGCCCACATTAACGAACCAAACTGCGCTATTAAGGATGCAATAAAATCATCTGCTATTCATGTCAAACGCTATGAGAGCTATCTAAATTTAATTGAACTCTAATTGTTTAAAAATACGGGCTGCATTGCGTTGATGTAGCTCACGATAAGTACCCCAGTCTCGGTAAGCAGATTGGTCAATGTTGTAAGCATCGGTTAAATCTCCATCTTTTTCTAAGACACTTTGAACTTGGTTATGCATATAAACTAAATAATTTTTAGTGAACTTAGTCACGGTCTCTAAATCAGCTGGATGACCATGACCAGGGATAATAATTTTCGGCGCTAATACCTTTATTTTTTCCCAAGTTTTAATCCACGCCGCCACATCTGTATGTGGAAATACTGGCAATAGCCGCTCATTAAACGCTGTATCACCACTAATTAGCAATTTTTCTTGCGGTAACCATAATTGAATATCATCAGGAGAATGTGAGGCGCCAATATGCAATAGTCGAATATCGGTATCACCCATGGACGCTACAAATGAGTCGTCAAAGGTGATATCTGGACGAATGACTTGTGTGCCTGCCATTTTATCTTTGTGTACTTTTATAGCACGAGCTAAAATATCGTCGCCGTGTTTTCGAATTTCTTCATCCGCTTTTGTGTGTGCAATAATAGTGACATTGTTTTGCTCTTTCCAGTAATTTGAGCCTAAAATCGCGTGACCTTGAGCATTTTCAAGTATGACATAACGCACAGGCTGATTGGTAATTTTTTTAATTTCCTCATGCATGGCTTTCGCTATCAAATAACTACCCCCTGCATTAAAAACCAAAACCCCTTTAGTAGTAACGATAAAAGATAAATTATTGTTATGGTTTGAATTTTCATAAGTTGGCGGCTGTGTCGCACCTATGGCACTATAAACATTTTCAATCACTTTAACTGGCTTGCGATACAAAATACTATTAGGTTCATAGTCACTCACCCAAACTGGGTGTTGTTGTTTTTTCCAAGTGACAAAACCATCGGAATAATTTTTAACATTGGTATACCCCATGTCCATCAAGGTTCGTGCAGCAAGCGGGGAGCGTAAATTCAAACCACAATAGACCACGATTGGCGTGTTTTTATCTTCAACTTGTTGTGCAATCTGCATTTCAATCCAACCGCGCATAATGTTCATATTCTGCCCGCGATCAATTCTGCCCGTGTACTTAATTTCAGAGGGGGCACGCACATCAATCAACAACACGCTTGGATCCCTATCTAATATTTTTAACAATTCTTCGGTATTAATATTTACCAAAGCTCGCTTGGTAGGTTTATTGGGCTTAATTTTCACTTCATCTTTTACTACTGATTTATCTACTTTAACGCTTGAAAACCAATCACCAAAGCCTGCTTGCACATTTAACATAGTAAACGCCACAGCCATCATTAAAATACATTTCAACATAATTCCACGCTTAATCTTTAATAAACAAAACAACATTATCCCTGTAAAACTCAATTTTTGAACCCCATTGTTGCGCCAAATAGCGCATACTTTTTTCGGTAAAAAAACAAATGTGTGTTAAGTCGTTTTTATAATACCAATCCGAAAAAACAACTTTTTTTGTCACTTGCTGGGTCATCAATGCCAATACCCCGCCTTTTTTCAACATAGTAAACAGTCTATCTAACTCAAATCTTGGTGCCTTCAAATGTTCCACTACTTCAGTTGCAGTAATAAAATCATATTTTTTCTCAAACACTTTGGTATTGATTGCATAAAATTTATCAACCAAATCTACTTGATAACCTTGCTCCTCAAACATAACAGACAGCGTTGGACCCGGTCCGCAACCAAAATCTAAACCTTTGGCGCCTTGCTTAATGTGGGTTATTACTGGATCAAATACTTGTGATAAAAATACACGATAATGCTCATCATCGGGGTTGTTTTGATGGGCATCATAGCGTAATTTTTCATCTACTTCATGTAAATGATATTGCGCTGGAACGAACACCAGCTCACATTCAAAACATTGTAAGTATTTTGCATCTTTATCTTCATAGTAAGACGACAAATCTTGGGAATAGCATAACGGGCAAGTGCTAATGTGAGCAAGCCCTACTGTGCACATGTCCGTGCGCCAACTCCTCTTTTGTTGCTTCACGCACTGCCTCAATACTAACACTAAAATGCAGCGTTTGTCCTGCCAAAGGATGGTTAGCGTCCACCGTCACCATTTCGTCATCAATGGCTTTAACCACGACAATAAACGGATTGCCTTGCGCATCTTGCGACTGTAACTCCATTCCTACTTTTAAGTCAGGCACACCTTGTAGGGCTTCTAATGGGATTTTTTGCACACCTTCTTGATGAAATTCACCGTATCCATCTTTGGCTTCAACACTTACCTCACAAGACTCACCAACTTTCATACCTTCAATTGCCTTTTCAAGCCCAGGGACAATATTTGCATGCCCCTGTAAAAACGGCATTGGATCTTGTCCTTTTGATGTATCAATCACTTCTCCCGCATCATTCTTTAATGTGTAATGCATCTCAATTACCTTATCATTTTTTACAGTCATTTCTTACCTTTTAAGTTTGTATTAATTTGTTAATTATAACAGAACGCTGTATTTTTTTAGATTATGATATTTAAAAAGCATACATACCCATTAAAATAAACTAAAATTAAAACTATGAATAAAAAATTCCTTATTACAGGTGGGGCAGGTTTCATAGGGTCTGCAGTCATACGACATATTATTGACAATACTGGACACAGTGTTGTCAATGTAGATAAACTTACCTATGCAGGAAATTTAGAATCGCTGATTTCTATTGAAAATAGTAATAGGTATGCTTTTGAACAAGTGGATATTTGTAACAAAAGTGAAGTTAAACGCGTTTTTGACCAACACCAGCCAGATATTATTATGCACCTTGCAGCAGAATCGCATGTAGACAGGTCGATTGACGCACCTGATGAATTCATACAAACAAATATTATAGGGACTTATGTCTTATTAGAGCAAGCACGGCGGTATTATGCAACACTCGCAAATGACAAAAAATCTGATTTTAGATTTCATCATGTTTCTACCGATGAGGTTTACGGGGATTTAGATGAACCAGATGCATTGTTTACTGAAGAAACAGCTTATGCTCCAAGTTCTCCATACTCCGCTGCCAAGGCCAGTTCTGACCATTTAGTGCGTGCTTGGCAACGAACTTTTGGACTACCAACTGTGATTACTAACTGCTCTAATAATTATGGACCTTATCAATTTCCTGAAAAATTGATTCCGTTAATAACCTTGAATGCGTTAGCAGGAAAGGTATTGCCGATTTACGGAAATGGCAAACAAATTAGAGATTGGCTGTATGTTGATGACCATGCGCGTGCATTGTTACGCGTTGCCCTAACAGGGGAAATTACACAAACCTATAACATCGGTGGACATAATGAACTTCAAAATATTGAAGTTGTAAAAACAATTTGTCACATATTGGATGAAATGGTACCAAAAGACACACCTTATGCAGATTTGATTACTTATGTGGATGATAGAGCGGGTCATGATGTGCGTTACGCTATCAATGCCAGTAAAATTGATAAAGAGCTTGGCTGGACCCCCGATGAAACCTTTGCTACTGGTATCAGAAAAACCGTTGAATGGTACCTATCCAATAGCCTCTGGTGCGACCGCGTTAAAGATGGCAGTTACCAAGGTGAACGATTGGGTTTAGTACAATGACTGTCAATATCATCTGTATGAAATGGGGTAACAAGTTCCCCGCTGATTATGTCAATCGACTGTATGGAATGGTTGAACGCCATTTATCACTGCCCTTTCAATTTGTTTGTTTTACCGATGATGGGGCTGGCATGCGTGATGAGGTAACAATCCAATCTTTGCCAGAGCTTGATTTGCCCGTCGATGCCCCCGAGAGAGGTTGGCGTAAACTCACGGTTTTTAAGGATAATTTTGGCGGGCTTACAGGCGCAACCCTATTCTTAGATTTGGATGTCTTGATTGTTGATAATATCGATGATTTCTTTAGCGTTAAAGGTGATTTCTTTATTGCTCATGATAAAAAGAACCCGAATAAAATTGAAGGAAACTCCTCAGTTTTTCGTTTTGAAATCGGGCAATACCCACAAATTCTTAGTTATTTTGAACAGCATTCAGACCAAGTAAAAAATGAAGTTCGCCACGAACAAGCCTATCTTTCTCGAGAAATCAACAAAATTGGTCAACTCAAATACTGGGCAGATGAATGGGTACCCAGCTTTAAATATCGTTGCTGCCCCTCATGGATAAAGTCTTGGTTTCAGGCGCCAAGCATCCCTAAAGGCGCAAAAATTATTCTCTTTCACGGACTTCCCAATCCACCTGAAGCTATTAAAGGCATTTCTGGTAAATGGTATCGTCACATTCAACCCTCCCCTTGGATCGCAGAACACTGGAGGGCTTAATTTTATTTTTAGTTAAAGGGTTTGTAGGACTTATCCCTATCTGAAAGTTTTAACTCACCGATAGGCAAGCGCCAATCAATGTTTAAACTTTTGTCATCAAAAGCAATACCTCGTTCATAATCAGGGGCATAGTAATTATCAACTTTATAGGCAAAAGTGGCAGTATCACTAACAACAACAAAACCGTGGGCAAAACCCTGGGGAATTAGCAGCTGGTGTTTGTTTTCGGCGTTAAGTTCAATGGCAATATGCTGACCAAAGGTTGGACTGTCTTTACGAATATCAACAGCAACATCTAGTACGCATCCCTCAATAACACGAACAAGTTTAGTTTGAGCATAGGGAGGCAATTGATAATGTAAGCCACGCAAAACGCCTTTACTGGATTTGGATTCGTTGTCTTGAATAAAATTAATGGGAGTACTGAGCTCTTTATCAAGTAAATCTTGGCGAAAAGTTTCAGAAAAATAACCACGATCATCGCCATAAATTGTCGGCTTTATAAGAATAACATCGGGGATGGATTGACGCTCAAACTGCATGGTTGGCGCGTTTTATAAGATATTGTCCGTATTGGTTTTTTGCTAAAGGCTCGGCGAGTTTTAGTAATTGAGACTTGTTAATATAACCCATTTCAAAGGCAATTTATTCAATACAAGCGACCTTCAAACCTTGTCGTTTTTCAATGGTTTCAATGAAAGTTGAAGCTTCAAGCAGGCTTTCGTGAGTACCTGTGTCTAGCCAGGCGTAGCCCCTGCCTATCAACTCAACACGCAATCTACTTTCTTCTAAATACATTTGATTAATAGTGGTGATTTCCAATTCCCCACGGTCGGATGGTATAACTTTAGTGGCTTTTTTCAGCACATCATTTGGGTAGAAATACAAGCCAGTTACCGCATAATTACTTTTCTGATGCTCGGGTTTTTCTTCAATACTGAGTGCGGTGCCCTGCTCATTAAATTCAACCACACCATAGCGTTCTGGGCCGTGAACATGGTAAGTAGCAATATTATTTGCAGCGTTATTGACCGCAGATTGCAGCATCTCCGGTAGTCCATGACCGTAGTAAATATTATCGCCCAAAATCAGACAAGCATCCTCATTACCAACGAAATCTTTGCCCAGAATAAACGCCTGTGCCAATCCATCATGGCTCGGTTGCATCACATAACTCAGTTGCATGCCAATATCCGACCCATCGCCCAATAACTGCTCAAATCTCGGCAAATCCTCAGGTGTGGAAATAATCAACACCTCTTGAATCCCCGCCAACATCAAAATCGACAGTGGGTAATAAATCATCGGCTTATCGTAAATTGGTAACAACTGCGTCTTAGTGAGTGGATAGAGACGCGTACCAGAGCCGCCTGCGAGTATTATTCCTTTCATAAATGCGTATTAATAATGAATTTTTCTTTTATTTTCTTTGCCTTCGGCGTTAAATATCAAAAAAAACACCTAATTACATAGTGCTTATAAACTAAAATTCATTTTGTGAAAATCATAAATACTTATATTGCTAAGACACTCTTGACTTATACTTTAGGTGTAATGCTAGTGTGGTTGAGTGTGTATACATTTTTTCAATTTATTAATGAAATAAGTTTGATTGGAGAGCATAATTATACGACTTTTTCAGCAGTAATTTATGTCCTAGCAGAACTACCTTCAATAGCCTACTCACACGCTTCTACAATTATATTATTAGGTTGTTTACTGGGATTAGGGCACTTAACCTCAACTTCTCAATTAATCATAGTTAGAAGTAGCGGAACCTCCATTCTGCAAATTGCAACAAAAACACTATCGGCAGCTTTATTCTTTATCTTTATAGCAACATTGTTAGGTGAGCTTGTTGCGCCAACTGCTACGGAATATGCTAAATCTTACAGGGATAATTTATTGGGACGAAATACTTCTGCTGTCAGTCGTCAAGGTTTTTGGCTAAAAGATGGTAACACCATTATTAATGTTAAGAAGAATTTTGATGGTCACAGATTTGGCAATGTGACTTTAATTCAAACAAACAAGGAGCATCATTTGGATGCAGTGTTACACGCAGATAAAGCAACGCTCGATGGAAATCAATTAAACTTAGAGAAGGTCAAGCATTACCAGTTAAAACAAGCGGGAGAATTTACTAAAATTCAGTCCAAAAACCACCGAAACTACAATATTGATATCGCTTTTGACCAGAGTCTCATTGACACCTTGAAGAAAGAACCAAGAGAGTTTTCTGCTTTAGGGCTATATAAATACATAGTATTTTTAGACGGTAATGGTCTCACTTCTGAGGCTTTTAAGGTGGAATTGTACAAACGCATTATTAGACCTGTGACCTTGATGGTAATGCTGATGTTGTCAATGTTGTTCATCTTTGGCTCATTGCGTGATGCAACTTTAGGTAAAAAAATATTTTTGGGTATTATTATCAGTCTGTTCTTTGAGTTATCATCTCGCCTTGGTGGTGTTATATCATTGCGTTTTAATTACGACCCGCTGTTTAGTGCGTCTGCACCGACCTTGGTGGCACTGGCTATTGCCTACTTGCTACTTAGAAGAAAATCTTTAGGAGTGTAAATATGTCTGTCAATCGCTTATTGCTATTAACTTGTAGCTTTATCATTGTCTTTGATAATTTTGTATTTTGGGATAAATTATTTCAAAGAATTGATTTTTTTGAGGCTTCTGGATTTGGATTTGCCCTCGGCTTTGGCGCTTTATTCTTCGCAATTTTGTATGTCATATTGGCATTATTTAGTAACAAAATCACCCTAAAAATATCCTTAACTATTCTGCTATTGGCATCTGCCATCATTGGTTATTTCTCTAAAATTGGTGTGGTATTCGACCGGTTTATGATTACTAATATCGTTGATAACCTAAAAGAAAATAACACCAAAGAGGCATTAGAATTACTTTCTATGCCGTTAATAATACATTTAATAATCTTTGGGCTTGTGCCGATTGTATTGTTATGGATCGTGAAAATCAAACGCCAACCTTTCCTCGTAGAAAGTAAAAATAGAATTGTAACCATGCTTATTGTGGTCGTGGTTTGCATTGTTATGATTTGGTTTAATGCAAAATATTTGACTTATTTTGGTAGAGAGAATAGAGATTTACGCTATTTTGTCAATCCATTGTATGTGATTGATTCTATGCACTCTTATGTTAATAAAACCTACTTTGCCAGCACGGCTGAAGACTTTAAGGTGATTGGCAGTGATGCTATCATTAATGATAATCAAAGAAAAACTGTGGGTATTTTCATCATTGGAGAAACTGCCAGAGCTGATCGCTTTGCACTAAACGGCTATCAAAAAGACACCAGCCCTTTACTCTCAAAACGCCCTTTAGTGAACTTTAGCAATGTTGCTTCTTGTGGCACCTCTACCGCCTATTCCGTGCCATGCATGTTCTCAATACTAAGCAAAGATAACTACTCA
This sequence comes from endosymbiont of Bathymodiolus septemdierum str. Myojin knoll, assembly GCF_001547755.1. Taxonomy (NCBI): domain Bacteria; kingdom Pseudomonadati; phylum Pseudomonadota; class Gammaproteobacteria; species Bathymodiolus septemdierum thioautotrophic gill symbiont. Next base: position 795,652 of record NZ_AP013042.1, on the reverse strand, counting down.
CCACAAAAAGCCGACAACCAATCTAATGCCCTTGATATCTTACAAAAAGCTGGCGTTAAAGTCATTTGGATAGATAACAATTCCAGTTGTAAAGGTGTTTGCAAGCGCATCGAAAGTAAAAACATACTCGCTGAAAACAAATTTGACATCAGTATGCTTGATACCCTAAAAGACACTATTGACAAATACGATTCTAGCGTCTTAATTGTACTTCACTCGCTCGGCTCTCATGGCCCAAGATACTACCGTCGTTACCCAAAATCGTTCGGAAAATTCACACCCGTCTGCGAAAATACCCCAGAAAAATGCAGTAACAAAGAAGTTGATAACGCTTATGACAATAGCATTCTCTACGCCGACTACCTTATTGACAGCACGATTCAATTAATGCAAGACAACTACAAAGACAGTTTTGTTTTTTACGCTTCCGACCATGGTGAATCTTTAGGAGAAAAAGGCGTATACCTCCACGGACTACCTTATATAATTGCCCCCAAGGAGCAAACGCATGTACCAATGTTAGCCTGGTTTAGCAATGAAAAATCTGCCACTATTGACGAGCCTTTATCTCATGATAATATCTCTCACTCTTTATTGGGATTGTTTAGAGTTAAAACCAATGTTTACAATAACAAGCTAGACCTTTTTTAAATAAAAATACCTTAATACTGCTATGAAATTTTTAATATTATTAATGCTTTCCACTTCGGTGTTAGCACTCAAACCACATACTGCGATTTATACTTTGGCAGTGTCAGACTTTGAAATTGCCGATGTGCATATTGTTTTAAATAAAGAAAATAATATCTATACCTACACGCTAAATGCACAAACCAAAGGTTTGATTGCCTTAATTAAAGACTATCAAATTCGCTCAAAGTCTACTTTTAGTATTGATCAATTTGGCGTTCAATCACAGCGTTATCAAAATTTTGAGCGTGATGGTGACACAATAAAAAAAGACATTGACATTCAACTAGAAAAAAACCAAGTTGACCCACTCAACCAAACCTTAGCCATTAGTAACGCTCTAGAAAAAAATCCCCATAAAAAGGATTTTTACTTTTTATTAAATAATGGCAAAAGAATCAGCAAAAAACACTATTCAAGAAAACACAATAGCGAAGATACAATAAAAATCATTAGTGCAGATGGAGAAACAGAAGTCTATTTTTCTAGGAAACAACACTACATCCCCACCTTAATCCGCAATAAAAAAGTTACCTACCGCTTAAAAACCCTGCGTTTAAGCCCACCCCTATAACACGCTAAAGAAAAGTTGAAATATTTTACAAACCTTTGACTGTTATGGTTAAAATACACACATTGTTTTTACCACCCAGTTTATGGCGGGAATAGCTCAGTTGGTAGAGCCCCGGATTGTGATTCCGGCTGTCGCGGGTTCAAGCCCCGTTTCTCGCCCCATATTATCCCTCTGATAGCCACTGCTTTCAGAGGGTTTTTTATTTTAGCTAGACAATAAAATTAAACTTTAATACCATTTAAGTAATTAAGCACCAAGTGTACATAAATACATTTAACTTTAGTTGTTTTCAGCCATATATTGCAGCGCTTGATAAAGGTATTCCACGGGAATAACTTTAATGCCCTTAATAGGTTTTTTAGGGGTGTTGGCTTTGGGGATAATGGCGACTTTGAAGCCGTGTTTTTGTGCTTCTGCCAAGCGCTCTACCGCATTGTAAACAGGTCTAACCTCGCCTGTTAAGCCAACTTCACCAAAGGCAATCCAATCTTTAGGGATGATTTTATTTCTAAGGCTTGATGAAATAGTCAGCATAACCACTAGGTCTGATGCGGTTTCATTAACTTTAATACCGCCAACGATATTGACAAATACATCTTGGTCAAAGGTTGCGATACCGCCATGTTTGTGCAGGATGGCAAGCTGTAAGGCGAGGCGGTTTTGATCAAGTCCAACACAAACGCGTTTTGGGTTGCCATTTGACTGGTCAACTAAGGCTTGCAACTCAATCATTAAAGGGCGGGTAGCCTCACGCGTCACCATTACCATTGAGCCAGGCAACGGCTTGGACTGGTTAGACAAAAAGATTGCAGATGGATTTTCCACTTGTTGTAAGCCTGTTTTTCCCATCGCAAAGACACTAATTTCATTGACGGCACCAAAACGATTTTTAACAGCACGGATGATGCGATAACGCCCACCTGCATCGCCTTCAAAATAAAGCACGCAATCGACCATATGCTCTAAAATTCTAGGCCCTGCAAGCGCACCCCCTTTAGTAACATGCCCAATCAAGAATAAAATGGTATTCGTTTGTTTGGCATATTGAGTTAGTTGTGCAGCACAATCTCGCACCTGAGTAACGGACCCCGGCGCGGAGCTTGATCCATCTGTCATCATGGTTTGAATGGAGTCAATAACAATGACTTTAGGTTTAATTTGTTTGGCAAGTTTGATGATTTTCTCTAAATGGGTTTCGTTTAAAAGCAACACATCTTCTGTAATACCTAAACGCACCGCCCTATCGCTAACTTGCTGCGCTGACTCCTCGCCACTGACATATAAAGCCGTATGCTCTTTATTGATGGCAGCCATCGCTTGTAAAATCAGTGTGGATTTGCCAATGCCTGGGTCGCCGCCGATTAGCACCACCGAACCATCAACCAAGCCCCCGCCCAAAGTACGGTCAAGTTCACTCAACCCTGTCGTCAATCTAGGTTTGCTTTCGGATTTAATTTCAGAGAGTTTTTGTACTTTTGAAGAGGGTAAACCTTGCAGGATTTCTGATTTTGACAAAGTAGATTTGAACACTTCCTCTAAAGTATTCCAAGTTTTACACTCCAAACACTGTCCACCCCATTGAGGGTACGATGCACCACAATTTCGACAGACGAATTCAGATTTAGTTTTTGCCATTACCTAAAAACACCTTGGTCTAATAAAAAACAAAATTTAAAAAAATATCGCATAATAGACTTACTTCATTAGTTTATCGATTTCTTTTCGGAATGCCTCAACATCCTGAAATTGGCGATAGATAGAAGCAAAACGAATATATGCTACTTCGTCAAGTTGTTTTAGCGCATCCATTACCCATTCACCAAGCACTTTGGAATGAATTTCATTTTCAGATTGAATGGTTAGCTTATGAATAATATTGTGCACCGCAGTTTCAATATCCTCAGCTTTAACATTACGCTTTTCTAAGGCTTTAAGCAGACCAGAACGAAGTTTATATTCATCAAAGGTCTCACGCGAACCGTCCTTTTTAATCAATCTTGGCAGATTTAAATCGAATATTTCTCGTGTTGAATAACGCTCGCCACAAGAGCTACACTCTCGACGACGACGCACCTGTGCTCTATCATCAGATAAACGCGTGTCTAAAACTTTGGTTTCATCAGATTGACAGAAAGGGCAGCGCACTTAATTAGCCGTAAACTGGATGGTCGGCACAAAGCTCTGCAACTTTAACCTTAACTTTGTTAATGACCGATTGATTGTCTAAATCGTCACAAATATCACACATCATTAACGCCAACTCCCTGCACTCTGCTTCGCCAAAACCACGAGTAGTTATCGCTGGCGTGCCGATACGAATGCCGCTAGTGATAAACGGCGACTGTGGATCATTCGGCACAGCGTTCATATTAACAGTAATGTGTGCACTGCCCAATGCGGCGTCAACGGCTTTCCCCGTCAGCCCTTGTTTAATAAAGCTGACTAAGAATAAATGGTCATCTGTACCACCTGAAACTACATCAAAACCACGCTCAATAAAAGTATTTGCCATGGCTTGCGCATTGACTTTTACTTGTTTTTGATAGTGTTTGTATTCATCTGTCATTGCCTCTTTAAAACTCACTGCTTTAGCAGCAATGATATGCATCAATGGCCCACCTTGAATACCTGGGAAAATTGCAGAATTGAGTTTCTTTTCAATTTCCGCATTAGACTTGGCTAAAATCAAACCGCCACGAGGACCACGCAAAGTTTTGTGTGTTGTTGTTGTTGTAACATCCGCAATGCCGACTGGAGATGGATACTCACCCGCCGCAATCAAGCCTGCAACATGTGCCATATCCACCATTAAATACGCACCGATTGAATCGGCAATGTCTCTAAAACGCTGCCAATCAACGATGCGTGAATAAGCTGAAAAACCTGCAATAATCATTTTCGGCTGATGCTTATTGGCGAGTGTCTCCACTTGTGCGTAATCAATCTCGCCCGTGCTTTCATCCAAACCATATTGAATAGAATTAAAATTTTTACCCGAAAAACTCGGCGCTGCACCGTGTGTTAAATGCCCACCATGCGCCAAACTCATACCTAAGATCGTATCACCCGGTGTTAATAATGCTTGAAAAACTGCCGCATTTGCCTGTGAACCAGAATGTGGTTGCACATTCACATAATCTGCACCAAATAATTCTTTAGCACGGTCAATTGCCAACTGTTCAACCACATCTACATGCTCACAACCGCCATAATATCGTTTTTTCGGATAGCCTTCCGCATACTTATTCGTCAACTGCGACCCCTGCGCTTCCATTACTGCAACAGAGGTGTAATTTTCACTTGCAATCAACTCAATATGCGCTTCTTGACGAGCCTCTTCTTTGGCAATTGCATTGGCGATATCGCTATCAACTTTGGCTAATGTGTCAGTTTTTTTAAACATGATTTTTCCTATTATTTTGAATACAATTATTTTAACTGAAAAACTAAATTAAAATGGAGCAATGATACATTTTCAAGAAATCTCTCAGCAACAATTCCTCTGCGAATATTGGCAGAAAAAACCCTTGCTCATTAAACAGGCTCTGCCTAATTTCATTACCCCTCTTGTTGCTGACGAATTAGCAGGTTTGGCACTCGAAGAAGAATTTGAGTCGCGTCTAATCACTGGCTCAATTCAATCACAAGACTGGTCACTACGCACGGGTCCATTTAACGAATGCGACTTCGCCAACTTGCCAGAAAAAGACTGGACACTTTTGGTTCAAGGTGTCGACCGGTACATTGACGACATCCACAGCCTTATTCAGCACTTCGATTTCATCCCCCGCTGGCGTTTCGACGATGTAATGATTTCCTACGCAGCCACTGGCGGCAGTGTTGGCCCCCATTTCGATTATTACGATGTATTTTTATTACAAGGCAGTGGCAAACGCCGCTGGCAACTCAGTAGTAAAAATTGCGAAATGGATAATTACTTGGACAACGCCCCGCTTAGGATTATGTCCGAATTTATCCCCGAACAAACCTTCGATGTTGAACCTGGTGATGTTCTATATATCCCGCCAAAAGTTGCACACCACGGCGTTAGTTTAGATGATAATTGCACTACCTTATCCTTTGGTTATCGTGCTTATAGTGCTAAAGAAATGTACGATTTCATAGAAAAGCCTTGCCCTACTAAATTAGAAAATACCTATTATCAAGACCCACAATGGCAAGAAAATCAAGACCCTGCCTTTATTCCTAACTCTGCCATCAAGCAAGCACAAAAAATATTAGATATTAGCGAGGATGAGTTTGCTCGATTTGTCACAACACCTGATACAAATGATGTAAAAATCCTCCAAGATTTTGAATATGAAAACCCTAATTCTTCTCTTGTAATGCATCCTGCCTCAAAATTTGCCAAAATTAAAAGGGCAGCACCTTCATTAAAAGAAAAATGCTACCTCAATGGTGAAGTAAGGATTGCAGACTAAAAATTATTATGCCAATTTATCTTGTTTTCCTTTCTGTTGTTGCAATTTGGTCAACAACACCACTTGCGATTGTTTGGTCGACGCTGGGTACAAGTGATAGTTTTGGAGTAACAGTAAGAATGATAGTTGGATTAGGAATTTGTTTAGGGTTGTTATTCATTAAAAAGCAAAAACTCTCTACTTCATCAGCCGCTATTTGGAATTATATTTATGCAGGACTCGGTATATTTGTGACAATGAGTTTGGTGTACTACTCAGCACGAAGCTTATCTTCCGGGGTTATTTCTATTGTATTTGGACTAACGCCAATCATAACAGGCATATTTGCATCCGTCCTACTTAAAGATTCTTTCTTTACAATTAATAAAATAATTGGCTTATTATTGGGGTTAGGAGGTCTAATATTGATATTCGCACAGAGTCTATCCGAAACCAAAGACCTGGTAAACGGACTACTAGGTGTCACAGTGGCAATGACTTTCCAGTCTTTTATTTCTGTCAAACTCAAACACCTAAACGCCAGTATTTCTGCTCTAGAAACCACCACTGGCGCCCTACTATTCAGCGTCCCATTATTCATTGTTGTATGGATTTTTAGTGGTGCTATTGTGCCTGATGTTAGTCTAAAAGCCGCGTTATCTATTGGTTACCTTGCTGTATTTGGCTCCGTCATTGGCTTTGTATCCTACTACCACCTCATTAAACATGCTAGCGTCAAAGTCGTTGGTATTATTCCCTTGTTAACCCCGGTATTCGCCCTACTACTAGGCGCTCTCCTTAACAATGAAACTTTAACCCTTACGCAATTAGGTGGCACTGTACTTGTCCTAATCGGTCTAAGTTATTACCAATACGGCTCAAAAAAATTTAAACCCTCCAGATTGAATCTAAGGTTATTTCTTAACCAGCACTGGTGAGTTAAATTTCAATCCTTCCCAGCCGTAAGTGATGAAGTTACGGATATTCTGATGAGAGGTGCCCTCAGGGTCGTTTAACACTTCTTGATAATACTGACCAAAACAATGTAATGTTTCAAGTGGTGTTAGTTGATGGATGGCGGAGAAACAAAAAAGTTTTGCACTGCCTTGATTTTCATCGGCTGCGTTATGCAAATCACCATTAGTAAAGGCAGTAGGATTATGCACAAAATTTTCATCAATTAATACCATTAAGTCCGCAAAATCCATTTGCGCACCTGACCTTAATTCTTCTAGATATGCTTCTTGTGTCATCATCTCTCTCCTATTTTTGCACTTATACTGTCATTGGATTTGGTTTGCTGATATCAACGCCGTACTTAGCAACTGCCTCGGCAACAATGCTTGCATCCATTTCACCTTCATCAACAAGTGCTTTCAAAGCAGTAATAGTAACATAATTCGCATTCACTTCAAAGAAATCTCTTAATGCTGCGCGCGAGTCTGAACGACCAAAGCCATCTGTGCCTAGCACTTCATAACGACCTGGAATATATTTGCGAACTTGTTCTGCATAGTTACGCATATAGTCGGTTGTAGCAACCACTGGGCCTTTTGTATTTGCCAAACATTGGGTGATATAAGGTACTTTTGGCGTGGCACTAAAACGATTTTCCCTGTCAATGGCTTGCGCTTCGCGCGTCAACTCATTGAAACTAGTCACCGACCAAACATTAGATTTTACTCCCCAGTCGTCTGCCAACATTTGTGCCGCTTTTTCAACCTCTCTAAGAATTGTACCACAACCCATTAATTGCACTTCTTTATCACCAGCGCCTACTTCTTTCAGTCGGTAAATACCTTTGATAATACCCTCTTCTGCCTCTGCTGGCATTTCTGGATGCGTATAAAGCTCGTTCATGGTGGTAATATAGTAAAAAATATTTTCATGATTTTCATACATTCTGTGCAGTCCACTACGCACAATTACCACCAATTCATAGCCATAAGTTGGGTCATAGGAAATGCAGTTTGGAATGGTGTTAGCAACAATGTGAGAATCACCGTCTTCATGCTGTAGGCCTTCACCGTTCAGCGTTGTACGACCTGCAGTGCCGCCGATTAAAAAACCTTTGGCTTGCATATCTCCTGCTGCCCAAATTAAATCACCAACGCGTTGAAAGCCAAATTTAGAGTAATAAATATAGAACGGAATCATTGTGGTATTGTGTGTTGCATAGGAAGTTGCAGCAGCAATCCAACCAGAAATCGCACCCGCTTCATTGATGCCTTCTTGTAATACTTGACCTTTTTTGTCTTCTTTGTACCACATCACTTTATCAGAATCTTCCGGTTGGTAAAGTTGACCTGAGGCAGAGTAAATACCCAGTTGCCTAAACAAACCTTCCATACCAAAAGTGCGCGCCTCATCAGGGATGATTGGCACTATTTTAGAGCCTAATTGCTTGTCACGCACCAATAAAGCCATAATACGATTAAGCACCATAGTGGTTGACATTTCACGATTGCCACTGGATTCTAATAAAGTCTTAAAAGTATCTAATTCAGGGGCTTTTAACGCTTCTAACTCAAACGAACGCACTGGCAATGAGCCGCCTAATTTTTGGCGTTGTGCATTCATATAAATCATTTCTTCACTGTCTTCTGCTGGCTTGTAGAAATTCAATTCTTTCACATCGGTTTCGGTGACTGGAATGTTGAAGCGTTCTGCAAATTTTGCCACCTGTTCAAGTCCAAGTTTTTTCTGTGAGTGTGTGGTGTTTTGACCTTCGCCCGCTTCGCCCATGCCATAACCTTTGACAGTTTTGGCAAGAATGACGGTTGGCTTGTCGCTGCATTCTTTGGCAGCGTTATAGGCTTGATAAACTTTGATTGGGTCATGCCCACCACGGTTTAAAGCGTAGATTTCATCATCACTCAGATGCGCAACCATTGCCAATAATTCTGGATATTTACCAAAGAAATGTTTACGCACATAAGCACCATCTTTGGCTTTATAAGCTTGGTATTCACCATCCACCACTTCTTCCATACGCTTTCTCAATAAGCCATTGGTGTCTTTTTCAAGCAACTTGTCCCATTCACCACCCCAAATCACTTTAAGCACATTCCAACCTGCACCGCGGAACATTCCCTCTAACTCTTGAATGATTTTACCGTTGCCACGCACTGGGCCGTCAAGGCGTTGGAGGTTGCAATTAATAACAAACACTAAATTATCAAGTTTTTCACGACCTGCCACAGAAATTGCACCTAAAGATTCTGGCTCATCCATTTCACCATCACCAAGATATGCCCAAACTGTGCGTTTATCAGTTTGCTTAATCTCACGATGGTGTAAATACTTCATAAAACGCGCTTGGTAAATTGCCATAATTGGACCCAAACCCATAGACACGGTTGGGAATTGCCAAAAATCTGGCATCAACCAAGGGTGTGGATAAGAACTTAAGCCATCTTTGCCCGCTTCTTGACGGAATAATAGCATTTGCGCCTCGGTAATACGACCTTCTAAGAATGCACGAGCGTAAATACCTGGCGAGATATGCCCTTGAAAAAAAATCAAATCTGCGCCCTGCTCAGCATCTGGACCACGATAAAAATGATTAAAACCGATTTCATACAAAGTCGCACTGGATGCAAATGATGCAATATGTCCGCCCAAATCATACGGCAACTGATTGGCCTTAACCACCATAACCATAGCATTCCAACGCACAATGGCAGAAATGCGTTCTTCAATATCAAGATTGATATTTGTGGCAATTTCTTTGTCTTTAGCAATCGAATTTAAATAAGCTGTATTAACACCAGTTGGCAAATCCATGCCTTCCTTATGCGCCATATCCATCAACTGATTAAGTAAAAACTTCGCACGATCATCGCCCTCTATACGAGCGACAGATTTAAAAGCTTCTAGCCATTCTTGGGTTTCTAAAGGATCCAGATCTTGAGTTGACATAAGTGTATTTTGTTTGAAAATAATCCCGTAATTATCCCAAATTTAGAAGATTAAAACACTTTACTTTACAAAATATTTTGTTAATAATAATACGCTAAAAAATCCACCAAAAGCGAAAGCGATTTGCGCAATTTCTTGATTGGGATAAAGACTGCCCCCGAGAATACTACCTGCGAACAATGCCAATAGCGGCACCATGTACAATTGAAAAGCGCGATAAAACAATTCTTGTGATGAAATTTCCAGGGTAACGAGATCACCCACTGTAACGCCAGCTTGCAAAGGTTTATTGAACACTGAATAATGGTCAAAATGCTTTGCCAAAATCCCCGTACCACAGCCACTATTAGCTGAGCAAGAATGACAACCCGATGAGCGATTGACTTTTAATTTCATCGTTTCGGTATGGATTTCAATAACTTCAAACTGTTCTTTCATTAAAATAGGGGGTTTATTTTTTACCTTATTATATCCGTATGTTAATCTCACAATCCATTTTTAAAGCCTACGACATTCGTGGCATCGTTAAAGAGGACTTAACCCCCGAAGTGGTTAAATTAATTGGTTTGGCAATCGGCTCTGAGTCCATTGCTTGTGGCGAACGCGGTGTCGTCGTTGGTCGTGATGGTCGTTTAAGTGGCTTAGGATTGATGGATGCACTCAAAGATGGACTAAAATCCAGTGGCTGTCATGTGGTTGATATTGGTATGGTGCCAACGCCGTTGGTATATTATTCGACTTACACCAAGGCTGCCAGCTCTGGGGTGATGATTACTGGTTCGCACAATCCGCCTGAGTACAACGGCTTTAAAATTATGATTGCTGGAGAGACGCTGTCAGGTGAACGCATCCAGGATTTGTATGAACGCATCCAGAGGCAAGACTTTTCCAAGGGGCACGGCACTTCAACCAAAGTGGACATAGAAGATGACTACATTGACCGTATTGTTGCTGATGTTAAATTAGACAAGCCCCTACATATCGTTGTAGATGCTGGTAATGGCGTGGCGGGAAATATTGCGCCTAAATTGTTCGAGCGCCTTGGCGTTAAGGTAAGTAAATTATTTTGTCTGGTTGATGGCACTTTCCCTAATCATCACCCCGACCCATCAAAAATGGCAAATTTAACAGATATCATTAAAGAAGTTAAAGCCACGGGTGCCGATATGGGCTTTGCCTTTGATGGCGATGGAGACCGTCTCGGGTTGATTGACAACAAAGGCAATGTGATTTGGGCAGACAGACAAATGATTCTATATGCTCGCGATATTCTTAGTCGCAATACAGGCGCTAAAATTGTGTTTGATGTGAAATGCTCGTCGCTGCTATCAAAAGATATTATTGAGCATGGTGGTGAGGCAATAATGTCACGCACAGGGCACAGCTTTATCAAGGCCAAACTCAAACAAACGGGCGCAGAACTTGGTGGTGAAATGAGTGGACACATCTTTTTCAAAGAACGCTGGTATGGCTTTGATGATGCACTTTACACCGGTGCAAGATTATTGGAAATACTTTCAAAAACTAACCAAACCTGTGAACAAGTATTTACTGACTTACCTGACAGCATTAACACCCCTGAAATTAACATTCATTTTGATAAACAAGGGCAGCAATTTAAAGCAATGGAAAAACTCAGCAGCAATGTTGATTTTAAAGGTGCGAAAATCACCACTATTGACGGTGTGCGTGTGGATTATGAAAATGGTTGGGGGCTTGTTCGCCCCTCTAATACAACGCCATGCTTGGTGTTGCGTTTCGAGGCAGATGATAAAAAAACTTTGACTGAAATTCAAGAAAAATTTAGAATTTGGCTAGGTAGTAACGGCGTTTCAACTGTGGACTTTTAATTTCATTAAATAACCAAACTGGCAAGCCCTAAAAAAGCCACAAAACCAATCACATCGGTAATCGTTGTTAAAATAACACCACCTGCAAGTGCAGGGTCAATTTTAAACCTAACCAGTAAAAGTGGTAAAAATGCACCTGAAAAAGCAGCAAAAATCAGGTTGGCAATAATCGCTAAAGCTATGATGGCACTTAATATCGCATCTGCAAACCACACATAAGTTGCTACGCCAATTACCAACGCCCAAATAATGCCATTCAAAACACCAATGGCCACTTCCCTACTCATTAATACTTTAAGATTAGAAGTTGTTACCCTGCCCGTGGAAATACCGCGGGTAACCAAAATTAAAGTTTGTGTGCCAGCAATACCGCCCATCGATGCCACCACCGGCATCAAGATAGCCAGAGCAATTTTTTCTTGTAAAGTGGCCTCGAACAATCCGATAAAAAATACCGCAATAAACACCGTTATCAAGTTCACACCCAGCCAAATACTACGGCGTTTGACGCTTTGCATTGCCGGCGCAAACACATCTTCTTCGCCATCAAGTCCTGCCATTGACATCACTGATTGTTCGGCATGTTCACGAATAACATCAACCACATCATCAATAGTAATACGACCAATTAATTGATTATTACTGTCAACCACAGGGGCAGAAATCAAGTCACGCTGCTCAAACAAATCAGCCACTTTTTTTTCTGTAGTATCAACAGGAATTGGGCGTAAATCTTTATTGATTAACGGCGCGATGTTTTGCTCGGCTTCATGGGTCAATAAAATAGAAATATGTATGGCACCAATGTATTGATAGTCATGGTCAACCACAAATATTTGGTCGGTGTCAATCGGCATCTCTTTTAATAGACGCAAATAACGAATCACAGTGCGCACACTAACATCATCACGAACAGTGATAATATCAATATTCATCAGACCGCCTGCAGTATCTTGAGGATAAGATAGCACGCGTTTTAGATATTCACGATGTTTATGATCAAGGGTTAACAATAAATTATGCAGGGCTGATTCAGGTAAGTTGGGAATAACATCTGCCAAATCATCCATGTCCAAGCCTTCGGTGGCTTTAACAATAGCGTCAACTTCCATTTCACTCAGTAGTTGTGTGCGAACATCTTCGCTTAAATCTTTAAGAATATCGCCCTGCGTTCCTGTATCAATATTGAGCCATAATTGCGTTCTGTCTTTTGGTGGTATCGCTTCTAATAGACGAGCGATTTCCGCCGAGTGTAAACTGGCAAGTTGCGTAGTGGCTTCTTCATACAAAGATGCCTCCAAAGATGACATTAATCTCTGGAGGCAATCTTCGAAAGAAGTATTTTCAACTTTCGACATAAACTTTCCTTAAAACTTGGGACTGCGCCCTAAAGCATTACTTCCTGTGGTTATTGATTTTTTCTTTGTGTTTTCTAACCTGTGCATCTAATTTATTAACCATTCGGTCAATCGAAACATACATATCATCACTTTCCGCTTTGGCAAATAAATCGGCGCCACTAACATGAATAGACGCTTCGGCTTTTTGCACATCCTTTTCAACTTCTAAAATCATATCGATATTAATCAAATGATCGAAGTGGTGTTTAATTTTGGACAGTTTTTCTTCTGCGTGTTGCTTGATTGCATCGGTAATGTCAAGATGATGACCTGAAATACTTAATTGCATAGATTCTCCTCGTTGTTGTTATATAAGTTTGTTACAATTTAATTGTGCCATAAAACCAAGTTACATAACCAAGTATTTAGTCAGTATTTTAATAAATAAAACCTTCACAAAAGTTGATTATAGACTATAATTATTGCTTTTTACATATTTACAAGATTTAGGAGAAAACGATATGGACGCAGTGAGCAAAGAAAGTAACGAGTTAAGTGCACAGAGAATTGCATTGCAAAACACTTTTAAAGTATTTAATGAAGAAAATGGCTTTAACTATGAAGAATGGGTTAATCCACCAGCAGGTCATTTCTACGAAGGATACAAGAAAGAGTTAGACGAAATTAACAATAAAATGGCGCCGCCTTTACAGTACCAATCATAATAAATCTTTGATTGACCAACAAAAGCCCCATTTTGGGGCTTTTGTGTTTTTAACGACAAACGCAAAAAAAATATGTCATACTTAATGTCAAATTACGCACCCCTTGCTGTTACTTTTGTTAAAGGTGAAGGCTGCATGTTAACATCAACACAGGGTGAGCAATACTTGGATGCCCTATCGGGTGTTGGCGTAGTTGGACTCGGGCATTGCCATCCAGATATTACTGCCGCCATTCAATTACAAGCAGGTGAATTATTACACACCAGTAATTGGTATCACATTCAACACCAAGAAACTTTGGCAAAAGAATTATGTATGGCAGCAAATATGGACAAGGCTTTCTTTGGTAATTCGGGTGCAGAGGCAAATGAAGCAGCGATTAAAATGACGCGCTTGCACGCTTATAGCAACAATATTAACCACCCAATCATCTTAACCGCCAATCAAAGTTTTCACGGTCGCACCATGGCAACGCTATCTGCAACAGGGAATCCAAAGGTACAAGCGGGCTTCTCACCATTAATCAGTGAATTTATCCATGTTGATTTTGATGATGTGGATGCGATTAAAGCACACACAGATAATGCCAGCGTTGTCGCTGTAATGCTTGAACCTATCCAAGGTGAAAGTGGCGTAATTGTACCGGCTGATGATTACCTTAATCAAGTGCAAAAGATCTGCCAAGCCAATAATTGGCTGTTGATTTTGGACGAAGTGCAAACGGGTATTGGACGCACGGGAAAGTTATTCGCTCACCAGTATAACGGTATCACCCCTGATATATTGACACTTGCCAAAGGCTTAGGCAATGGTGTACCAATTAGTGCTTGCTTAGCAAAAGGCAAAGCCGCAGAATTACTAACTGTAGGTACACATGGCTCTACTTTTGGTGGCAACCCTTTAGTCAGTAAAACTGCATTGGCAGTCCTTGATGTGATTAAAAAAGACAATATTCTTGATAATGTCAACACAATAAGCGCTTACTTGCTAGCAGGGCTGCAAGCTTTATCCTCAGATAAAATTGTTGAAATCCGCATTAAAGGGTTAATGATTGCCATCGAACTTAATCAAGATTGCACCGAGTTACTTAATGCAGCCCTGAAAAAGCATTTACTTATTAACATTACCGGGCGTTCTATCCGCTTATTACCTCCGCTAATCCTTAATCAAAACGAAGCGGATATCATCATCATCACCCTTGATGAATTACTAGGTGCTTTATAGCACAGGAAGGTTATATGAAACACTTTATTAACTTAGACGAGCTCTCAAACACGGATTTAAATCAAATCATTGACAATGCGATTGCACTGAAAAAAGAACATAAATCAGGTCAAATTAACAAGACATTGGAAAACAAAACCTTGGCAATGATTTTTGACAAATCTTCCACTCGTACCCGTGTTTCATTTGAGGCAGGCATGGCGCAACTCGGCGGACATGCTTTGTTCTTATCTAATCGTGACATTCAAATTGGTCGTGGCGAACCAACGACTGATACCGCGATTGTAATTGGCTCAATGGTAGATGCAATTATGATGCGTGTGTCTTCGCACGATGATATCATTACCTTCTCTAAAAATGCCAATGTACCTATCATCAACGCCCTATCCGACGAGTCTCACCCTTGTCAATTATTGGCAGATATGATGACCTACAAAGAACACAAGGGCAATATTAAAGGTAAAACAGTCGCGTGGATTGGTGATGGCAATAATATGTGCCACACCTATATGCAAGCGGCAAGCGTGTTTGGATTTAAGCTTAATATTGCCACCCCTATTGGCTACGAACCCAAACAGTCTTTTATTGACAAATATCAAGATTGCATTACCCTGCACACTGACGCAAAACTGGCGTGCAAAGGTGCTGATTTAGTCGTTACCGATGTTTGGGCGAGTATGGGTCAAGAACAGGAGCAAGCCAAACGCGAACTCGCCTTTGCAGATTTCCAAGTTGATGAAACCTTAATGGCAAATGCCAATACCAACGCCAGCTTTATGCACTGCCTCCCTGCCCACCGCGGCGAAGAGGTAAGCACTGATGTTATTGATGGCCCACAAAGTCTGGTCTGGGATGAGGCTGAAAATCGCCTTCATGCACAAAAAGCATTGTTACTTTATCTAATAAGCGACAATTAAAATATAGACAATCAATATGGTAAAATTTTAAAAGAAAGTAAGGGGTGTAATATGCATGAAAAATCAGAGTTTATATTTTGGATAACATTAGTTCTATATTTAATTACGCTATTTACAGTTTCATATGTTGGTGTATATTTAACATATATCGCCCTACCTATCATTATAATATCTGGATTTATTGCTTATGTCACAAGACCAAAAGATGAACAAAACACCTAACAAATCATTTCAGCAAGGTAAAATACTGAAATGGTTAACTTGTAAAGACGATTTAAAAACAGGTCCATGGAGAGCACTTTTGTTAATATCGCTTCCTTTCTTCCTTTCTTTCTTTATCTTATTGTGCCAGGGGTATTATTTTGGCTTTTAGTTAAAGGCGTATTGTGGGTAAAAAAAGGTTACGAAGACGAAGAATAATGAGAAAATGGGGACAAAAATGGGGACAGGCTACTTTTATGATAAAGTAGTATCACTTATCCCTGTTTATTCAAATTTTTCTAAAAAGTAGCCTGTCCCCATTTTTCTGTCCCCATTTTTCACCTTTCCCCATTTTTCACCCATTTTTCACTTAAGGCTTAAAATTAAGTTAGGGAATATTGTTGTGATAAAACCTCTTTTCATAATCATTGGGTGAATAATAACCAATCGTTGAATGACGCCTAATCTTGTTATAAAAAACTTCAATATATTCAAAGATACTGGATTTAGCCGCTGTCCTGGTTTGATGAATAATTGGGGTCAGTGTGTGATTAAATTAAATTTTAATAAAAAACAATAACTTATGACTATAAAACACCAAAATAATTAGGGTCAGAGAGTGATTTATTTAGCGGGTAAAAACCTTCTAAACGCATTTAACAAATACAAAACCACTATTCGTAGTAATTTTTTAGTGCTTCGTAAAACAACTTTATGCGGACTAAAAAATACCATCCATCGCAAACTTTCTGCCAAGCATCAATTTTTTTATTTGAACATCACAGTCCCGCTACCAAAGTATTTTAAATCATTCCAGCCGATCGCAATTCAAGCGTTAAACGGCGAACAATTTACTTTATCCAGCGCTTGATTGATTTCAAAATCAATAGCAGCAGATAAATAACAAGGGTGGCTATACCTAGTAGAAAAGAAAAAGCACCAATCGGCACCCACAGGGTTTCGTGTAATACACCTTGGGCATCTATATATTGTGGATAAAAAATCTGCTGAGCCAGCATAGAAATAATGGACAAACATAGAAAAAACAAAGAGACTGTTAAAAGTATGTTTTTAAAAAGTTTTTTCATCGTTTTACATCACCCAGTGGTAATTGCTTAATTTTACCAATAAGCAAATCTCTTTTTTGTACATCCATCTTGCTTAAGTATTTGACTGCTTGCTTACTGTATTTAATCTCCATGCTTGTATGGTAGCCTTACTTGCTTATTTGTCAAGTATTATTATGCTTATTTGTCAAGTATTATTTATTTGCACAAAGATAAGATACTATCTTTCAACAATTAAAGAAACTCAATAGGCAATCAGCATTCCGACTTCATTTGTGGGAATAGTAATACATCACGAATAGATGGCGAGTCGGTGAATAGCATGACCATACGGTCGATACCGATGCCCTCGCCTGCGGTTGGAGGCATGCCGTACTCTAGGGCGCGAATGTAGTCGGCATCGTAGTGCATGGCTTCGTCATCGCCGGCATCTTTTTCTTCAACTTGTTTACGGAAGCGTTCGGCTTGGTCTTCGGCGTCATTGAGCTCGGAGAAACCGTTGGCAATTTCACGACCACCGATGAACAACTCAAAGCGGTCGGTAATGAATGGGTTATCGTCGTTGCGACGAGCGAGTGGGGAAATTTCAGTTGGGTATTCGGTGATAAAAGTTGGCTGCATTAACCGCTCTTCTACCGTTGCGTCAAAAATTTCAATTTGAATTTTTCCCAGACCCCAGGCGTCTTTAACATCAATCCCTAATTTTTTGGCGGTGGCAGTGGCATTAACTTCGCTCAAGTCATCAGAGGATAAATCTGGGTTGTATTTAAGGATTGCATCAAAGACGCTGATGCGTTCAAAAGGTTTAGAAAAGTCAAATTCATCGCCTTGGTAATTAACGATTGCATTGCCACAAACATCAATAGCAACCCCTCTGAATAGATCTTCAGTAGTGTCCATTAAATCGTGGTAAGTAGCATAGGCTTGATAGAATTCGATGGTGGTAAACTCTGGGTTGTGACGGGTGGACAAGCCTTCGTTTCTGAAGCACCGATTGATTTCAAACACCCTATCCATACCACCGACGATGAGGCGCTTTAAGTATAACTCAGGGGCAATACGCAGAAACATTTGCATGTCTAATGAGTTGTGGTGCGTTTCGAACGGTTTGGCTGTCGCACCACCTGGGATACTGTGCAACATTGGCGTTTCGACTTCCATAAAGTCATTGCCATTGAAAAAATTACGGATGTAACTCACGATTTGACTGCGGCGTTTGAAAGTGTCACGAGCATCTTTGTTCATAATTAAATCAACATAGCGTTGACGATAACGAATTTCTTGGTCGCTGAGTCCGTGAAATTTTTCTGGCAATGGTCGTAGTGATTTTGTCAATAATTGGATTTCTTTGACACGCACGGACAACTCGCCGACTTGGGTTTTAAACAGCACACCTTTGACGGCAATAATATCGCCGATATCCCATTTTTTGAACTGTTCGTTATAAAAACCCTCAGGTAATTCGTCGCGGGTAACAAACAACTGAATTTGAGCACTGCTATCTTGAATATGCGCAAAACTTGCTTTACCCATCACCCGTTTAAGCATCATACGCCCTGCCATTGAAACTTCGACAGTTTTCTCATCTAGCTCTTCTTTAGAAAGTTGTCCATAAGATGCCGAAACATCTTTGGCAAAATCCTTCGGCTGAAAGTCATTAACAAATGGATTGCCTAACTCTCTCAAGGCGGCTAATTTTGACTTTCTTTCTGTTACTAACTTGTTATCTTCATTCATTTTTTATTCTTAAATTTATTATAATTTTATTACAAGATGGATATTTTACAAGCAAACGACAACAAAACTTTAACAGTGTGGCAATAGTATTCGCAAAATATCATAGCGAGCCTGATATAGATTATGATTTTTCAAAAGTTCTATTAAGCTTTGCATGTCATCTATTGAGTGGTTTTTAGGGTTATTAAATACACTAAGAGCTTGCATGGCGTCTAATTCGCTAGAGAGTTCGTGGTCAGACAAAAATTCTACTTGGGCATCAGTAGAAGTAGCGGGACCTTGAGCACAAAAATTAAAGGTAGATTTAGACTCTAAACTATTAAAAATAGTTTTGAAATAATACAGAGCACGAGGTAGATGAAATTTAGAAGTGATAATCTCAATATTTTTGATGGCGCTAAATTTATTACATTGACGCAGAATTATTTTTGAAAATAAGGCGTTAGCAATAGTATCCATAGATAAGGTTTCTAAAATAAATTCGTTTTTAATGCCAGATTTTTTGAGCTGACTGTGCATATAGTCACTCTCTGTCATATTAATATTAAAACCGCCACCACTTAACAAAATAGGAACGCTAGGATGTTGATTGGCAATCTGAATAGCATAAGATATACGCTTATCAAGACTGGGGCGGTTACAACCTAGAACAACAATTAAGTCTGGATGCTGACTAATGGCTTTGTCACCAATAATAGAATTAGACTTGAAATAATGGATATAAAAATTTAGTATGATCTTTTTTTGCTGGTTGAGGTGCGTTTGAGTTTTTTCAATAAGCATCTGCACAGTCTGGTAATTAGACTGAGTAAAGATCTTTGAAAATTGTTTGACTTGAGCAATATCATTGTTAAGTGTAACCAATGCAATGTCTAATGTATCGTTATCTAAGAGTTTTTGACATTTTTCGGGCGTATAAATGATGTCGTTGAATGAGGACAAATAGGTAATTAGCGTATTATTTTCTTGAATATTCATACTTTACTTAATGTGTTTCACGTTGCGCTTCTTGGCTTTCTAAATCCTGCTGTGCTAAGGATTTTGCCGTGGTTAAATCTTGTTCAGATTCTGCTATTTTGCCCATGCGTTTTAGTAAAATTCCTCGATTATAATAGGCTTGGTAAAAATTTGCATCTAATTCTATCGCTTTTGACAAATCTTTGTGTGCTAAATCGTCTTTTGCTAATTTTAAAAACGCATTGCCCCGATTGTAAATTGCGGCAATGTAATTTTCATCTAATTTTACCGCCTGCGTGTAAGCATCAATCGCTTCTTGCGTTTTTTCTAATCTATCATAGCAATTACCCAAATTATTAAACGCCCCGCTGTCCTTATTATTTAACGCTAATGCCTGCTCTAAATACGCAATTGCTGTTTCAAAATTTTCTTTTTCCTGTGCCATATACGCCAAACAAAAATAGGCTTCACTGCTGTTGGGATTGCTTTTAATCGCATTTGACATACTTTCAATTGCCAAATCATCATTGCCCTGCTGCTGATGTAAATTACCCAAACTCAAATAAGCATTCGCCTTTAAATCTTTATCTGCATCCTTGTGTTGAAGTAGCCCATTCCACGCCTGAATGGCTTTTGATAAATCCCCCGCCTTTTGATAACTATAGGCTTGCACCATTAAATCACTGAGTTCTTGTTCGCTGTTCATAATAAAGTAACAATCAATTTTCTGGTATTTTTGCCAGCACGATGTTCGTATAAATACAAACCTTGGAATTGTCCCAATGCCAATTTACCATTCATCACAGGAATGGTTTTGGCTTCACCCGTGAGAATAGATCGAATATGCCCTGACATATCAAAATCGCCTTCGTTATTGTGGCGATATTTTGGATTTGCGTCCGCTACATTTGCTTGAAAATAATCCTCAACATCCAGTAAAAGTTGCGGGTCTTCATTGCCAGTAATCATCAACGATGCTGAAGTGTGGGCAACAAATAGATGGCACAATTTTGCATTACCCTCTATCAATTCGTTCACTTGTTGCGTGATTTCAACGGCGCCACGACCGTTGGTACTGATGTGTAATTCACTCACTTTAATAACGCTTTGGCTTTACTGGTGTCGATTTTTTTCACTACTTTTCTGTTACCGAAATTGCGAATAAGAAGAAACAAGCCAAACGCTAAAAATACAAAAGGTAGTGACCATAATAGGTAGGTATTTTTATTAACAGGTGGCTTAAAGACAACAAAATTACCATATCGTGCCACCATAAAGTCACGAATATCGTCATTGCTTTTATCTGTCAAAATTAATTCTCTGACTTTTTCCCTTAAATCTTTAGCCAATCCCGCATTTGAGCCGCCGATACTCTGCCCTTGGCACACAGGACAACGAATTTCATCAATTAAAACACGATAACGACGCTCTTGCTGGGCATTAGAAAAACTATTCGCTTCAATACTTTCAGCATTAACTGGATTAATAAGCGCGAGTAACAGTAAAAATTGAATAAAATAACGCACAGTAAACCTCGTTCATTGAAAATAAATAATTTTAACCTATGCCACTAATCACGCTAGACAGTATTTCCCTTAATTTTTCTGAAAAACCAATTTTAAATGAAGTGAGCGCTACTATTTTAAAAGGCGATAAGATTGCACTCATTGGACGAAATGGCGAAGGAAAATCAACTTTTATGCGAGTGTTGGCAGGTGTGATTGAGCCTGATGATGGGAAATTAAAAGTTAAAAACGGGGTTAAGATTAGTTATTTAGAACAGACGCCACCTGAGGATGTTGATAAGAATTTATTTGATATTGTCGCTGAGGGACTAGGGGAAATTGGTGAGGTTTTAAGTCGGTATCGGTATTTGATGACTGAGGGGGAATCGGATAAGGCGATGGAGTTACAAGCCGATATTGACCGTTTGGACGGCTGGCAACATTTGCATAAAATTGAAAGTATGTTGAATCGCTTTACTTTGAAACCTGAGGCGATTTTATCCACGCTGTCTGGTGGCTGGCGACGACGAGTGATGTTGGCGCGTGCGTTAATTCAAGAGCCAAATGTTTTGTTGCTGGACGAGCCGACAAACCATATGGATATTACGGCAATTCTTGACTTGGAAAAAATGCTGAAAGATTATCATGGAACACTGGTTTTGATTAGTCACGACCGCTCTTTTGTGGCAGGGATTGTTAATAAAGTCTTTGACCTTGACCGCGGCAATTTGGCGGTGTTTGAATGCGGTTACAAGGCGTATGTCAAACGCAAGGATAATTTACTCAATTCAGAAGAGGTGGCAAACAAGCGATTTGATAAAAAACTTGCCCAGGAAGAAGTGTGGATTCGTCAAGGCATCAAGGCGAGAAGGACTCGCAATGAGGGGCGTGTACGCGCCTTAGAGGATATGCGTAGCAATTTTATTAATCGCCGTCAGAAGCAAGGAAAAGTCAAAATACATTCGGTAGCAGAGGATGAAAAACGCGCCTCTAAGCTGGTGTTTGAAGTTAAAAAAATGTCATATTCTATTGGCGATTTACAACTCATCAAAGAATTTTCTATGTTGGTTTTGAAAGGTGAAAAAATCGGCATTATCGGTGGCAATGGCTCAGGAAAATCCACCTTTATTAAATTATTATTAGACCAATTACAGCCGACCAGTGGCTCTATTCGTCGCTCTAAAACGATTAAGTTGGCGTATTTCGACCAAATGCGTGAACTGTTAGAGCCAAATATGAAAGCAATGGACTTTGTTTCTGGTGGCGCTGACCATATTAATATCGGTGGAAAAAGTAAGCATGTGATTGGTTATTTACGGCAGTTTTTGTTTACGGGAAAGCAAGCGATGGCACCGATTAAAATGTTTTCTGGTGGTGAAAAAAATCGCCTAATGTTGGCAAAAATTTTATCGCAACCTGCTAATTTATTGGTACTCGACGAACCAACTAACGACCTTGATGTGGAGACTTTAGAGTTACTTGAAGAAATGTTGGTGGAATATACCGGCACTTTGATTTTAATTTCACATGATAGGACTTTTTTAAATAATGTGGTTGGCTCTACTATCGTCATGGAAGGTGAGGGTGATATTCAGCAGTATGCTGGTGGTTATGACGATTATTTATTACAAAAACAGGACGATTTAGATAATACAACCAAAGTCAAAAATAAGCCGAAAGCGGTTAAAGAATCTAACAACATACCAAAGAAAAAACTATCCTATAAGCAGCAGCAAGAATTAGAAAAACTGCCTAAGAAAATCGAAAAAACAGAGATTGAAATTGGCGAAATACAACAACAATTATCCGACCCTGAGTTTTTCCAATTGCCTGAATCCCAAGATGCATTAATTCGCTTGGCAAGATTAGAATCCGATTTAGAGTGCTATTATGAAAAATGGAGTGAACTAGAATGATACCTTTAATTGTTGACTTGGATCGTACATTGATTAATACTGATTTATTATACGAATCTTCCAAAGGCGTGCTAGAGTCTCGCCCTTGGTTAATTTTGTTATTTCCCATCTGGTTTGCTCAAGGCAAGGGCTACCTCAAAGAACAATTGGTTAAACGCTTTGATATTGATGTCTCTAAACTACCCTACAATCAAACCACGATTGACTACATCAAAAAACGCAAAAAACAAGGTGACACAATTATTCTTGCCACTGCCTCGCACAAATTATATGCACTTGCTATTGCCAAACACCTTAAATTATTTAATGATGTCATGGCAAGCAATAAAAGCTTTAACCTATCTTCACACAATAAAGCCAACAGATTGATTGCGCGTTTCGGCAACAAAGGTTTTGACTATATGGGTGATCATAACCGTGATATTCCCGTGTGGGAAGCATCCAATTTAGCAATCTTAACCAATGTATCCGAAGCGTTAATTAAAAAAACTCAGCATTTGAATTGCTTGGTTTTATCTAAAAAGGACTAACCCCCTTCCACCAAGTGCGACAAAATCCCAAGTGTTAAATAAATCATACTAACTACCACCAAAGTCGCGGCAATGACTTTTGCAAGTCCAAGATTTTTACCTAAAATACGGTTACTGATAAACCATACAATATAAGCAATCACAAAAATAGTTATCAATACTCTAATTATCATCTTAACCTCGTAATTTTTCTACAATTTTAGTCGCTAATGCAAGACTGATGCCATTAACTTTTTGAATTTCGTTAACTGATGCTTTTTGTATTTCTTGCAAACCACCAAAATGATTAAGTAAAGCGCTGCGACGCTGCTTTCCTACGCCTTCAATACCCTCTAATGGAGAGGTTGTGCGTTTTTTTCCGCGTTTTTTACGATGGTTTTTAATGGCAAAACGGTGAGACTCATCGCGGATATGGTTGACCAACATTAAAGCCTGATCCTGTGGATGTAGGTTGATTTTTTGTGTTTTGCCATCTGTGACCATAATCAAAGTCTCAAGTCCAGCTTTCCTTCCCTCGCCTTTTGCCACGCCAACCAATTGAATGGATTCAATGCCGATGGAGTCCATCACCATAATCGCTTGATTAAGTTGCCCTAAGCCACCGTCAATGAAAACAATATCTGGCAATGGCTGCTTATCTTTGAGTAAACGAGAATAGCGTCGGAAAACGACTTGATTCATTGCCGCATAATCATCACCTGGGGTGATATTGTTAATATTAAATTGACGGTATCTTTTGACTTTTGGCAATCCTTTTTCAAACACCACACACGATGCAACTGTTGCCTCACCCATTGTATGGCTGATATCAAAGCACTCCATATAATTAGGCAGGGATTTAAGATTGAGGATTTTTTGTAGTTGTTCTAATTGTGAGCGTTTGGTGAATCTTGAGTTTAAATATTGCTTTAGATTTTCTTCGGCAGTCAGACTGGCAATTTTTAAAAAATGGCGTTTGTCTTTTTGCGGTGTGTCAATGATTTGTGTGGATAAGGCAGAGGCAATGATTTTTTTATCTACTAATTTTTCGTTGAGTAATAATTGTTTTGGCGTCTGTTTGCCTAAATAATATAACGGCAAAAAAGCGGATAAAACTTCTTTGAGCGCCTTACCCTTACTGTGTTTTGGAAAAATACATTCTTGTCCGATTTGCTTACCTGAACGCACAAACAGTACTTCAACAGCATGCGCGCCCTCCTGCGTGGCAATGCTCACCACATCCATATCACCCAAAGTTTGCGAACTATGCTGCTCTTGAATGGTGCGCAAACCAATCATTTGATCACGCAAGTGCGCTGCCAATTCGTAGTTTTTATTTTGAGCAGCCGCTTGCATTTTTTGCGACACATCTTCTAAAATTTGCACGCCTTTTCCTGATAAAAATAACCCCATCATTTTGACATCTTGCACATAATCTTCGTTGCTTATTTTGTTAACACAGGGCGCACTACACAAGCCAATTTGATATTCCAAGCAAGGCCTAGACCTTGAGCGATAGGTAGCATTTGCACATTGCCTAACTTTAAAAACTTTCTTTAGTAAATTGAGAGAATCACGCACAATATGTGCAGATGGATACGGCCCAAAATATTGGTATTTATTATTTTTGGTGCCGCGATAAAAGCCCACGCGCGGATGTTTGTCATTGCTGATATAAATGTAGGGGTAACTTTTTGCGTCTTTCAACAAAATGTTATATCTGGGTTTGTGCTGTTTAATCAATTCGTTTTCTAGTAATAACGCTTGAGTTTCAGTGTCGGTAATCACAGTTTCAAAAGTGTCAATATTACTCACTAATACCCTAGTTTTATCGTCTTGATGATTTTTAAAAAAATAATTAGACACGCGTTTTTTTAGGTTTTTTGCCTTACCAACATAAATCACTAGACCCTGCTTGTCTAGCATTTGATACACACCAGGTTGCGTGGTTAAATTTTTTAATTTTTCTTTAATTGACATCTGTGCAAAAGGTTAAAATAAATACAATTTTATTGTCTGTGAATTTCATAATGAAAAGAACATTAAAAACTTTACTCATTATATTGTCTATTTTATCTGCCAATGTATCTTTAGCGACAGAAAGCAACACCCCATTAAATGCAAAGGAATTAAATGATATTATTAACCCGCCAGGCGCAGCTGCGCTCAATATCATGGTTAATGCACTATCGTCACTTAAAGAACTTAGAAAACAAAATCGAGCCAATAATGAAAATGTTAAAACACTAATTAAAATCAAATTTTTACCCAATCTTGCGATAAATTATTCAACTCAACTAACATTAAAAAATCATTGGAGTAACCTCAGTAAAGAACAGAAATACCTTTTTCAACGCTACATTACACAGAGTTTAATCAAGGATTATGCAGGCTACCTAGGGGCTTATGAACAACTTGAGAGTATTAATATTTCTGTGAGTCCTAATATTAAGCGTAAAGATAATAAAGCAATTGTTAAATTACTGATTTCTTTTGATGGTAATCCAAAGCCTTTTAAGGTTACTTTAAATATGATTCACTTAGATCGTTGGCGTATCTACGATGTCAGGTTTTTAGGTGTCAGCATAATTAAGACTTACCAAGCACAATTTAACGCTTACATTAAACGCAAGGGGCTTGAGCGTTTGATTGAAAAAATCAGCAAAAAACTTGCAAAAGGCTAAGTTATGTATAAACTCGTTATTCAAGGAGGAAAACCCTTAAAAGGCACGCTCAAAGTTTCGGGTTCAAAGAACTCATCCTTACCTATCTTATTTGCCTCTATCTTGGCAGATACGCCTATCACACTAAACAACACACCGCAGCTTAGCGACATATCTACCACTTTGAGGTTGTTGTCCAGTATGGGCAGTGAATGGATTTTAGAGTCTGATTCCTCGTTATTTGTAGATTCCTCAACGCTCACCAACTTGACAGCGGATTATGACTTGGTTAAAACCATGCGTGCTTCTATTTTAGTGCTAGGCCCAATGCTCGCTAAGTATGGCAAAGCCAAAGTATCGTTGCCGGGCGGTTGTGCGATTGGCACTCGCCCTGTTAACCTTCACTTGCAAGCCTTGGAAAAATTAGGGGCAAATATTGAAG
Source organism: endosymbiont of Bathymodiolus septemdierum str. Myojin knoll (assembly GCF_001547755.1). Taxonomy (NCBI): domain Bacteria; kingdom Pseudomonadati; phylum Pseudomonadota; class Gammaproteobacteria; species Bathymodiolus septemdierum thioautotrophic gill symbiont. The sequence continues at coordinate 768,993 of NZ_AP013042.1, read as the reverse complement.
TTAGAAATGGCTACATTTATGCAAAAACAAAAGGATTAATTGGCACAGAGATTCACTTCGAACAAATTTCTGTAACTGCCACAGAAAATATCATTATGGCAGCAACACTTGCCAAAGGTCTGACCACAATCAGTAATGCCGCTCAAGAACCAGAAATTTCTGATCTGTGTCAATGTTTGAATAAAATGGGGGCAAAAATCACAGGCATAGGTACCTCGGTCCTTAACATTAAAGGGGTAAAAAATTTAAATGGAATTCAATACTCAGTATGTCCAGATCGTATCGAATCTGCCACTTACTTGGTGGCTGCTGCAATCACAAGGGGGGCTGTTACTGTTAAAAATACCAACCCACAAGTGATGCATGCGGTACTTGAAAAACTGATTGAAATTGGTGCAAATATAAAAACCGATAAAAATTCAATCACATTGGATATGGAAGGTAAACGCCCAAAGGCTGTGAATATTAAGACCAGTACCTATCCAAACTTCCCGACCGACATGCAGGCACAATTTACGGCATTAAATACCATTGCAGAGGGCCATAGTGTTATTACTGAAAACATCTTTGAAAACCGCTTTATGCACATTCCTGAGCTTATACGCATGGGTGCCGACCTAACTTTAGAAGGTAACACAGTGGTTTGTAAAGGCGTAAAATCACTCACGGGCGCACATTTAATGGCAACCGACCTTCGTGCTTCTGCATCACTAGTATTGGCAGGGTTGGCAGCCAAAGGAACGACCACTATTGAGCGCGTTTATCACCTTGATCGTGGCTATGAAACTATTGAAGAAAAACTAAAATTACTCGGTGCTGATATTGAACGAGTACAGGACTAAAAAAAACTATGTTAACAATCGCATTATCCAAAGGTAGAATTCTTGAGCAAACCTTACCATTATTAGAAAAATCAGGGTTAAAGATTGCCGATGAAGAGCTGAATTCTAGAAAACTTATTCTTGACACTAACAATGACGATATCAAGGTAATTGTTATTCGTGCCACTGATGTACCTGTGTTTGTTCAGCATGGTGCGGCAGATTTTGGCATTGCTGGCAAAGATGTGTTACTTGAACATGGTGCCGATGGCTTATTGGAATTATTAGATTTAGGTATTGCCAAATGCAAATTAATGGTTGCTGCCAGTGAGAAAAAGAAATTAGAGCAAGATACTTTGAAAATTGCGACCAAATATGTCAATTCAGCTAAGCATTATTTTGAAGCTAAGGGTCAACAAATCGAAATCATCAAATTGTATGGCGCGATGGAGCTTGCCCCTGTAGTGGGTCTGGCGCATTGCATTGTTGACTTGGTGGATACAGGCAATACACTTAAGGCTAACGGCTTAGTACCACTTGAACATATCATTGATATTAGTTCTCGTTTAGTGGTGAATGCTGCGTCATTCAAAACCAAAAATGCAGAAATAAAATCCTGGATTGATAGCATTGAGAAAAATCTATGATTACCAATCTTAATTCCACTCAACCTAATTTTCAAGAAAAACTCTCTAAATTATTGGCCTGGGAAAGTGTTTCTAATGCAGATATTGCAAAAACGGTTGATGAAATTCTTGCCGATATTAAAAGCAATGGCGATACGGCATTAATTCACTATAGTGTTAAATTTGATGGTATTACTGCCGATACAATGGCAGATTTAACCATTGACCTGCCAGCACTAAAAGAGGCCTACGAAACCTTAAATGAAAAAGAAAAAAAAGCACTCACCATTGCAGCCGATAGAGTGCGTAATTATCACCAAAAACAAGTGCAAAAAACTTGGACTTATACCGATGATGATGGCACAATGTTAGGGCAAAAAATCACCCCACTTGACCGTGTTGGTTTGTATGTCCCTGGTGGTAAAGCCGCCTATCCTTCTTCGGTATTAATGAACGCCATCCCTGCCAAAGTAGCTGGTGTGGAAGAGTTAATTATGGTGGTGCCAACCCCGAATGGAGTCATTGTTCAATTAGTATTGGCAGCTGCTTATATTTCAGGTGTCACTCGCGTCTTTACCGTTGGTGGTGCCCAAGCGATTGCAGCACTTGCTTATGGCACAGAAACTGTGCCAAGAGTCGATAAGATTGTTGGACCAGGTAATATTTATGTTGCCACCGCTAAACGCGTCGTCTTTGGTCAAGTTGGCATTGATATGATTGCTGGTCCGAGTGAAATTTTAATCATCTGCGATGGTAAAACAAATCCAGATTGGATTGCCATGGACTTATTCTCACAAGCTGAACACGATGAAGATGCGCAATCTATTTTGCTATGTCCAGACGCAGATTTCATTAAAAAAGTTGAAGCAAGTATCAAAAAATTATTACCAACCATGAATAGGAAAGATATTATTGCCGCCGCCCTTAAAGACCGTGGCGCCTTAATCCAAACCAAAGATATAGCAGAGGCAATTACACTTTCAAATCAAATTGCCCCTGAGCATTTAGAACTCTCCGTTGAAAATCCAAAATCCATGCTTGATGATATTAAGCACGCTGGCGCAATCTTTATGGGTAGAAACACTTGTGAATCTTTGGGTGATTATTGTGCGGGACCTAACCATGTGTTACCTACCTCAGGTACTGCACGCTTCTCATCACCGTTGGGTGTTTACGATTTTCAAAAGAAATCCAGTTTAATTATGGTATCTGACGAAGGTGCCACTCTATTGGGTGAAGTCGCCGCAACCCTTGCTGATGGCGAAGGATTGCAAGCTCACGCTCAATCTGCTCGTTATCGTATTAAATAATCAATAGATTTTGACTATTTTATTTTTTACACGGGCTTTACCTGTGTAAAAATTAAAAAGGAAATTTATTTCCACCACCCATTCCAGGTAGTTTCATAGCTGACAAGTCTGGTGTTCCACCACCAGAGCCACCTTGCAACCCCGACATTTTAGCCATCATTTTTTGCATTTTTCCACCACTCATTTTCTTCATTTGCTTTTGCATTTTCTCGAATTGCTTGAGTAGTTTGTTAATGTCTTGTGGTTGAGTGCCAGAGCCTCGGGCAATGCGATTTTTTCGTGAACCTTTGACGAGTTTACTGTGCGTGCGTTCTTTTGGGGTCATTGAGTTAATAATAGCAACCATTTTTTTGGTTTCAACAGCACCCATCATTTGATTTTTAACATTTTGTGGGATTTGCCCCATACCTGGCATTTTTTCCATTAAGGCTTCCATGCCACCCATTTGTTCCATTTGCAATAATTGCTCACGCATATCTTCTAAATCAAATTGACCTTTTGCCATTTTTTTGGCAGATTTTTGTGCTTTTTTCTGGTCAATTTTTTGCTCAATGTCTTCAATCAACGACATTACATCACCCATACCCAGTAAGCGAGACACGATTCTATCTGGATGGAACGGCTCTAAAGCATCAACCTTTTCACCAACGCCTAAAAACTTAATCGGTTTACCGGTAATATAACGAACAGATAAGGCAGCGCCACCCCTGGCATCACCATCAGTTTTAGTGAGAATAATACCAGTCAGTGGCAATGCATCGGCAAAGGCTTTAGCAGTATGCGCTGCATCTTGACCTGTCATTGAATCAACCACAAATAGTGTTTCAATCGGATTAACAGCTTTTTGCAAAGCTTGAATCTCAATCATCATCTCGCTGTCAATATGTAAACGACCTGCGGTGTCCACCAAAAGCACATCGAAGAATTGTTTTTGTGCGTGTTTTTTAGCACTGTTAACAATGTCTTTTGGTTTGTCATTAATACTGGATGGGAAAAATTCAACACCCACTTGTTTGGACAAAACTTCCAATTGCTGAATAGCCGCAGGACGATAAACATCAGCGCTAACAACCAATACTTTTTTATTCTCGCGCTCTTTTAAATAGCGGGCTAATTTAGCAATGGAAGTGGTTTTACCTGCACCTTGCAAGCCCGCCACCATAACGACTGCAGGTGGTTGCGCTCTTAAATCTAAGGTTTTGTTTTCACCACCGATAATTTCAGTAAGTTCTTGTTCAATAAGCTTAATAAAGGCTTGCGATGGATTGAGACCTTCACCAACCTTAAGTCCTAATGCTTTTTCTTGAACCTTATGAAGAAATACCTTAACGACTTCAAGAGCGACATCCGCTTCCAATAAGGCACGACGCACCTCACGGATGGCATCTTTAATATTGGATTCAGAGAGTTTGTTCTTACCCCGTAAGGCTTTAAAACTATTGGATAGGCGCTGAGTTAAATTATCAAACATTTTTATAATTCATAGAAATAAAGTGTATATTATAATGTCTCACATTCATTCAACAAGTTGATTATGTTTTTATCTTATTCTGCAGTTGCCGCTTATTTAATTGCCACACTGTTATTAATGCAATTTTTTACTAAAAACAACCCACAACATCGCCATCAAAAAAGTGTCTTTTTGCTTATTAGTTATGCCGTTATCGCTCACGCTTTAACCTTTACAAGTTTTTGGGCAACAAGCGGCGGTGTATTTTTTGGCTTTGCTAATAGCGCCTCTTTCATCGCTTGGGTGGTTGCCATTTTATTATTTTTATCTTCAATTTCAAAACCTGTGCATGCACTTGGTATCTTGGTTTATCCATTGGTCGCATTGTTATTAGTTTTCAATATCCTATTTCCCGATGCTACCCCTGCCGTCAAAACCATCTCTCTTAGCATTGCTTCGCATGTATTTTTATCCATCACTGCCTACGCCCTATTGGCGTTAGCCGTATGTCAGTCAATATTATTAAAGATACAGGAACGACATCTACATACGAATAACATTAATGGATTTATTAATAAATTACCGCCCTTGCAAACCATGGAAGCCCTACTGTTTCAAAACATCAGAATTGGCTTTTACTTGCTTACTCTATCCCTTGTCACTGGTTTTATCTTTATTGACGACATATTTTCCCAACATTTGGTACACAAAACTGTGCTTTCACTTATTGCTTGGATTGTATTTGCTGTACTGGTTTTCGGTAGAAAGGTTTTTGGTTGGCGTGGCAAGCAAGCCATTATCACCACGCAGGTCGGTTTTGGGATTTTATTGGTTGCCTACTATGGCTCTAAGTTTGTTTTAGAGCGTTTATTGAGCTAGTCAATATGTAAAACAGCTAAAAATGCCTCTTGTGGAATGTCCACTCTACCAACACTACGCATACGCTTTTTACCTTTCTTTTGCTTATCCAATAATTTACGCTTTCGCGAGACATCGCCACCGTAACATTTTGCGGTAACATTTTTACGCAAGGCTTTGACATTGGTTCGGGCAATAATTTTTACTCCGATGCAAGCCTGAATGGCAACATCAAACATTTGCCTTGGTACCAGTTCTTTCATCTTATCGGCAATTTCTTTACCCTTGCGTGCGGAATCTTCACGGTGAATAATGAGTGCAAGTGCATCAACGGGCTCTTGGTTAATCATAATATCCAAACGAATTAAGTCAGAAACTTGGTATCGTTCAAATTTATAATCCATTGAAGCAAAGCCACGGGAGACAGATTTTAAGCGATCAAAGAAATCTAATACAACTTCGTTAAGGGGTAATTCATACACCATTTGCACCTGTTTTCCCATATAGGTTAAGCTTTTTTGTACGCCGCGTTTCTCCATACAAAGGGTAATAACATTGCCGACAAATTCATTGGTTACTAAGATATTAGCCGTAATAATTGGCTCTCTGAATTCTGCAATGAATTGATTTTCTGGCATTTTTGATGGACTATCAACGCGCATCAGATTACCTTTGGTGTCTAAAATTTCATAAACGACGGTTGGTGCTGTGGTAATTAAATCTAAATCATATTCGCGCTCTAATCGCTCTTGCACGATTTCCATGTGCAACAAGCCTAAAAAGCCAATCCTAAAACCAAAACCTAGGGCATCAGAGTTTTCAGGTTCATATTGCAGCGCCGCATCATTTAAGCGCAATTTTGCCAGAGCATCACGGAACTTCTCATAGTCTTCACCTGAGATTGGAAACAAACCAGCAAACACACGAGGTTGCACGGGTTTAAAGCCTTCTAAGGGTTCGCTGGCAGGGTGTTTAATACTGGTAATCGTATCGCCAACAGGCGCACCATCGATATTTTTAACATTGGCAATCATAAAGCCAACTTCACCTGCTTTTAGGCTATCGGTTTTCAGGCGCTTTGGGGTAAAAACACCGACTTCGTCAACCAGATGCTCTTGCCCATTTGAGAAAATTTTAATCTTATCTTTGGACTTAATCTCTCCATCAATTACACGAATGAGAGAGACAACGCCGAGATAATTATCAAACCAAGAATCAATAATTAACGCCTTAATCGGCGCATCAAGGTCGCCTTCTGGTGCGGGAATTTTTTCTACGATTTGCTCTAGCGTATCTTCGATGCCAATACCCGATTTAGCACTTACATGCACAGCTTCTGTGGCTTCAACACCAATCACATCTTCAATTTCATCAGCCACACGATCAGGGTCTGCTGCAGGTAAATCAATCTTATTTAAGACGGGTAGCACCTCTAAACCTTGCTCCAGTGCAGTATAACAGTTGGCAACCGTTTGCGCCTCTACACCTTGCGATGCATCGACGATTAATAAGGCACCCTCACAGGCAGAAAGTGAACGAGAAACTTCATACGAAAAATCTACATGACCTGGCGTATCAATAAAGTTAAGCTGATAAATTTCACCATTTTTAGCCTTGTAATCTAAAGTGACACTTTGTGATTTAATGGTAATGCCGCGTTCTTTTTCAATATCCATTGAATCTAACACCTGTGCTGACATTTCTCTGTCACTCAAACCGCCACAAAACTGAATAAAACGATCAGCAATGGTAGATTTACCATGATCAATATGGGCAATAATTGAAAAGTTACGAATGTTTTTCATGCAAGTGATAAAATAAGGATTTTAAGTTTTAGGTATTATACAGTCATGGATAAAGTTCAACCAATTACCTGTGTCGCTACCAGCGATTTAACAGTCAATATTCCCGATACCCAGGGGCGCAACATTGTTTTATATTTCTACCCAAAAGATGCCACCCCAGGTTGCACCACTGAGGGGCAAGATTTTAGAGACAATCACCAAGCATTTGTTGATGCCAATAGCGTTATTTACGGCGTGTCAAAAGACGATTTAGCCAAACATGAAAAATTCAAAGCCAAGCAAGAATTTCCGTTTGAGTTGATTGCTGATACCGAAGGTGAATTGTGCGAAGCCTTTGGCGTTTGGCAATTGAAGAAATTTATGGGCAAGGAATATATGGGCATTGTGCGCTCTACTTTTGTGATCGATGCTAACGGTAATGTTTTAAAATCTTGGGACAAGGTCAAAGTTAAAGGTCATGTTGACGAAGTTTTGGCATTCGTAAAAACGCTATGAGCAATGTAGACTTAAACGAAGTTGAAAAGTTTTCCGATTTGGCATCTCGCTGGTGGGATAAGAATTCTGAATTTAAACCTCTGCATGACATTAATCCTCTACGCCTCAACTACATTAAAGAAAAATGTGGTGGCAGTTTAAAAGGCAAGAAAATCCTTGATGTTGGCTGTGGTGGCGGTATTTTGGCGGAAGCATTAGCGCTTGAAGGCGCGATTGTGACAGGTATTGATATGGCAGAAGCAGGTTTGGAAGTGGCAAAATTGCACTTACTTGAATCAGGCTTAGACATTGATTATCAAAAAATCCCCGTAGAAGATTTCGCTAAAGACAATGCGGAAACTTATGACATTGTCACTTGTCTAGAAATGCTAGAGCATGTTCCAGACCCAAGCTCCATCATTAAAGCCTGTAGTGAAATCGTCAAACCTGGTGGACAAGTATTCTTTTCAACGCTAAATCGTAATGCAAAATCGTATCTATTCGCCATCGTTGGTGCAGAATATATCCTTAAATTGTTACCAAAAGGCACTCACGACTGGGATAAATTTATCCAACCCAGTGAAATGGATGAATGGGCAAGACATTCAGGTTTAACCCTAAAAAGTATGATTGGCATGACTTACAATCTCTTTACGAAGATCTATAAATTAGAAGACGATGTGAGTGTAAATTATCTATGTCATTATCAAAAATACTAGCTATTTCTATAAAAACTAAAATGATAAGAACTATAATCCTAAAGTGGCGCTTTTTTTCTTTAGCTTTAAGTAGCTTATTAGGGGTTATTCTTTCAAAATATTGTCACTCACTCCTATATAAGTTCATTACAAATGCTAATGTTGCACCAGAAACCACACCACTGCTTTTTGTGTTGTTGGCTTTGCCAACTGGTGCATTATTATGGTTTTTTCGAACTCATGATACTCGTGAAAATATCCATCAAAACGACTTGTTTGATGCTTTGAAAATGCTAACTGATGATATGGTCGTTTGTCGTGAAATTGCAACACAAAGGTTGATTGATTTAACAGAAAAAGTGCCTGAATATAAAAGAAATGTAAAGCTTTCTTTTATTAAAGCACTCAAAAGTTTTTCAAAAAAAAATCTTGGTAACAATAAATGGGAAAGAAGAACTTATGCTCAACATATATTAAAATGGTTTAACGATAATAACTACACAGCAGAAGAGCTTGATTTGAATGGCTGCATATTTGATTTACAAGACTTTACGATTGAAAAGCGCACATCAGACCTATTTAAACTATTCACACAAAAGCAATTTAAAGATATTAAATTCAATGACGCTAATTTGCAAGGAGTTAATTTAAAAAATGTAAAATTTGAGCAAGCTAGTTTAGAAGATGCAAAATTACAAAACTCTGATTTACAAGGGGCTATTCTACCAAAAATATTGATGGATATAAATTTTCAGGGTGCTAATTTACAAGGTGTAGACCTATCAAATAGAGAATTAAAGAGAGTTAACTTTCAAGGATCAAACTTGAAAAATACAAATTTATCAGGAGCTAGTTTGTCTGAGGTTAATTTTGATGGAACTGATTTGAAAGGTTAGATCTATACAAAATTTCTAGAAGGATTCAATCCAAGCGAAAAAGGAATGATGATAGAGAGTTCTATAAAATGAAAAAAACATTAAGCACTTTATTTTTAACAATAAGTTTATCAGTCAGCGCTCTATCACCCAATGAAATGCTAGCAATTGTTGGTGCGGTAAAATTTTATAATGAAAATTGCGCAGGACTCAATCCAGCGGGTGCTCGTAGAATGAATCAAGGATTAAAACGATTTAAAATGGATAAAACACCAATATCAGTGTTAGAGCAGCATCCGTTTGCAATTTCTACTTATAACACCGCTAAAAAATACGGCTGCGATGGCACAAAGCGCGAAGCACAAAAAGCAGGATTTTTCCAATACATTAATTAACCCTAAGCCCAGCTTAGGATTTAAATTACTCTTTTTCTAAGATAACAAAAGCGACGGCGTTGATTTTTTCATCAGAGAGGCTAAGATGGGCTTGTTTGATGCCTTTATCTACTAAATACAGGCGTAATCTTTCACTAGGAATAAAGTAAGGCTTACCTTCTTCATTGTTACGAACGGTTAAGTCGTGGAAACCGACGATTTTACCAATGCCCGTACCTAGGGCTTTAGCAAAGGCTTCTTTGGCGGCGAAACGCTTGGCACAATAGGCGGCGCTGTCGCCTTTGTTGGCAAATAAGGCTTGTTCGTGTTCGGATAAAATGCGCTTAACAAAGCCGTCTCGGTTTTTTCTGAGAATGTGTGCAACACGCTCAATAAGAACAATGTCTGTGCCTATGCCGTAAATCACGCTCTGGCTCCTATTATTAAATCTTTCATTTCTTGTGTGGCTGCCGCTAGCCCGATGAATATCGCCCTGGCAATAATGGCGTGTCCAATATTCAATTCTTTGATTTCAGGCAGTTTGGCAATTTCTGTGGTATTTTCCATGGTTAAACCGTGTCCTGCGTTGACTTGTAAGCCAATTGAGTGTGCGTAAGTTGCCATGGTTTTAATACGCTCAAATTCAGCAACTTTTTCAACGCCCATTGTGTCGGCATAATGCCCGGTATGCAACTCAATAACAGGTGCACCACATTCTTTAGCGGCATCAATTTGGTTTTTTTGTGCATCAATAAATAAAGAAACAATGATGTTTGCATTTTTAAGTTGAGCGCAAACATCCGTCATTCTTGGGATTTGACCGGCAACATCCAGCCCCCCTTCTGTGGTTAATTCTTCGCGTTTTTCGGGGACTAAACAACAATCCTCTGGCTTAATTTTGCTTGCAATGGCAATCATTTCATCGGTGGTTGCCATTTCTAAATTCATTTTAGTGGTGAGTTTTTCACGCAAGATTTCTACATCGTAATCTTGAATATGACGCCTATCTTCACGCAAATGCAAGGTAATACTGTCTGCCCCTGAGCGTTCGCATAGCAATGCACCCTCAACAGGGGATGGATAGTTTGTGCCTCGTGCTTGACGAATGGTGGCAATGTGGTCAATGTTAACGCCTAAATAAATACTCATATTTTGTGTGCTGTAAAGAACAAAGAACGACTTTGTAGGGGTTTGTCGCCTAACAAAGGTTGTAATCTTGCTCTGTTTAAATTTCTACATACGGTTAATTGCTCGGTATCTGGCAGGTCTAATAAGTTTTCTGCCGACAACAAGTGAATCAATTTACCTGATATTTTACCTGCACTACTCAACAAAAAACCAGATTGAGCTTGATAATCATAATAAGATTTTTCATTGATTTCATTGCCATCCACATCTGTCAAAAAATCCAATCCGTAGCCTAATTCAGAAAGTAAATTATTCTCGAACATTCTCAGTAACCAGTGCTGTGATTGTTTTTCCAAGCCAGTTAATTGATGAATAAAATTTTTATACACTTCAAACAACGCTGGGTGTGGGTCTTGGCTTTGTAATAATCTGTATATTAATTCATTCGCATATATACCCAAAATCAAAGTTTCGCCGGGTAAATTCCTTGGCTGGTCATCCGTCTCCCAACCCGTTAAGGCTTTTAACTCTCCTCGTCCAGAAAACGAAATATTCATCTGTTGAAACATTTGCAAAGATGTTTTTGACTTACGAAGCCCCCGACCAACAAGACGAATACTGCCGTGTTCTTGAGTGAAAAAATCTAATAATAAAGAAGTATCTTTAAATGCCCTACGGTGAATTAAAAAGGCAGGGGTTAAATCTACCTTAGTCATAACCTAGAGAAAGCAGTGCGCGTTTGTCATCTGACCAACCTGTGGAAACTTTAACCCACAGTTTTAGAAATACCTTACGCTCCAAAAAATCTTCAAGACTTTGACGAGCTTCGGTGCCGATGAGTTTCAACATTTCGCCTTTTTTACCGATAACGATGTTTTTTTGTGAATTTTTTTCAACCAAAATTCTGGCAGCAATTCTTTGCATTTTTCCGTCTAATTCGTACTGTTCAATTTCAACCGTTAAATCGTATGGTAATTCGTCTTCTAAATGGCGCATCAGTTTTTCACGGATGAACTCAGCGACGACAAATTTTTCACTTCTGTCGGTAATATAATCTGCATCAAAAATATTTTCTTGCTCCGGTAAATATTTCAGAATCAATCTACGCAGAGCGTTGGTATCATTTTTCTTAAAGGCCGAAAGTGGAAACAGTGCACTCGGCTGGTATTTTTCTCCAATTTTTTTCAAGAAAGGCAGAACTTCGTGGTTAGATTTTAACTTATCAATTTTGTTAACACAAAGAATGACTGGCACTTCGGCCTTACGCATATGCCCTAAAACACGCGCATCTTCTTTGGTCCATTTACCCACCTCAACCAGCCATAAAATAATATCCACATCATTAATAGTTGAGCTTGCCGCCCTATTCATATAGGCATTAATCGCCTTAGCATTACCCATGTGCATTCCCGGTGTATCCACAAAAACCATCTGATAATCATCGGTGGTGTCAATAGCATGAATACGATGGCGGGTAGTTTGTGGACGGTGCGAGGTGATGGAAAGTTTTTGACCAATAAGTTCATTCGTCAAAGTAGATTTTCCAACATTTGGACGACCGATAACGGCAATAAATCCTGCCTGATGATTCATAATTTCTCCAATAAAATTTCAGCACACATCTGCTCAGCTCTTTTGATGCTCTTAGCTTCTTGCTCAACTTGTATTTTCTGATCTTGCAATAGGCATCTAACCGTAAATAAGGCATTATGATCTTTACCTGTGGTTTTAACCAAAGTATATTGTGGTAAGGTTTGCCTAAATTTCTGTAGGCGCTCTTGTAATTTTGTTTTAAAATCTTTCAAAGTATCATTTGGATTAATGTCATCAAGATAAACTTTGAATAAATCCAAAATCACTTCGCTCACTGTTTTATATCCAGCCTCTAAAAAAATAGCGCCCAAAATCGCCTCAACCGCATCAGCTTGAATAGATTTTCGATTGTGCCCGCCACTTTTTAATTCGCCTGATCCTAAAATCAATAAATTTGATAATTTAAGCTCTGCGGCAATTAATCCTAAAGTTTGACCCCTCACCACATAAGATTTAAAACGAGATAATTTACCTTCGCCAATCCCTGAAAAACGCTGATACAACTCTCGTGCAACCACCACGCCTAAAATACTATCACCTAAGAACTCTAAACGCTCATTGTTGTTTTTACCGACACTACGATGCGTCAACGCCTGTTTCAACAAGTTTATGTCTTTAAATTGATAATTAATTTTTTTCTGTAATTTATCCATCGATGGTATTCGTTTATAATAGCGCCATTACAAAAAGAGACAATACTAATGTTTTGGCAAGAAGATATCAAAGAAGAACATTTTACGCTTCCTTCGAGCATTCAAGATGCCGTGTTTTCCATTCGTTCAAAAATCTTACCAATGGACCATGCCTATCTTCTATCGCAAGCCCTACTTAAACACCTGCCTTGGCTAGCAGAAGTCAATGCGGGTATCTTCGACATTAGCGTTGCTGATGGCAATGGCTGGGAGCAAGACGAATCAGGGCTGTACTACCCCTCTAAACGCTCAAGACTCAACATCCGTGTACCACAAGAAAAACTAAAAGAAACGCAGGCATTATCAGGAACAACGCTTGATTTAGGTGAATACAGTATTAAGCTCATTAAAGCATTAGATTCAAAACTAATGAGCGATATGCAAATCGTCTTTGCCAAACGCGTAGCCTGTGATAAAGGCGTCAGCGAAGAAGCGTTCCTACAAACTTCTTTCAATCAACTTCAAGCGCTCGGCATTCAACCAAAAAAAATGATGGCAGGATTAGAAAGAAACATAGAAACCCCTAATGGCACTATCCATACCCGCTCATTAATGGTCGCCAGCCTACGCAAAGCCGAATCCGTAACTCTACAAGAACAAGGTATCGGCGAGCATCGCTTATTAGGTTGTGGATTATTTTTACCTCAAAAAGGTATTGAATCAGTAAATGCGGTCTGATTTGCATTAAACAAAATTTAGGTTTACAATTGACCTATGCGTATTTTCTTTCTTATCTTTATCCTACTCTCTTCCCATGCTTACACTGCAGAAAGGAAAGTTGTCAAAGATGAGCCCATTCCAAATTGGTTCAAAACTACCTTTATGGATTTTTCCGAAGATTTAGAAGAGGCTAATGAAAATAATCGCCATATAATGATTTACTTTCATCAAAATGGCTGCCCCTATTGCGCCAAACTGGTGCGAGATAATTTCCACGATAAACCCTTAGTCGAAAAACTCAAAAAGAACTTTGACTCTATTGAAGTCAATATGTTTGGTAATCGTGACTTAAATGATTGGATGGGCAGGGAATTTTCTGAAAAAGAATTTGCAGTGCAGATGAAAATACAATTTACGCCAACGCTTGTATTTTTAAACGCAAAAGGCAAAACTTTATTGCGCCTCAACGGCTACCAATCTATTAAAAAAATGCATGCCACTTTGGGCTATATCAGCAATAAAATCTACCTCAAAAAATCTTATGTTAGTTATTTAAGTGATTTGAAGAAAAATAAAACAGGCGTACTAAATGCCAATGTACACTTCGAATCCGGTCCACATTTATTAATGCGTAATCAAACAATCCCTGCACAGAAAGTGTTGGCAGTATTTTTTGAAGAGCCAAACTGCGAAGAATGTAATAATTTTCACAAAAATATAATGCCACTAAAACAAACACAAGAATACTTAAAGCAAATGCAAGTTGTGCGTTTTAATGCATTCTCTGATGAAAAACTCATTACCCCTACGGGCAAACGCACCACCGCTAAAGATTGGTACGAATCTCTTAATTTAACCTATGCACCTGCGGTCGTATTTTTTGACCAATATGGTAAGGAAATCATCCGAAAAGATGCGTTTCTCAAGCAATTTCATTGGCTCAGTATTTTAGAATATGTGGCTTCAGCCGACTACAAACATCAACCAGAATTCCAACGCTATATCATTGAACGCGGAGATAGACTGCGCGCCCAAGGAGTGGAAGTAGATATTTGGAAGTGATTAAACTTTCTTGACAAACTCAGATTTAAGTTTCATTGCCCCAAAGCCAGGAATTTTACAATCAATATCATGGTCGCCATCACAAAGACGAATGTTTTTAACCTTTGTGCCAACTTTAACAGAAGTTGATGTGCCTTTAACTTTCAAGTCTTTAATGACAGTTACTGTATCACCATCAACCAATATATTGCCATTAGAATCTTTAATGACAACCTTCTCTTCCGCCAAATCGGCAGCGGTAAATTCATACGCGCACTCTGGACAAATTAAAAGATTGCCGTCTTCGTAAACATATTCAGAATGGCATTTTGGGCAACTTGGTAAACTCATATTTTTCCCTTAAGTTAAATAGTAAATGGGTACTTAATCGCTTCATGGTGTTTATAGTTGACTAATTCAAAATCCTCCATTGTCACCCAAGTCTCTAAATCTTCCAAAGATTTAATGTTTGGATTAATTTTAAGAGAAGGTAACGCCATTGGCTCGCGATTAATCTGCTGGTTTTTGAAAATTTCTACTTGGTTTTCGTAAAGGTGCACATTAGACAAGTGGTGACGCATGATCGAAGCCTTTTTGCCTGTTATTTGTGCGGTAATCAATAATAAAAATGCGACTTGTAAGTGGTTAAAAGGCTGTCCTAAAGCAAAATCACTACTTCGCTGATAACTCTCAATGTACAAATCATCGCCCAATAAATTAAAGTGATGCGTATGCATACAAGCCGGCAAACAAGCGCGGTGTGTAAGATTTGGATGATTAAAGGTCATAATTTCGCGTCTGTCATCAATGCCATTTGATAAATCGGTAACAATTTTTTTATACTGGTCTAATGGCTTATCGTCTTCAATACCTGGAAACGCTCGCCCTATAACGCCGTAACATAAGCCCATATCGTCTTTACCCAAGCGATGTGGATTGCCTAACCAAGCTTTATTATCATTGGCATTGGCATTCCAGGTGTTACAACCAAGCGCTCTAAATTGTGCAGCGCTACTATAGCCACGCAAATATCCGAGCATTTCAGCGATGGCAGACTTCCAAAAAAGCTTCTTAGTGGTGACAACAGGTACAGTGCCATCGGATAAATCATGCTCAAAAGTAGCGCCAATAACCGTCAGCGTTTTTTGACCCGTGCGCGTGTTAGAAATCCACACGCCCTCATCTAAAATTCGTCTCCCAATATCAATATAGGCTTTCATTATTTTTTATTCGCTTTTAAGAGAAGAATGACACCCAATACAACCATTGGCAAACTGAGCAACTGACCCATAGTCAGCCAATCAAACGCTAAATACCCTAGCTGAACATCGGGTACCCTAACAAATTCAATAACAAACCTAAATAGCCCATAAAAGATTAGAAATAATGCAGAAATTGTCATCGGCGCACGAGATTTATTGCTGAATATCCAGAGTATCACAAACAAAATAAAGCCCTCTAAAAAAGCTTCATATAATTGTGACGGGTAACGGGTAACCCCTTGTTCTTGAATAAACATTCCAAATGGACTGGTGGTTACCTTGCCCCAAAGCTCACTGTTAATAAAATTACCAAGACGACCAAACCCTAAACCCAACGGTACCAATGGCGCAACAAAGTCCATTGTTGAAAAAAAAGTTTTGTTATATTTTCGATTAAACAACCACATTGAAAAGGCAACCCCTAAAAATCCCCCGTGAAATGACATACCACCGTTTTGCACGGCAAAGACAGACAGTGGGTCTGCAACGAAAGCACTAAGATTATAAAACAATATATAGCCCAAACGGCCACCGACAACCACACCAATCGCACCATAAAAGATTAAATCCTCTATTTGCTCTTTGTGCCAGTTGTCTAATTGCTTAGTGCGATGATTTGCTAATAGATAGGCACTTAAAAATGCCAGTAGATACATAATACCGTACCAATAAATCTGGATAAATCCTAAGTCTAATGCGATGGGGTTTATATCGGGATAAGTCATATTTTAATGTGGTGCGCTCGAGGTGATTTGAACACCCAACATTTGGCTTCGGAGTTTAAAAACTTTCTATTTATCATAACTTAACCTAACTTAATAATTATTTACAATCCCTTATGTATCAATATGTATGGTAGAATACTTCATTAACAAGCATTAACCATAAATGCTGTTTTTTGACACGAATTATTACATTATTATTACATTATTTAAAAAATGCCCAATTTCACTAAAGAGTTTTTAAACTCAATCAAGCCCATCGGAAAAATACAAGATATTAAAGATGACAAGGCACAAGGATTATATATTAGAATTTCCCCGAAAGGTACTAAAACTTTTTACTTGGTGAGGTGCGTAAATTATAAAACTCAAAGAATAAAAATAGGCAGATACCCCGCCCTAAAAATTGAACAAGCAAGAAAAGAATGTGCAAGACTAAACCAACAGATAGAATTAGGCACAAACCCGAATGAAGAAAAGCAAAAAAAACTAAATGAACCAACTTTAGATGACTTATTTAATATCTATCTTGAAAATCATATTAAGCAACATAATAAAAACGAAACCCACGCCATCTATCATTACAACCGCTATTTAAAAACACTTCATAAAAAACAACTGTCAGAAATAACAAAACTAAAAGTCCTAGAACTTCAAAGAAATTTAGCACAAAACATAGGGCAAAGAACCGCCAATAAAACAACTGCCCTACTAAAAGCAATATTTAACCGTGCCATTGATTGGGATATTTGGGATTATAAAAATCCCGTACAAGGTGTTCAAAAATTTAAAGAAAATTCAAGAGAGCGATATTTACAAGAGCAAGAAGAGGAAACCTTCTTTAACGCACTAAATGATTTTTACCACCCAATAATTAAGGTTTTTTTCTATATGCTTTTTTATACTGGTGCTAGAAAAAGTGAATTACTATCAATGAAATGGGAAGATGTGCATTTTGAAGACGGTATTAATTACTGGAGGGCAGTTCAATCCAAAACAGGCAATGTAAAAATAACACCACTAATCAAACAGGCAACCGCCCTACTCAATGAATTAAAACAACACTCTAAAGGCACATATGTTTTTTATAGCCAAACCAGTAAAAGTGGACACTTGCAATCGCCACAAAGAGCTTGGTATAAAGTTTGCGAAACTGCCAATATAGAAAAATTTAGAATGCACGACATACGCCATACTGGTGCGACTTGGCTATCAAGTAATGGTGCAAGTTTTGCCATTATTAGAGACTATCTAGGGCATACTAATACAAGTGTGACAGGACGATATACTAATCAGAATGTAAAAGCGCAGTTACAGGCAATGCAAGATGTTTTTGATAATTTGGACACTAGATTAAAGGATAGTTGATTATGGATAAAATTGAAAATAAAATAGTTAGTTATTTTTTAGAAGAGTTTGGAAGAAATAATTTAACCTCAATCAGATTGAAGCCAATAGAGCTAAAATACAAAGAGCAATTAGACTTCATCAATAACAGACTTAGACATAGGATTTTAAAGCCTGTTAATGCATACGAGTATTTTCCTAATTTTGAAACACTTGTGCAAGCTAATTCACCATATAAGGTAAATTTGGTTAAAGATATTGATGTTATTTACCTATACCTAAGAGAAGTGTATCAAGACCCAAATTTAGATGAAGTTTCAACCACGCTAAATGCAGTTTTGCAAAATGTAGATTTAACTAAAGAGCGATTGTGTGAGTGTTTTTATTATTTGGCAGATACACTATTTACATCTTATGCAACTGATGCAGAAAACAAACAGATTGTTTTTAATATGGATAGAGAATTTTTCTTAAGGCAGGAATTTATTCAATACAACTCTTTTAGTGGTTATTTAGAACAAACTAAGAGTAGTTGGCAAAAAATGGAATTGCAAGAAAAAACTACATTAAGAAAATTAACGCCCGCACAAATAGATGTAGAAACCACCCAAAGAAATGCCAGTAAATTGTGGGCTTTATATCCTAGTAAACGAGTAGCGCAAATAATAAGAGAACATAAAGAGGATTTGCTAAAAGGATGTAAACATCAAAAATGTGCAGATTCTACATTGAGAACTAGAATTGCGCACCTACACCCAAACCCTAAAAACAGCAAAGGCGGAAGAGACAAAAAACCTAAGGATAAAAGTACATCTAGTATGTCTGATTTACTAAAAAAATCCAATAAATTAATAAAACTTACAGGCGTTTAAAAAATAATTTACACTGTATGTTTTTACTTAACATATTGATATATAAGTATTAAAAACATACAGTCTTAAAGGCTGTATGTTTTTTAATTTCCCCTGCAATTTTCTTTTACTCAAATACATTTGATAATTTCCCCACACCAACCAAAATTAACTTACGGTTGGTGGGTTGTAATGAGCTTTAATCACTCACTACATTTTTTAATACAAAAAAAGGATATTTATTATGAGTAACGAAGACGAAAATAACAAGGTAAATAAAAGCAACAAACCAAAATTACTAACCTCAAAACAAGCAGCCGATTATATTTGCGTTGCACCCGATACCTTAGCAGTATGGCGATGCACTGGCAGATACAACATCCCTTATATAAAGATTGGTAGCAAGGTTAGATACAGAGAACAAAACCTAGATGAGTTTTTAGATGAGAGAACGCAAAGAAGAACGGAGGTTGAGTAATGTTTAGTCAATATTTAGACCAATTTAGAAGTGTATTTTACCAAAATAACAGTAGTTGTCTAACGCATACTTCCCAAGTACTAACAAGGCTTGCAGGCGATTTTCTAACAGTTTTTAAACAGTTGTTAAACTTGTCTAACAACAAGGAGGCGCTATGTTAGATAAAACTACAAAACCAGCAATTAATCTAGTCTATCAAGATGGCAATAAGAAAAAACAAGCCGGTATACTCATTGAAATAGCAGACAGTTTTTGTGCGTATTTTCATAATGATATAGGGGATTGCTTTGCAAAGATTAAAGTTAAAAATCATACTGAGGTATGGGCAATAAAATCCAGTGGATTTAAAGATTGGCTAGGTTATAAATTTTACAAACTCACCAATACAGGTATTAGCAGTAACGCCTTTAAAGATGCACTAGATACTTTAAATGCAAAAGCCAAGTTTGATGGTGTTAGTCAAGAGGTGTATTTACGAGTGGCACAAACCAAAGGCAAAATTTATATTGATTTGTGTAATGATGATTGGCAAGTCATAGAGATTGATAATCACAATTGGCGTATTTTAAATACCTCACCTGTGGCATTTATCAGGAATACTGGTATGAAAGCCCTACCAATGCCAAAGGCTGGCGGTAATATTGAACTATTAAAACAGCACCTCAATATCAATGAGCGGGATTTTCCATTGATTGTAGGTTGGTTATTAATGAGCCTACAAGCAGACAGTGGTGCTTACCCGATATTAATCTTACAAAGTGAGGAAGGCTCAGCAAAAACTACCACCACTAGACTTTTGCGACGCTTAATAGACCCAAATACAAACCTCATCAGCGCACGCCCAAAAAACGAGGATGATTTAATGCTGATTGCCAGTTGCAATCACGCCTTAGCGATTGATAATCTCAGTGGTATTAATATCAATGTGAGCGATACTCTATGTGGTATTTCCACTGGTACAGCATCAAGCAAAAGAAAATTATTTAGTGATATGGATATTATCAGTATTAAAGCCAAACGCCCAATTATCCTAAACGGTATTGATGATATTGCCACAAGGGGCGACCTTGCCAGTCGCTCACTGGTGATTAACTTGCCAAGACTAACATCTCAAAAAGATGAAAGACAAGTTAAACAAGCCTTTAATCAAGATTACCCCTATATATTTGGCGCACTGTTAAGCAAACTATCCATCGCATTAAACACTATTGATACAGTTAAAATTGACAACCCGCCAAGAATGCTGGACTTTGCAAAATGGGCGAGCTCATCAGAGAGTGTACAAGGTGAGTTTATGGATAGTTATCAGCACAATATTAATCAAGCCACCTATAACGCCATAGAAGCCTCAACTTTTGCCAATACCATTTATACCTTGATTAACAAAGTAAGCAAATGGAGTGGCACAGCGACAGAACTTTTAACAGTATTAGACAACAAAGTAAACGATAGAATAAGAATGTCTAGAAATTGGGTGGATAGTCCAGAAAAAGTATCTAAGCAGTTAAAACGCTTTCAATCACTGTTTAGAAAAGTAGGTATTGTGATTAGTAAGGCTAAATTAGATGGGAAAAGGGTTATTACTATTGAACGGATTTAATTTTAACCGTCTAAACTGTCCTGACCGTTTATTTTTTTACTTATGGACAGTTGGGACAGTTAAAATACAATCTATTAAAAAATACATCCAAGAGATAATGCTTGAATTTTTGCCCGTTAAGCAAGACCTAGAAACTAAAGAGATTTTAAAAAAATCCATTAGTGCTAATAGAGCGCTGGCAATTCTCAATGAAACGGCAAAAAGCGTCCCTAATCGTTTTATTTTGATTAATGCCTTAACCTTACAAGAAGCGAAAGACAGTAGCGAGATTGAAAACATTATCACCACTCACGATGAGCTTTATAAGGCAGATTTAGACCTAAAAAGTGCCACCAAAGGGGCAAAAGAAGTCAAAGACTATCAAAGTGCTTTATTGCAAGGGGTGGAACTGATTAAAAACGGTATTTTATCGATTAATGATATTGTAAAAATTCAAAGTATTTTAGAGAATAACAATGCAGGCATCAGAACCCAAGCAGGCACTAAGCTAAAAAATGATAAAACAGGTGAGGTGATTTATGAGCCACCACAAAACCATCAAGAAATCGTCAAATTATTAACCAACCTTGAAGCGTATATTAACGAGAAAAATGATTTAGACAGCCTTATCAATATGGCTATCATTCATTATCAGTTTGAGGCGATACACCCATTTTATGACGGCAACGGCAGAACAGGTAGAATTATCAATATCCTATATTTAATGTTAAATGATTTACTGGATTTGCCTGTATTGTATTTAAGTGGCTACATCATCAACCATAAGGCAAAATACTATCAATTGTTGCAAGAAGTCCACACCAAAGGCAACTGGCAAGCGTGGATTTTGTACATGCTAGAAGCAGTAGAGCAAACAGCAAAACAAACCACTGAAGTAATTTACGATATTGTTTCTTTAATGAATGAAGACAAAGAAATCATCAAAGAGAAGTTGCCAAAAATATACAGCAAAGATTTAGTGGAAGCATTGTTTAATCACCCTTATACCAAAATTGATTTTTTAGTGAGTGAGCTAAATATTACTAGAAAAACCGCCTCAAAATACCTAAATGATTTAGAGGGTATAGGTTTAATAGAAAGCGTAAAAATTGGTAGGAGCAAGTATTTTATTAACCATCAACTATGGTATTTATTAAAAGATGGCGTAAGCGTATAAAACGCTAAAAATTACTCATGTTTTAAACATATGGGTAAAAAATGTAATAAATTACTCATATTTATTTAATATGGGTAAAAAGGTAGAAAAAAGCAACATAGCTTAAAAACTATGTTGAAAAAATGGGAAAAATTACCCGCAAACTAAAAAAGGTGAGTTATGAAAATAAGTGAAATATTACAAGATACTAATTACAAACTAACTCAATTTAAAGATGGGCATATTCAAGAAATTGAATCGCTTATTTTTCAAAAAGAAGTTAGAGGCAAGCAAGCGAATTTTATCAATTGCTTAGTCCGTAAAAAAGATATTCAAATCAAACCTGAAGAAGTTGTAAGACAGCTGTTTTTATTATCCCTACACAAAGATTATGATTATCCTTATAGTCGTATGCAGATAGAGTTTTCCGTACATTTTGGGCGTGAGGTAAAGCGTGCTGATATTGTCATTATGGATAAAATACAGCCAACCGTGCCCTATATTGTTATTGAAGTTAAAAAACCAAAACTAAAAGATGGCAAAGAGCAATTAAAAAGTTATTGTAATTCCACTGGGGCAACCATGGCAGTTTGGAGTAATGGCGAACAAACGGTTTATTATCATCGAAAAGACCCAAATTATTTTGAACCAATCCCTAATATCCCGCTTGCTAACCAATCATTAAGAGATGTTTTAAAAGAAGAGTTTACGATTGATGATTTAATCAAAAAAGACATCTTAAAAACCCAAAGAAGAAGCCTTAAAAATATTGTGCTGGATATGGAAGATGAAGTTTTGGCTAATGCAGGGGTGGATGTCTTTGAAGAGGTGTTTAAGCTAATATTTATTAAACTTTTTGATGAGTTGCAAAATACTAGAAAACTCACCAAAACTCTAGAATTTAGAAACTACGGGGAAAGTGATGGCGAACTTAAACAAAAAATAGAAAAATTATTTACTAATGCTAAAACAAAATGGAGTGGTATTTTTAAAGAAGATGAAACTATCGAGCTAACCCCAAGCCACCTATCAGTATGTGTATCATCTTTGCAAGATGTAAAACTGTTTAATTCTAATTTAGATGTGATTGATGATGCCTTTGAATATTTAGTCAATAAAAATTCAAAAGGTGAAAAAGGGCAATACTTCACCCCAAGATATGCGATTGATATGTGCGTGAAAATGCTTAATCCACAAGAATATGAAACAATGATTGATACCGCAGCAGGTAGTTGTGGTTTTCCTATTCATAGTGTTTTTGAAGTGTGGAAAAAAATATATCAAGACGAAGGTATTACAGAAAGCCACTTATTCACAGCAGAAGAAAAACACCCTAGGGCATTAAATTATGTAAAAGAAAAAGTATTTGGCATTGATTTTGACAAAAAATCAGTGCGAGTAGCAAGAATGCTAAACATTATCGCAGGTGATGGACATACTAATGTTTTAAATATGAACTCACTTGATTTTGAAAGATGGGATGAAAATGCCAAAGACGAAGACTGGCAAGATACCTATTTTGAAGGCTGGAAAAGACTTAAAAAATTAAGAAAAGTTAAAAAAGAAAATAAAGAATTTAACTTTGATATCGTTATGGCAAATCCGCCTTTTGCAGGAGACATCAAAGAAGGTAGAATTTTGCATCGTTACGAACTAGGTAAAAAACCCAATGGTAAATATCAAACCAAAGTAGGCAGAGATATACTTTTTATTGAACGCAATCTTGATATGCTAAAAAGTGGCGGACGAATGGCAGTAGTTTTGCCACAAGGTAGATTTAATAATTCTAGTGATAAAAATATCCGTGATTTTATCGCCGAGCGTTGTAGGATATTAGCAGTTGTAGGACTTCATGGCAATGTGTTTAAGCCACACACAGGCACAAAAACCAGTGTTTTATTGGTGCAAAAATGGGATGATGAATTATGCCCCAAAACTGATGACTACAATATCTTTTTTGCCACCATGTCCAAGCCTAGCAAAGACAATTCAGGCGAAAAAATCTATGTTAAAAATGATGATGGTTCAAACAAGTTAGACAAACACGACCATTTAATTATTGACCACGATTTATTTAATCATGATGGAATTACAAACGATGGAATAGCCGAAGCATTTACCGAATTTGCTAAAAAGGAACAACTTTCTTTTGTGGGAAAGACCTAAGCCCATTTAATAACGCCAAATATCAGGCGTTGTTGGATGGGCTGGAAATAGTTGAACTTAGGCTTAGTGAGGTTTTAGAGGGCAATGATACTCAAAGAATAGATAGCGAATTTTTTAATAAAAAAAGTTTATATTTTGATAAATTACTTAAAACTAAAAAGTATTTTTATTTAGAGAATGTTGTAAGTGGTCCTTTTGGTTCAACGCTTAAAAGCCATAGTTATTTAGATAAAGGGGTGGCTTTTGTACGAGTTGAAAATTTAAAAGATAAGTTTATAATTAAGAAAGATACTCTTGTTTACATATCAGATGAAAATAATCTTTTATTAAAAAATTCACAATTATTTCTGAATGATTTAGTTATGTCAAAAGTAGGTAATACAATAGGACTTATTGCAAGAGTAGATGAAGAAATAGGAACTTGTAATATAAGTGAAAATAACTTAGGTATTAAACTATTAAATTTTATAGATAGTGAAAAATTTTATATTTTAGTTTATTTAAATTCATTATATTCTCAAAATCTAATTTTAAGACGAATCAGTGGTAATGCTCAGCCAAAATTAAATGTTGGTGATATGAAAAAAATACCAATACCCGTTGTATCAAATTCTTTTCAATTAAAAATACAAGAATTAGTTAAATTATCTCAAAATAAAATTGAACAAAGTAAAAAGTTTTATAGTGAAGCAGAAAATCTTTTATTAACAGAATTAGATTTACTAAATTTTAAGCCATCAAATGAAAATATCGCCATTAAGTCATTTAGTGAGAGTTTTGAGGTTAGTGGGCGACTTGATAGCGAATATTACCAGCCAAAATATGATGAAATAATTGATAAAGTTAAAAGCACAAAATATGACATTTTAGATAATGTTGTTAATATTCAAAAATCCATAGAACCAGGAAGTGATGCTTATCAAGAAAGTGGCATTCCTTTTGTAAGGGTTTCAAATATTACAAAATTTGGCTTATCAAGTCCTGATATTCACTTATCAAAAACATTATTTGATGATGAAGTGTTAGAAAAATTGCAACCTAAAAAAGACACTATTTTATTATCAAAAGATGGAACGGTTGGCATTGCTTATAATGTTAAAAAAAATACTAATTTTATTACATCTGGTGCGTTACTGCATTTAACAATTAAGAGTAAATATAAAGAGAAAATTTTTAGTGAGTATTTAACTTTAATTTTAAATAGTTTGGTTGTGCAAATGCAAAGTCAAAGAGACGCAGGAGGCTCAATTATCAAACATTGGAAGCCATCAGAAATAGGAGAGGTTTTAATTCCTATCATAGACAGTAAAACCCAAACCCAAATAGAAGAAAAAATCAAAAAATCTTTTAAACTAAAAGAAGAGTCAAGGCAACTTTTAGAACTCGCCAAAAAAGCGGTTGAAATGGCAATTGAGCAAGATGAAACCCAAGCCAAAAAGTTAATCAATGAACAAATTTAAAACTTATAGAGAGTCTATTGATATAGATTATTATGTCTATTTTACTAAGGCTTATTTTGCCTTTAATGCTTATCTTAAATGCAAATATCCAAACAACAATGACACGGAGCAAATACAAGAAATTCAAGGAAATATCATTGTTTTAGGAAAGTTTGAGGGGTTAGTTAATTCTGGAAAACATTTTAAAGATGATTTAATTGCCTTGCGAGATGCAATAACTGCAACAGAAATAATGAATAACGGTAAAGTTATTAATTTATCAGTAGTAAAAATTGGCAAGCACGAGGTAAAAGATGTATTTAATCAAAAATTTAATAAAACTCAATATTTTATTAAAGCAATTGATGGTGATAAATTTACATTTACAGTTAAAAAATATCAGTCAAACCCTTTTTCTTATGATGATTTAGATCAAGTTATAATTAATGCAAAAATAAGCAAAACTCAAAAAGAAAAAGTTAAATCTGAAATTATAGGCTTTGTATCAAAATACACAGTAAATTTAATAGAAGAATTAGATAAATTAAAATCTTTTGATGAATATGACAGTATGGAGCAAGGTAAAATTATTAAAGGTATTTATCAAGGCTATATGGTAATTCTATACAAGCTAAGAAATGCACTTTTTCATAGCGAAGTAGAGCCAAATGAAGATGTGATGAAAGTTTATAAATTTGCATATTTCACACTAAGAAAAATTGTTCACAAAATCCCTGTTAGTTGATTTATTTAATAAGTTAATAAAACCCATCAAAATAATCGTTGTTTTTCTTGGATGATAATTTATCATCAATCCAATCAAAAATATCAAAGCCGTTATTTTTAGCAATTTGATGAAAAATCGTTAAAGTAGTAATTACCAGTATTGCATTAGCTAGTTTTGGATTGATGGCAATTTTCGATGTTTCTACTATTTCTTTGTCTACACTTTGGGTTGTATTAAAAGTTACATTATTATTTTCTGTGCAGCTTTCTTCTTCATAATAGCGATTATCATCATTTACATCTATCGGCTCATCAATATAGCCATTATCAATAATCATCTCATTTTGAGTGAATAGATAGCCTTGTGAGG
Organism: endosymbiont of Bathymodiolus septemdierum str. Myojin knoll; assembly: GCF_001547755.1. Lineage (NCBI taxonomy): Bacteria > Pseudomonadati > Pseudomonadota > Gammaproteobacteria > Bathymodiolus septemdierum thioautotrophic gill symbiont. The sequence goes on along the minus strand of NZ_AP013042.1, from coordinate 742,492 downwards.
CGTAAAAATTAATCAGTTGTTGTTTGTAATGTTCGGGTAGTTGAAACACCCCCGCTTCAAACATTGATAAATACCCACGATTAACCCTAGAGCCTTGAGCAGTTTTGTTTTGTGAAAGGTTTAAATCCTCTCTAATTTGTTTTGATTGTGTGCCTGTAATATCCATTTTATTTAATTCCTGTATTGTGAAAACAAGATTAAATATTACACTATTATTACATTTTTAGTAAATTTATACTTAAAATGTAGTGCTATATCAAGGTGTGTTTATGTGTGTTATGCCTTATATATAAAGGATTTTATGTATGGTGCGCTCGAGGTGATTTGAACACCCAACATTTGGCTTCGGAGGCCAATACTCTATCCAGTTGAGCTACGAGCGCATAAACTATCAATTAGCTAACTTCCTGAGCAAAAAACCGCTTGCATATTGGCAACTAATTTCAAAATTTTTGTATCTTTAACCTTGCATAAAATTCGATTACCGTCGCGTCGAGATTCAATAATATTTTTGACTCTTAAGATTTCAATATGCTGTGAAATATTAGATTGGGATGAGCCAACCTGTTCAACGATTTCAAGCACAGGCAATTCATCACTTTTTAACGCACATAAAATCTTTAGACGCAATGGGTGTGCCATCGCCTTCAAGGCGTTTGTTGCCTTTTCAATGTCTTCGTTTCTTTCTAATAATTCCATTCTATTTTTTTTATTTATATAAATTAAATTCTACCTAGCATGCCATACACGCCATACCTTCTTACTTTACTACGCACCACTCTTTGATAATAGTTAACCAAACTATCGTGGCCTAATGCAACATCAAAAATTTGCCATTTTCCTGACTTGCTCTGATGGAAAAACAAGTCTAAGTTAAGCGCAAATCTAGAATACCCTTTTGCACTCAATCTAACGATAATATTATTCTGTATAGTTGGTCTTGCAGAGACAAAATAAAATGAACCTGTGTGACTTCTTGCCAATTTTGATATCAAGGTGTTAATGACATTTTTCTTAATCCTATTTGCGAAAAACTCTGTCTCTTCTTCACCTAAGTTAATACGACTTATTGATAAAACTTCAGTGGCAATGTGCTCAAAATCGAACAAAGGGGTAATCTCTTGTTCAACCAAAAAACCCATCATTTGTGGAGAGTAAATCGTTGCGGTTGTTAACTGATTAAGCTTAACAATAGTTGACTGTATGACTTTAACTGGGTTTTCTATCGTTGTCACTCTCTGTACCTCTGCTGAATATACGACTGACGATACCAAAAGTACAAACACCAATAACACATTATTTAATTTTTTCATTTTTTTCTCCGTTACCTTAAAACAAAAAACAAGTAAAATCCAAAAACAACTTGATGGATATTTTATTCAATATATTATATCCATTTTTAACCTTCAATTCTTTATAAGTGAATAATTATATTATGATTTTATTAAATAAATTTAAAAACTCAACCCTCTTAGTTATCATTACCGCGTTCTTTGTATTGAGCGCCCCTGCCTCAGCCGATTCTAACAAAGAAAAGGAAAAATTAGAAGCCTTTTTCAAGGACCTTAAGGCATTTACCGTTACTTACAGCAAAATTAAAGGACTGTATGTAGAAGAGATTGATAACAAAAAATTATTTACCAATGCTATTAAAGGCATGGTTAGTGGGCTTGATCCGCACTCTGTTTACCTAGAACCAAAAGAACAAAAAACGCTATTAGAGAGTGCCTCTGGTAAATTTGGCGGATTGGGTATCGTCATTACTAAAAAGGATGACGCTATTCAAGTGATTTCCCCAATTGACGATACGCCCGCTTACAGGGCGGGTATTCAGGCGGGTGACAAGATTATAAAAATTGATGGAAAGCTTGTGCGTGGCATGACACTAGAAGAAGGTGTTAGTCTTATGCGTGGCAAAGCTGGAACAAATATCAGTATTACTATTTTGCGTAAGAACGCCAAACCTTTTGTGGTCAAAATTACCCGTGAAATCATTACCATTGTGTCAGTCAAAGGTTTTTTACTTGAAGACGGTATTGGTTATGTGCGTATTTCTAGCTTTCAAAGTCCGACAGCTAATTTATTAGAAAAAACCATTCAACGCTTAAAAGAGGAAAACGATGGCGACCTAAATTCTCTTATTCTTGATTTAAGAAATAACCCAGGTGGCGTGTTAAATGGTGCTGTTGATGTTTCCAACTTATTCTTGGACGATAAAGGTATTATTGTCTATACCAAAGGTCGAATTCCTGGTTCAAATGCCAAATTTATCTCTGATGCTGGTGATATCTTAGATAACTCCCCAATGGTGGTTTTAATCAATAAAGGCTCTGCTTCCGCTTCAGAAATTGTTGCTGGTGCTCTGCAAGATCATAAACGCGCCATCATTATGGGTAGCACCTCTTTCGGCAAAGGTTCGGTGCAAACCATTCTTGCGTTAAAAGGTGGCTACGGTCTAAAAATAACCACAGCAAGATATTACACACCAAACGACCGATCCATTCAAGCCAAAGGCATAGAGCCAGACATCAAGCTTAAAAACATCAAATTAGGTGATGAAAAAGAGGACAGTATTACCGAGACTTCGGAAAGCGATTTAGAGGGACATTTGGAAATAGAAGATCCAACCAAACTCTCTACCAAAGAAATTCTAAACGCTCAAGAAAGTAAGAAATCAGAAGAAAATAAGAAGGCGTTAGACAGACTTGAAAAAGACTATTTTATCCTTCAGGCTCGAAATTTACTCAAAGCACTCACGGTATTAAAAAAATAAAATGGCTATCGTTCTTGCAATTGCAAATCAAAAAGGTGGTGTGGGTAAAACCACCACTGCTGTGAATTTAAGTGCCGCATTGAAAACCATTAAAAAACGAGTCTTATTAATTGATATTGACCCGCAAGGTAATGCAACCATGGGTTGTGGTATTGACAAAAACAAACTGTCAAACTCTACATGTGAACTGTTATTAGGTGAATGTAGCATTGAAGAATCTATTACTTATTCAGATGCTGTTGATATTGATGTCATCCCTTCTAACACCGATTTAATTACCGCTGAGATTGCTCTACTACAAAATAGTCACTCAGAATACAAATTAAAAGAAGCGCTTGCTATCGTTGACGACAACTATGATTATGTCATTATTGACTGCCCACCTTCATTGAATATGCTCACGATTAATGCATTTACGGCATCGAATGGCATTATTATTCCAATGCAATGTGAGTATTATGCCTTAGAAGGATTGAGTGCTTTAATGCAAACCATTGAAAAAATTCAGGCAACCACCAATGCTTCTTTAAAAATAACAGGATTGGTTAGAACCATGTATGATGTACGCAACAACTTGTCGAATGAAGTTTCGGTGCAATTACAACAATACTTTTCTAGTAAAGTATTCAAGACTATCATCCCAAGAAATGTAAAATTAGCAGAAGCGCCAAGTCACGGACAAGCAGCTATTAATTACGCAAGATCGTCCAAAGGCTCGATTTCGTATGTATCATTGGCAAGCGAAGTGGTTAGAAAAACAACAATTTTAATTAATTAAATCAGATGGCAAATTCTTCAAAATTAGGACGCGGATTAGACATATTATTAGGGCAATCGACCAATAATGAGCGGCCTGATAATAACCTAATAATGCTGGGTGTAAATGAACTTCAACGCGGAAAATTTCAGCCGAGAGATGATTTTGACCCTGAAACCCTGCAAGAGCTTGCAAACTCAATCTCTGCCCAGGGGGTTATTCAGCCTTTGGTTGTTCGCAAAATTACCTATGATAAATATGAAGTCATTGCCGGTGAAAGACGCTGGCGTGCTGCTAAAATTGCAGGGCTGAAAGAAGTCCCTGTTATTGTCCGTAAGATTGACGACCAAGTAGCGTTGGCTATTGGTCTGATTGAGAACATTCAACGCGAATCATTAACACCGCTTGAAGAGGCTAAGGCATTAACACAATTAATCGAAGACTTTAAAATGACCCACGAAGAGGTGGCAACAGTGGTTGGTCGGTCGCGCTCAAGTGTGAGTAATTTAATCCGTTTATTACAACTCAGCGACGATGTAAAAAGCCTGCTAAGTAGTGGAAAAATAGAGATGGGTCACGGTCGTACTTTATTGTCATTAAATCTAGAGCAACAATTAGAAGCAGCCAATCAAGTGATAAAGAAATCTTTATCCGTGCGACAAACAGAAGAATTGGTTAAACGCATCCTAAATCCAAAACCCGTTAAGAGTACTGCCGTTGACCCTCACATTAAAACATTGTCAGATACCTTAAGCAAAAGACTTAATTCAAAAACTGAAATTAAAGGCGATAATGACAAAGGCAGGATTGTCATTCATTATCAAAGCAAAGACGAGTTTAACGCCATCCTAAAGCACATTCAATAATAAATTTTTCCTTTAATAATTTAACTTTATTTAGTCAATAACGCCATTTCTACTAAATGTAAAAGTTTTTAAGGCTTTTAATGGGCTGCTAGAAAATAACCCGCCAATATCACCATGTGCCCAAATATAAAAGGCCCTACCAATAATATACTTCTCGGGTACAAACCCCCAAAAACGACTATCACTACTATTTGCACGATTATCCCCCATTACAAAATAATGCCCTTGAGGTACAACCAATCTCACGCTCCGAGAATTTTTGCGAGGGTGTAGTAACACATCATGTGGGTTGTCGCCCAACAGCTCACGCACATGCCTATATCCTGTCATTTCAATACCTTTCTCAATACCTGAATAAGTGCCAATTTTTTTATACTCAACCGCTTCACCGTTTACAGTCAGCTGATCATTGATATACTCAATCTTATCGCCTGGCAAACCAATCACACGCTTAATGAAATCTGCACCCTTGTAAGTGCTGCGTTTTTCGTAATTAGGATACCTAAACACCACTACATCGCCCCGCTCTGGGTCGCCAATATCTAGCAATTCTGTGTTTAAAATAGGTAAATGAATGCCGTAAGAAATTTTATCTACTAATAAAAAATCATAAGTTAAAAAAGTCGGCATCATTGAATTAGATGGGATTCTAAACGGTTCTACGATAAAACCTCTTAATGCAAAAATCAATAACAACATAGGATAAAACTCTGCTGAAAGCTGTACGATTTTAGAGCGATGTAAATATTTTTTCGATTTATTTAATTTTAAGAAACAAACAAAATACAACCATTTACCTAGTAAAGATTTTTTCGTCGTTGGCGCATTAACCACTGACCCACCCATAAAAAAATGATCAGTCACGACAATAATAAAAGCCATTATTAAGAATACCGCAAGATAAGAGGAAACATCCCAAGCTAAAAAAGAAGAAGCATTTTCAATAGTCATATAAAAATAATGGTCAAAGGATAAAGGGTTTATTATATAATAATTCATTTATTTAATCACGGAGAAATCAAAAATGGCATTAGCTGATTTAGAAAGAGACGGACACGGTTACTTGGTTGACCTTAATGACTGGAATGAAGATGTTGCACGCGAGTTTGCAGAAGAAGAAGGTGTTAACTTAACAGACGAAAGTTTTAAATTAATTGCTTTTTTGCGTGAAGAATATATCAACAATAACGCAAACCAACCTAACGAGCGCAACATGGTTAAAGGCTTGAAGGCTGACTGGGATGGTAAATTAACAACGAAAGAATTGTACACTTTGTTCCCTAAAGGTCCTGCAAAGCAAGCGGGTAAAATCGCTGGACTGCCTGAGACTAAGCGCAAAGGTGGTTATTAAAACTTAATTCTAAATTTTAAACAAAAAAAGGCACTCATTTGAGTGCCTTTTTTCTGTCTATCTCTGTACAATTTTCATCCCAATAGAGTTTGTCAATTCAACAAAATTAGGGAAAGAAGTTGCCACATTATCAACCCCATCAATTTCTATTGGGTACTGACATCGGGCTGATGCCATTGCAAAGGACATAGAGATGCGATGGTCGTGGTGAGATTGAATTACGCCCGTTGGTTTTTGGAAGCTGCCACCTTGAATTTTAATACCATCTTCTAATACTTGATTTTGAATGCCTAAAATATTCAAGCCATCTGCCATTACTTGAATGCGGTCTGACTCTTTAACGCGGAGTTCTTGGGCATCTGTTAAAACGGTTTCACCCTGAGCGCAAGCGGCAGCGATAAAAATAACTGGAAATTCATCAATAGCCAATGGCACCAATTCTGATGGGATTTGAATACCTTTCAAGTTTGATGATTGCACACGGATATCAGCCAATAATTCGCCACCAATTTCTCGTTTATTTAACAATTCTAAATTTGCACCCATTAGTTTTAAAATATCGATAACACCTGTACGGGTTGGATTGATATTAACCCCTTTTAAAACAATGTCTGATTGCGGTGCAATGCACCCCGCTACCATAAAAAAGGCAGCCGATGAAATGTCACTTGGTACTTGAAATTGCGTAGCAGTCAACTTGCCACCACCTGTTAAACACATTTTATTATCAACAACATTTACTGGATATCCCAACCCCTTCAACATTCGTTCAGTATGGTCGCGTGTGGTTTCTGGTTCAAGCACACAAGTCTCACCCTGCGCATACAAACCTGCTAATAAAACACAAGACTTTACCTGCGCCGAAGCCACTGGTAAATCATAATGAATACCTTTAAGCGACTGACCGCCCTTAATTTTCAAAGGTGGCTTACCTTGATTGCTCCCAATCACCGCACCCATCTGCATCAATGGGTCAATCACTCTGCCCATTGGTCGCTTAGACAAAGATACATCACCCTTCAACTCTGTACTAAATTTTTGCGCCGCTAAAATTCCTAACATCAATCGCATCGAAGTCCCTGAATTACCTAAGTCAAGTGCTGTATTTGGCTTTTTCAACCCATGTAGACCAACACCGTGAATTGTGACTTTATCACCCTCTCGTTGAATATCAACCCCCATCGCCTGAAAGGCCTTTAGCGTTGCCAAAGCATCTTCACCCTGTAAAAAACCACTGACTTCTGTGATGCCATTCGCTAATGAACCGAGCATAATACAACGATGCGAAATAGACTTATCACCCGGTACTTTTAGGTTGCCATGAAGTGTGTTGGTAGGTTGCGCTATAAATTTACTCATTTAACCAATTGTCCCTTGCTGTTTTTGCATTTACAAATAATGATTCTATTTCTTGCGCTTGAGCGCCTTTAATTAAGTCTGAAATTTGACTTAGATTCCTTTGGAAGCCCTCAATATGCTTAACAATTTCATCTGCATTATTAATACAAATATCTCGCCACATCGACGCATCTGACGAAGCAATACGCGAAAAATCCTTAAAACCACCCGCCGCATAATTAAGCGCACTGGCATCACTGTTTATCAAATAATCCATTAATGAAAATGCCAACATATGTGGCAGGTGTGAGGTCATTGCTAACAAATCATCGTGGATTTTATCGTCCAGTACTTCCACCCTTGCACCTATACTTTCCCACAAATCACTCACCGTTATAAGCGCCTGCGTATCGGTATTTTCCGTTGGTGTCAAAATCACCCGCTTGCCTTTAAACAAAGTAGCGTCCGCCGCCTCTACTCCACTTTTTTCCTTGCCTGCAATCGGATGTGCAGGAATAAATCTCGATGGCATTATGCCAAAAACTGCCTTCGCCATCGCAATTACACTACCTTTGGTGCTGCCAACATCCGAGATAATCACATTCTCGTCAATATGAGGCTTAATCATCTCCAACACCGATTGAAAACTGTTCACTGGTGTCGCAATCAGCACCATATCCACCCCAGATA